>JBGCDT010000539.1:0-23416 GCA_045105695.1 Saprospiraceae bacterium | reverse complement strand
CCATTGGCCACTCCTCTGGCATCCACGATAAATAAGTACTGGTCTTAACTCTACCACTAATATTTCCATTGTTCGCTGTAAATGGCCCTGGGTCTTCATGTAGCTCTCCATAGATCGTTAATTCACAAGGACTTACGTTCTTCGCTTCATCTACCGTAAATTGTACATCAGCACTACTAATAATAGCTCCTTGCGGAATTTGTAAACCCTCAAAGCGAAGACCGATGATCTGATCTTGATTTTCTTCAGCTAATTCTAGGTCACTACTGGTTAGGTTTACTGTTCCGTTTGGTTTTTCTTCAGCATCGTTTTCCGTAGCGTTTATTTGAGCGCAACCAAAGCCTGTTGGAATTTCTCCAGCACAACTACAATCATTTTGAATGAGGTCATTAAAAGTATCTGGATCGCCATCATCACAGCTATCTCCTGGTATTCCTGATAAGTCTGGACAAGGATCAACTGCATTACAAATACCGTCGTTATCATCATCTTCGCAATTAGAATTGTAAGTGATCATTAGTTTAGCAGCAGCGTTCGGATTGCCCTCAAAAGACTCCGCTGCCCGCATCCCCGTTCCGTCAATCAAAATTGTAATAGCATTGTTATATAAATAATCTGGTTGATTAATTACTTCCTGAATTAAGCTCGCAATGTTTGTTGTTTGCTGATGAACACCATCTTCGCCCTCCTCCCACTCTTCAGTTGGGTTCCATGATACTGTAGTTACTGTCTTTGTTCTATCACTGATGTTATTATTGCTTTGCGCAAATGCAACAGAATTTGGTGATAACTCTCCATAGATATTCAGGATACAAGGGTTTACATTTTCGTTGTCTTCTGAAGTAAACTGAATATAAGCGTTTTCTATAACGGCACCTAATGGCAACATTGGGTTTGCAAATCGAATCCCAATAAGTTGTTCCATGCCATTGTCTTCCGCTAATTCAAGGTCACTGCTATTCGTTCGAACAGTTCCTGAATTTAGTTTTTCTTCAGCATCATCGTTTCCACTACTAACTGAGACAACTATATCCGTAGAGGAAGAAGGAATGATTTCCCCCTGACATTCACAATCCGAAGTTACTATATCATTAGTTGTAGAAGCATTGTTATCATCACATACATCTCCTACATTCAATGACAAAATTGGACAATCAAAAGACGTAGTCCCCTGACATTCACAATCCGAAGTTATTATATCATTATTTGTAGAAGCATTGTTATCATCACATACATCTCCGACATTCAATGACAAAACTGGACAATCAAAGCTTTGTACATTGTTACTATAAGTCACCACCAATTCAGGAGCATTGTCAACAGATCCGTTGTAAGACTCCGCCACTCTCCTACCCGTTCCTTCGATTAGAAAGACAAGTGCATTGCCAGACTGATATCCTGACTGTTCTATTAATTCCTGAACGATCAAGGATAGGTCGGCTGTTCTCTGGAAGCTGTTTTGCGCGCCTACCTGATTCCATTCCTCGGGTTGCCAATCTGCATAAGCAGTTGTTTTTGAACGACTTGTGATATTTATGGTCTCTTTTACAAAAGTCAGAGGGCTTGCATTAGCTTCTCCATAAATAGTAAGCGCAGCTGGATTTTCGTTTACAGCTTCGTCTGTCGTAAACTGGATATGTGCAGAAACAATAGTAGCATTCATAGGAATATTTGCATTTGCAAAACGAATTCCAACGGTCTGCATCGTATTTTCTCTTACCAACTCTAAGTCTGTACTGCTTAAACTTACAGCGCCATTTGCTTTTTCTTCAGCATCATCAGAACTGCTATTCACTTTCGTAGAAACGGTGATAGTACCCGTTATTAATTCTCCCTCACATTGACAATTGCTAGTGATGACATCATTTGTAGTATTATTGTTATTGTCATTACAGGTTGTTCCAATATTCGCTTGAAGTGTTTCGCAATCATAAACGGTCCCTGAGCAATTACAATCTCCATCAATTAAGTCATTATATGTAGAAGCATTGTTATCATTACAACTGGATCCAAAATCAGCCATCAAATCTGGACAATCATATGCCGTTCCGATACAGTTACAATTTTCATCAATTGCATCATTATATGTACCGGCATTACTATCATCGCAAGGGCTACCGATATTCGCTTGCGCGATTGAACAATCATAAGCAGTACCTACACATTCACAGTTTCCATTGTAAACATCATTAGTCGTAGCTGGATCACCATCATCACAGGACTCGCCGATGGAACCTGGAGTATCGGGACAAAGGTCATCGGAATCACAAACACCGTCATTATCTGTATCAACACAAGGAAAACCATAGGTCAATACCAACTCCGGCCCATCACTCAAATATTTATCTTTTGATTGTGCGACTCGTTTACCCGTTCCTTCAAGGACAAAAGTAATAGGGCTATCAGAAGTATAATCTGATTGTTGGATAATCTCCTGTATGATAGAATTCAAATCAGGACTTTTCTGCAGGTCACCTTTGTTATCAATATTCAACCAATCCGATACCACCCATGTAATAGAGCTACTCGTTTTCAGTCTCTCTGTGATGTTCCCATTTGAAGAAGTAAAGGTCGTTCCATTCGTAGATAGTTCGCCCCAGATATTCAGAATTGTATTCTCTGTATCAATTTCATCTACAGTAAATTGAAGGCGAGCTTCAATGATGTAAGCTCCTTGTGGAATATTAGCAGCAGCGTAATGCAAGCCGATTGTTTGATTAGAATCATCTCTAACCATCTCTAAATCAGAGCTATTCAGATTCATTGAACCATCAACATCCTCTTCAGCATCATCGCTGGGTTGCTGAAGTAATATAGTTGTAGTGATCACATTGGAAACCGTAAACCCCAGACACTGACAATCAGCAGTAAGTACCTCTCCAAAGGTATTTGGATCATTATCATCACAAGGTGTTCCTGTATTAGCAAGTTCATCAGGACAATCAAAAGGAATACCTGCACAGTTGCAATTACCATTTACAATATCATCATAAGTCGCTGGATCATTGTCATCACAGGGGGTTCCGATGTCGGTCAGCAATACGGGGCAGTCGTAAGGAGTTCCCTCACAAATACAGTTTTCTGTAAAGACATCATCGTATGTAGCAGTATTGTTATCATTACAAATAGTACCTGGTTCCAGCGTTCCATCACAGACGTCTTCATCGTCTGGCGTTCCATCACCATCAACATCAGAAAGATAGACCTGATCGCCTATAACAATATGCACACTGTCTGTATAAATTCCAAAATTGGTGTTCGCAATGATTTCAATATCATAAGCTCCTTCCACCGTAAATGTGTAATCCATTGTAAAAGGGAAGGTCTGATCTACTCCAATAGAATTTTCATTTATAAAAAATTCAACCTCAGAAACACTGGAAACCTGCTCTCCCACCTCAGTTGTAATGATCGCACTCTGTGGGTTTGTAAAACCTTGCAAAGGATTCGTAATACGTACCAATTGAACAGGTGGAATATCTTTAGTGATCGTAAAGTAGTCGTCAATAATTCCATCTTCCGTAAGAAATTTCGCATCCAACTGGTCATGAGTAATGTCTACGATAAAAGATCCCAGAGTCAGAGAATTATGGTACATCACTGGGTGGTACAAATTATCTACAGAGTTAACCGTACCAGCCGTACCAGCAATAACATAAACGACTCCTTTTCCATCTTCTTTCTGATAAGCGCCGTCTCCATCGATTTGGCCATTGCCCATATCGATTCCCATCGTTGTAGGGTCGAAAGTAGGAGACATTCCATAGTGGCCATCAATTAAGTATGAGCGCTGATAGGTATGTGAGTGCCCCATCAAAACAAGGTCTACTCCATATTGGTCAAAAAGTGGAACTACGGATTCTCTCATTTCGACATTCAGAGATTTATTATCTGAATCTATATCATTACGTCCATCGTAAACTGGATGGTGAAAATTCACAATAGTCCAGATGCGGTCATTTGCAGCTAGATCCTCCTCTAACCATTGAACCATTGGGCTATCAGGCGAACGATCCACGTCCCAGCTATTTATAGAAATACAATGTACATCTCCATAGTCAAAAGAGTAATAAGATTCATTTGCAGAAGGAACTCCACCACAAGCACCATCTGTCGGCATAGTAAAAATATCAAAGTATACTCCAGTACCGTCTTCTCCATCGGCAGCCCCTCCGTCATGGTTTCCATAAGTCATAAAAAGGGGGGAATTGATTAGTCGGTCCTCATACATGTTTTCAAACCAAGCATCCTGGAATTCAGAATCTGTTCCGTCTGTGTAAGCATTATCCCCCATAGTCAGAATCAGATTTATAGGTGTATTTCCCTGATAGCTATAAAAGGCGTCACGAACTGCTCGTTGGTTTTCATTCTTACGACCAGCATCTCCTAAAGCCCAAATAGTGACCGGTTCCCCAGTCTCAGGTAGGGGGCTAGTGCCGAAGTAGTAAGCCTCTGTTCCTCCAGCAAGCTGACCGTCAGCATTGCCGATTGCATAATAATAAGTAGTATTTGGCTCTAGACCTATAAGAGCTACTTCATGCTCTTCCGTAATAATTAAAGATTCGGCAATTTGAGATAAATCATTAGGTGTATTGCCGTACCATACCTTACTATCCGTTGCAGTATTTGTTCGCCAACGTACGTTAATGGTCTCTTGACAAACGGCCTGTAGATAGGGGCCGCGGGTGATTTCCTGAGCTGATAATTGAGTAGTAAAAAGGCAAAGCAATGCCAGAAGAGTTTTGTAATGTTTTTTGTTCATGGAATTGTTATTCAGTTGTAATCCAATCCCATAGAATAAAAAATAGCCTATTTACGAGTAGCGGCTTAGTTCGTGAGATTCTTTTACATATTAATATTTACAATATCTATATTACTGAATATCAGTTTTTAAGTTTCTTGAAATTGAAATATTTTACTGTAGTTGTACAGTTTTAACAAGTCTGAGATCAAGCTTAGTCTCATCCATCAAAGCTGGTGTTGAGGCTAGACTCATAATGAGATGGACAAAAATAGGGTAGATCGAATCTTTACGACCTTTTGAGTAAAAGCAATGACGAATGGCCTAAATCAGGAATACCCTTTCATCCCACAGTTTACCCCAGTAATAAAGGGAATATTATTAATGGCACCGGAATTGTATGATTTAGAGAATTAGCCTCAAGCTCCCATTGATATTCACAAAACTAATCACTATTAATAACCTTATAAAGACTAGAAACATACAATGGAAAATTACTTAAGACCGATAGAAATACTTCTCGTAGAAGACAATGAAGCAGATATTGTTTTAACTAAAAATGCTTTGAAGACATTGAAATTGCAAAACAATCTGAGTATTTGTAGAAACGGAGAAGAGGCGCTGAACTTCCTAAACAAAACTGGGGAGTTTGAAGATGCGATCAGACCGGATTTGGTATTGATGGATTTGAATATGCCTAAACTAAACGGCATTGAGGCTTTAGAAAAAATTAAAACTAATCCTGAAATCAGTATGATTCCTGTCATTATTCTTTCGACCTCATCTGCGGAGAAAGATGTGATCAGCAGCTACAAACATCATGCGAATAGCTATATTAAGAAACCAATCGACTTTATGAAATTCCTGGAGGTGGTTCAACAAATAGAAAACTACTGGTTCTCTATTGTCAAAACACCAAGTAAAGAATATATCTCGTAATAATTTGAGGCTTCGGCCAAAACAATATTACATACTATGTAGAATATACACACAGGGTCCAATCGTTTTCGATTGGGCCTTTTCTTTTAGAAGTATATCTATAGCTTAACAATCATTTAACAGCTTTTGGTCCCTTTTACTTTTTACAATTTATATTCACTGAGGTCCAACAACTATTAATCGAGACACTAGCAGCCTGCTAAAGAATACCTAATAATCGATAAAAGCCTCTGGTGATATTTCACTGGGGGCTTTTTGATTTATTGTAATCTCGGGAACTAAAGAAAGCCCAGCCCTGTTATATACACAAAGCAAAAGCACTTATTCTAAATTTTAAAAAGTACTGCGCTCAAAGAAATTAAGCCAAGCCCAAAGCGGTTTCGGCTGTAAGGATGCACTTAGCTATTTTAGTGGCAGATAGGTTCTAGCTAGAAAATCTGCCAGGAGTTTAGTGCTGTCGGTGACTTTTGATTGCTTACGTAAGTTCATTGTTAGAAAATGATCATTTTTGCGGAAGTGGTAAGAAATCTCCGACAGGCTAAAATCCTTAACTTCAGTGAAGAACAGTAACTGAGGTTTAAATTAAAAAGGGTCTTCGATTTTTCGGAGGCTCTTTTTTTATTATTGCTAAAGATTTTTAAAGGCTTAGATAAGCATTTCCCAATTCTCCTTATCTTCACGGCATGATTAGAATTACATTACTCCTCAGCTTATTACTAACTATGTCGAACTTTCAAGCTTCTGAAGAAGAAAATAAACTTATTTATATCGGTGATCCTATGTGCTCCTGGTGCTATGGCTTCGGCCCAGAGATTACTCAGGTAAAAAGAGAATTACCGCCAAACATCGGTTTTCAAGTTGTTGTGGGTGGTCTCCGCCCTCATGGAACTGAAACGATGACCAAGCTAGGCGACTTCCTCCAAAGCCACTGGCAAGAGATCAATGAAAAAACTGGACAACCCTTTAAATACGAAATCCTAAAAAACAAGGACTTTATCTACGATACGGAACCTGCGTGTAGAGCAGTAGTCACGGCTCGTAATATGGATGCGACCAAAGAACTCCTCTTCTTCAAAGCGATCCAAACAGCCTTCTACGCCAATAACCATAACACTAATCTTACAAAAACTTATGTAGACCTTGCTGGAACCTTTGGTTTTGATAAAGTAGCATTTGAGAAGCAATTTCTATCTGAAGAAATGAAGGCTGCTACGGCTGCTGATTTTGAATTGTCGGGGCAGTTTGGAGTGAATTCTTTTCCAACGGTTATTTTGAAAAAGGGGGATGAGTATTTTATGATTGGCCGGGGGTATGTTGAAGCGGAGAAGATGATGGCTACGATTGGGGAGGCGATGAAGTAGACTGAATTGATATTATATCAGTAAAAATTTCAAAACAAAAAATAATGACAATTAGGTTAATTTTCTTTCTGCTATTAATAGCCCAACTCGGTTTTGCTCAATCTGATTTAGTAGAAAAAACAATTCAGCAAATACCATTTTCAGAAGATACTATTAAATCAGTTTACGATTGGGTTACTGATAATATTAAATACGATGTTCATAAATTAAATGAACTTAAAAAAGGATCAAAATCTAATAAGAATTCAAAATTCAAAAGTGAAGAAGAATACAAAGCACACTTGTTGAAAAAGGTTATTAAATCTAAAAAAGGGGTTTGTGAGGATTACGCACTTTTATTTAATGCCATTGTACAAAAGCTAGGCTACGAATCTTTCATTGTTGAAGGTTACACCAAAACAGATGAAGGAAAAATAATCAGCAGAATAGGCCATGCCTGGAATGCTGTAAAAGTAAGGGGCAAATGGAGCTTGTACGACCCTACCTGGGGGGCTGGATATATAGAAGAGGAAAAAAGATTCGTAAAAAAATACAGTCCCAAATGGTATGATGTAGATGCTCAAGGAATGATTAAAAATCATATGCCTTTTGATCCTGTATGGCAAATTTCTAAGACACCAATGAGCTATGAAGACTTCGAACAAAATAGAGTGACAGAATCAAAGGAAGTGAATTATGATTTTGACAACTTGATTGAGCAGTCTTTTAAAGCTGGAAGAAAAGAACAAATGCAACATCAGGTAAACCGATCTTTAGAAATGGGAGAAGGTGTTAGGTTAATTGAAAGATGGAGGAGAAGGATGACTAAAGACATAGGATTGTATGGTATAACAAGTCAACAAGATTTACTGGAAGAAGCGGCAGAAAGTTCAAATAGTGGCGTAGAATTATTTAATGAATATATCAAAGCAAAGAACAAACAATTCAAGGGCAAGCGATGGTCCATTGAAAAAGCAAGCCGCAAACTAGAAAACTCAAAAGAAGAAATAGAGTCAGCACTTGCGATTTACAAGAGTATAGATGTAGAAGATAAAAGAGCTGTTAATGCTTTAAATAGATCGATAAGACAATCCGATAAATTGCTGAAGCAGATAGATAAGGAATTTGCATTTCTAGAGAAAATAAAATGATTGTGAAGAATAAAAAAAGCTATTTAATCAACGCCATTGCTGCCCTCGTGTTGACAGCTTTTCTATACTGAATCGACTACGCCCCCCTTTATCCCCGATTTTACAAGAACAGTAATTGAGTTTACGACTATTTCAGTGATTCTTTTTACGCTGTTTACAAATGCGTATTTGATATCAAAGGCTGTTAGGAAAAGTAGAATTACCTAAGGGATTCAGAATCAATAACTGTCCGATTGGAATGTAACCCATTTCAGCTCTCTTTCTCAAGAAAAATTCAATATAACTCGCTATACCTTCATTTTTATTAATCAGACCGCTAAAATATTTCGAATTCAAATCGAACATTTATTTCTCCTTCATCCCTAATACAAAAGAAAAAACCAATGTCAACAAAATACAACCAAATCGGAAAAGACTACAACCTTACTCGAAAAGCTGATCCAAAGCTAGCTGAAAGTCTGATTCGACATTTAGCACCAGTCAAAGATAGATTGTATTTAGATATTGGCTGCGGCACGGGCAACTACACGAATGAGTTTCAGAAAAAGGGTTACCAATTCATTGGAATAGATCCATCCGACCAAATGCTAAAAAAAGCGAAAACTAAAAACAGTGAAATTGATTGGCGAATGGGTTCTGCAGAAAATACAGATCTTCCAAAAAATTGTGTCGATGGAATAATTGGTTCTTTGACTATTCATCATTGGACAGATTTAGAAAAAGGTTTTTCAGAGCTTTATTCCGTATTAAAAGAACAAGGAAGAATTGTAATTTTCACTTCTACGAAAAAACAAATGGAAGGCTATTGGCTCAATCATTATTTTCCAAAAATGCTAAATGATTCAATTATACAAATGCCTGGGCTAACGCAGATTAAAGAAAGCATGAGTAAAGCAGGTTTTGAAACAATACAAACAGAAAAATACTCTATCCATCCGGCATTAGAAGATAAATTTCTTTATTGCGGTAAGCAAAACCCAGAGTTGTATTTCGATGAACAAATCAGAAAAGGAATTTCTTCTTTTTCTTCTTTAGCTAATAAAGCGGAAGTTGAAAAAGGATTAACTGAATTAAGAAGTGATATTGATAAAGGAAAAATCGAAGAAGTAATAAAATCGTATGAAAACAAAATGGGAGATTACCTATACATCATTGGAGAAAAAATCTAAAAACAAAAAATGCTACATAAAAAAGCACTAAAGAGAATCAACTCCTTAGTGCTTTTCTTTTTATTCAAATTATCCTCACTTAATCCGCAAACAATTTAAACTCCACTCTCCTATTCAAAGCCTTTCCTTCCTTCGTTCCATTATCTGCAATCGGCGCCTGCTCTCCCATTCCACCTACAATAATTCGATCTGTAGCAATACCTTTAGAGGTCAGGTAAGTATAACAAGCCTTTGCTCTGTTGATGGATAATACCTCGTTTCGAGATTCCTCTCCTACGTTATCCGTATGACCAATAATACTCAGTTTATGATCTGGATAACTATTCATAACCATAATCACCTGATCGAGAACCATCTGAGATTCAGACTTTAGTTTCTCTTTGCCTGTTTCAAATTGAACCGCTTGAATCGCATAGTTCAATATCTCTTTGTCTTCCTTTTTGATTTCTGGACAACCGTTCGGCATGTCAGGAGCTGGAGAGTTTGGACATTTATCTACGGAGTCATCTATACCATCACCATCTGTATCGGGGCAGCCATTGAAGCGGCCTTCTCCTTTAGCGTTTGGACATTTGTCTTCGCTGTCTTTGATACCATCGCCATCAGCGTCTGGGCAACCATTGATCGGACCCGCTTGATTTGGGCATTGATCTAAATGATCGAAAACACCATCTTTGTCTGTATCCAATTCAGGGCAACCGGAAGTTTCACGAGTTCCTTTTTCATCAGGACATTTATCCTCAAAATCTGCAACGCCGTCCTCATCTCCATCTGGGCAACCCAATAGGGTTCCTGCCTCCTGCGGACATTTATCTTTATCATCCGACACACCATCACCATCAGCATCCGGGCAACCCTGCGTTTCCTTTGGACCTGCTGCATTTGGACATTGATCCAACTTGTCTTCCAAGCCATCGCCATCTGTATCTGGACAACCATTGAAAGCCGCCACTCCTGCAACCTCAGGACAAGTATCATTACTATCTGCAATACCATCGCCATCGGTATCAGGCACCGCTACGCCTGGGAAAATATCAGGAACTTCCGTCTCCGTAATTTTTCCAATCATAAAACCTAAACCGATACCATGATGAAAATTGTCTCGATTGCCGTCTAGCGAAACTCTGAATTCAGATTGAATATTAATGTAGGCGTATTTCCCTAGTCGAATATTAGCACCCGCTCCCAAAGGAACAAAGAAATTAAGATCCGTGTAATCTTCCATTTCACCGCCAAGGCCCGCTAAAATATAAGGAATCACTTTTCGATCTTCTTTGTAGAATTGTAGTTGTCCTAAAAAGTCCACTCCAATTGTTGTAAAATTATTTTCCTCTTCGGGCAAGTTGATGACGCCCACTTTGAGTGGAATGACGGCATTGAACTTCTTACTCATGTTACGAAGGTAAGCTACTTCAAAACCACCTCGATAATTATCAAAGTCAGTGTAATTTCCGGAACGAGGAGAATGATAGTCAGAGAAATATCTTTTGCCAATAATGGCATTGGGTCGAGTTGGATCCTGCGCTTCTAAAGATAGATTTAGACAGAAGCATAGAACTAAAAGGAGTGTCAGTACTTTTTTCATTATTTACACGGGATTGTTTATTGAAATCGGTTCGAAGCCTGTGTTTTTTATTGCTGTTCTGGCGAGTAATAAATACCGCGCTTACGAATACAAGGTAATTGCAAAAACGCTACCACTTTAAGGAAAATCTTAATGGGTTCACAGACTGTTAAAAATCATTTTGAGTTACAGCAACAACGAAAAATTAACTTCAGAGTCTGCCTTGAAAAGTACTGACCATAACGACCAGAGGGAGAGCAGGTTAGGACTTTTCAAGGGGTATAAAAATTCTGAAATTATTTTTTGTGTAATACGCAATAACGGTTGGAAAAAGCTGTAAGTAAACTATTCGTTCAATCTTTTGGAATCTAATACCAATGTGGAAACGAAGAGAACAGCAGTTCTTTTTGGCTTGTAGGGCAAATATAAAACAAAAGATGGTATATTGGATTGTTTCTTAGGTATTAGTGAATTCTTTAATTTGTCCTAAACGAAAATCAGGACAATTGACAGCCAAGACAACCTCTAGATTTTTTGCAAAATTGAACTAGATCATGATCGATAAAAAACCAATCATATTCACCATTCTCTTGCTCCTATTACTACTCTTGGCAGCCATAGTAGCTAAGCCTTTGTTTTTGATCATCTGCGTGGTATTACTGTTCGTTTACATTTATAAATTTACTTCTTTTGGAGAAATGGGGGATTCAGAAAACATCTTCAGAGGAGGTTCTTCCCTTGAAAATATTCGTCAGTCATTAGAAGATGTTCAGTTTCAAATTTCCAAATTAGGATCAGACGTTCTAAATATTCAAGGAGAAATTAATGATCTAGAGGTACAGCTTGCTACTGAAGAGGCCCTCCGTCCAGAAGCCATTGCAGAGAGTCGTATTTTGATTTCTCGCTTTGAAGAACAATTGGCTTTGCGCAAAACGAAGATTGCTTTTTACAAGACTTGTCAACAAAAGATCAAGAACCTTCAGGCTAATCATCTACTGGCAAAAAAACTTGCAGAGAAGCAAAAGAAGCTACAGCAGCTTCAGGAGAACGAATACGAAGAAGTCGCCAGTAAAGAAACACTCAGAACGATTCTAAAAGAGGAAGTTCGCTATCTCGAAGCTATTGACCAATTGACTTATCGAATGAAAAACTGTCAATCCATTGAAGAGGCTGAGGATATAGAAAGAGAACTCCTTTTAGTAACAGAAGCGCTTCGGAAATTGTAGATTTGTGTTTTTATAAAAACCTCTACTCCACTCCATGCACTCTTTTCGTTTTACCATATCTATCCTATTTCTCCTCCTCTTATCTTCTTGTCAAAAAGATCAAACCAAAGACTACCTTTTCATTGGTCATTCTTACAATTGGCAAGCACCTGGTGGGGATAGAGTTGACCCTAGAGTTGAAGCGCTGGATTTAGACGCATACGACCAGATATGGCTAGGAGGTGATATTTGTGGTCGCACTTCTCAGAAGGCTTCTACTTTGGATTACTTAGATGATCTCTTTGGCATCAGTCAAAACAGGACACTCTGGGCCATTGGAAATCACGACATTAAAAGCGGTACTCCTTCCCTGATTTCTAAAAAAACGAAACGTCCTTTCTCCTACAGCCAACATCGTGATGGCATTACCTATCTGGTTTTGAATACGAATACTGGACATCCACAATTGCCAGACATGGATAGTTCAAAAATTTGCGACGCACTCCATCAGCAATTTAGTTTGCTCAAAAATATTGCGGATACCATTCAGGCTTCTTCTCATCTTGTTGTTTTACATCACCACAGTCTTTTGACCAAAAACTTAGTCAACGGACAGAAAGACCTGCTTGACAAATGGCACTTCATAGCTGCCTATCTCAAAATGAGTTGTACCCCTCATGGAACCTTCGAAAAATTATACTATCCTCTGCTTACAAAAATTCAACAAAAGGGCACCCAAGTGGTTCTAATAGGCGGAGACCTTGGACAACGCGCCAAGCGTTTTGAATTTCAAAGCAAGGAAGGCATTTGGTTCCTAGGTTCAGGTATCAATAATTCAATGAAAAAAGAGAACGTTCCGAAGTATGTCACGAATCACAATCCCGATAGCATCTTGGTTTTCCAACATGATCTGAAGGAAGAGACGCTGAAATGGGAGTTTCGGGAATTGGGGGGCTTCTGATTTAAAGTTGCGGAGAACACTGAGGCATAACAATATACTCACGTATTCTTCTCTGCGAACTCAGTGAGATCACTTTTCTAAGGAAAGTAACGATAAAAAAGTGATGCACAATAACCATAGATAGAAATAGCAAAGAGCTACATTTCAAAATAAACCAACGTTCCTTCAATTTTATTAATTTTCCAAACACATAAAATACGTACTATTTAATATTCACAAACCCAATCAATACAATTTAAAAAACATGAAAAAACTAGTCGTCGCCATCGGAGGAGCAAGTGGTTCTATTTACGCAAAAGTATTGTTAGATAAACTGGAACAATTGAAAGATCAGACAGCGGCCATCGGCGTAGTAATGTCTAAAAATGCAAAGTTCAACTGGAAATTTGAGCTAGATGACGAAGGCTACAATAATTACTCTTTTGATTTTTATGAAAAGGATGACTTCATGGCTCCCTTCGCTTCTGGCTCTGCGAAATACGATACGATGATTGTCTGTCCCTGCTCTATGGGTTTGCTGGGGAGAATTGCGAATGGACTTTCTACAGACCTGACGACCAGAGCTACAGATGTCATTCTGAAGGAGCGAAGGAAACTGATCTTGGTGACGCGAGAAACACCTTTGAGTTTGATTCAAATCAATAACATGAAAACGGTTACGGAATCAGGCGGAATCATCTGCCCAGCCGTCCCTAGTTTTTACAGCAAACCAAAAGACTTTGAAGAACTCGCCGCCACAGTAGTTGATCGGGTGTTGGACTTGGCAGGTTTTGATTTAGGGAGCTACCGTTGGGGAGAGTCTGAGCCTGCAGATTAATCAGCTATATATTATGCCCGGTAACTGGTTACAGGTAGACAGATATCAGGTCATTCGTACCTATACGAATAGAACCTGTTTGTTAATAAGCGAATAAAAACTATTACCAATTACCAAAATAGAACCAACAGATTTCGCGTAAAAGACTAAGACCTACCTGTTCCCTGCCACCCAGCACCAGTGCCCCCAAAAGTTATACAGATCAAAATTGGGCAATTAATTTTTTAGCCCTATCTTTACTATGCTATTTTAATAATTACTAAAATAAATATACAACCCGTGGTAAAAGACAGCAAAGACATAGAAAAAAAGCCAAGCTCTGCGAAGGGCAGTAAGACGAAATTCTCTAAGGAAACTTACATGGAGTGGTACGAGATGATGTTGCGCATCCGTCGTTTTGAAGAAGCTACTTTGAAAGCTTATGGTCAGCAAAAGGTACGTGGTTTCTGCCACGTTTATATTGGTCAGGAAGCAATTGCCGCAGGAATGATATCTGCCATTCGTAAAGAAGATTCCATCGTAACGGCTTACCGCCAACACGGGATTGCATTATCCAGAGGTCTTTCTGCGAACGCTTGTATGGCCGAACTCTTTGGTAAAGCAGGTGGAGCAGTAAAAGGGAAAGGTGGCTCCATGCACTTCTTCAGTAAAGAACACAACTATTTTGGTGGAAACGGTATCGTAGGTGCTCAGATTCCAATCGGAGCTGGTATTGCTTTGGCGGAACAATACAGGGGTACAGATAACCTTTGTGTAACCATGTTCGGAGACGGAGCTGCGAGACAAGGAGCTTTGTATGAAGCCTTCAATATGGCTATGACTTGGAAGTTGCCTGTCCTTTTCATCTGTGAAAATAATCAGTACGCAATGGGTACTTCCGTAGAAAGAACCAGTAACGTTCATGATCTATGGAAAATAGGTAATGCCTTTGAAATGCCTTCGGAACCTGTTGATGGAATGAGTCCAGAAGCAGTACATGACGCTTTGGCAAAAGCAGCAGAACATATCCGTTCTGGAAAAGGACCTTACTACTTAGAAATAAAAACATACCGTTATAAAGGTCACTCTGTCTCTGACCCAGCAAAATACCGAACAAAGGATGAGCTGAAGGATTACAAAGATCGTGATCCAGTAAAAGAAACAGAAAAGAAAATTTTGGACAACAAGATTGCTTCTGAAGAAGAGATTAAAGCAATCAAGGATAAAATCAAAGCAGAGGTTGCTGAAGCGGTTAAGTTCGCAGAAGAGTCTCCACTACCTGATGCTGCAGAATTGTATACAGACAATTATATGCAGGAAGATTATCCATTTTTGGAATAAAGAGCAAACAAACAATAGTCGAACAAACGGCTATGAGAGATTACACAAATGGAAAGCAGCTTCGTACGGAGCTGCTTTTTTTATTTGCAATAATAGGTCAGTTCAGTTGCAGAAATCTTCTTTTTGTGACAATATTTTTTTGACTAAAACTTGATAATAGTTCTTCCTATCCATTTCTAAAAATAGTGATACGTTACATACGTAAACGTAATAGTTGGTTTTAACAACAGAATTCAACTCCTCTCCACAGATCTGATCTAATCTAAAGATTTGTAAAATCTGACCTTTCCACCTCAATTTTCAAATTGCTCCTTTTGCTAAGGAGGCATGGATTTTTAATGGCACTCTATCAAACACAAGAACACTCCCCAATTGCATTCTCCCCCCCTCTTGAATGCACTAAATACATTTTTCACATATAAAACTTTCTAACCCAATGAAAAAATTCATTTACACACTATTTATTATTTTTTCTGTTGTTGCGGTTTATGCACAACCGAAGATCACCTCCTTTTCGCCGATGTCCGGTGCAGTCGGAGCTACTGTTGAAATCAATGGTACTGGCTTCAACACTACCCTTGGAAACAACGTAGTTTACTTCGGTCCTGTGAAAGCAACCGTTACTAACGCCACTGCTACGAAACTTACCGTTACGGTTCCTACAGGAGGTGGGTCAGGTCCGATTCAGGTTATTGACGTAGCGAATAATCAGTTGAATATAACAACGATGCCGTTCTCAATTACTTTTGCGGAATCTTCGACACCGGTTTCTAATTCATTTTATTATGATGCGGGGACACATGAGATTTCGGTTACACCTACCAGCGCACCAGGAACTGGCTATAGTGCTCACTATCCACAAATGGCCTCTGGCGATTTTGATGGAGATGGAAAAACTGACTTTGTTAAAATTAACGGTACAGTTTCTACAGATAAAGGAGCTGATGTTTTCTTAAACCAATCTTCAGGAATTGGAAATTTTGGATTTGGAACAGCTTACAATCTGCCGAGTACGCTTGACATCGGAAGTGTAGCTACTGGTGATTTCAACATGGATGGAAAAATGGACATCGTGATAGGAGCAAATGTAAGCTCTAACTCCATGTTGGTTTTTAAAAATAGTTCTTCTGTAGGAACCTTAGATTTTAATACAGGGAGTCCCGTAACTGTTGGATCTAGTGGCGTTCGCCGTTTGAAAATCGCAGATGTAAATGTTGATGGCAAACCCGATTTAGTTTATGCTTATAGTTATACAAGTAATATATATTATGTTTTAAACACGTCTCCGGGAGATGGAAGTATTACATTCGGTAGTCAACAAACTCTGTTGTCAGGGCTCAACGGTTCCAGAGGTTTTACTGTTGGAGATCTTGATGCAGACCACGCAGTTGATGTGATGGGATTTAATGGAAATAATGGAACACGCCTATCAACAAATACAAACTCAGGATCATCTCCACCAATGAATACCCCTATCACTCATTCTTCAGCGGCATATTATGGATCATACGCTTTGGTCTGTGATTTTAATCAGGATGGTAAGAATGACATTTTAAAAACAGATTTTTCAGGTCCTCGTATCCTACAAAACAATTATACCTCTGGAACGCTAAGTAATTCTGATTTTGCAGCAAGTTGGACAGCAGACATTGGTAGTGGTGGTTGGGATGGACTTTATGCTCATGATATGAATGGAGATGGAAAAATTGATATTGTAAAGCTAGATGGAGCCATCCGTCTCTCCACAAATGAAATGGACCCAGGAGATATTATAGACGCTGGCAGCTCATTTACTGAGTTGTATATAAACAATGGTTCCGGAGGTGGAACTACTGGAATATTAAGTGATGATTTTGATAATGATGGAAAAGCTGATATTCTGTGGCATAAAGGAGCAACCAGTTCTAACACCATTAGAATATTTGAAAACCAAATCGGTGAAATAAAATACTACTCAAAATCTACAGGTAGTTTATCGAACCTAAGCACTTGGGGTGTTGCTACAGACGGAACTGGAACAAACCCAACTGATTTCATGGGCAATGAAGAATTTGTTCTAGCAAACAGATCATCGTATACTTTGACGGCTGATATGACGGTCAATAAGTTAACCTTGGAGTCAAATAAAACTATTGACCTGAGTATATATAACCTAACTGCTAATCAAATCTCAGGCGCAGGAGCTGGTGCATTCATAAAAACCTCTTCTACAGGTCGTCTTTCCATGACTATCCCAAATGGAGCAACCGCTACTTTCGAAGTTGGAAACTCCGCATACAATCCCGTATCCATAACTAACAACACAGGTACTGGAGATGACTTCGAAGTAAAAGTTATAGACGAAGTTTATATAGACGGAACATCTTCCGGAGCTACAGTTACCGGACCTCGTGTGCAAAGAACATGGGACATCGATAAAACAAATGCCAACGGCGGATCGGGTGTGGACTTTACTTTCAATTGGAACGGAGGCGAAGCAGTCAACCTCGTAACTCCAGCTTTATATCACTTTGGGAGTGATTGGGAAAAGGTAGCTGGATCGCCAACGACTGACGGAAATTCGATGACCTATACTGGTTACACTGGTTCTTTCTCTCCTTTCACGGTAGGCGATGCGACTACACCTCTACCTGTTGAATTGACTTCTTTTAATGCAACATTGGAAGATAGAAACAATGTAATGCTCACTTGGTCAACTGCCATAGAATTAAACAATAGTCACTTTGAAGTCCATCGTTCACAGGATGGTTTGGAATGGAGAAAGATTGATATTGTTGACGGGGCTGGAACAACCTCTGACATTCAAGTCTACAAGCATTTGGATGAAGATCCTTCTGTTGGAATAAACTACTACAGATTAAAACAGATTGACTTTGATGAAAAATTCGAGTTTTCTAATATTGTCAGTATCAATGTTAAACTTGAAGATGAAAAGCAGATTAAAATCTATCCTAATCCATCTTCAAGGTTTATCAGTATAGCAGGTTTGAGTGCTGATGACAGTACTATAGAAATTACGAACGCTGACGGAAAAGTCTTGAATAGCTATAGTGGAGTGATTACTCAGATTGATATTACACATCTAACACCTGGTGTTTATTTTGTAAAAGTTTATGAAGGAGAGCAGATGTCTGTCATCCGCTTAATGAAAAATTAATTTAGAATACCATCTCAATCACGATTTCATTATACCATCAATGAAGTTGTGATTGAGATAGATTTTGATTTAGCCATGACTTCTTACCAACAAAAGCCCATTTTAATCGTAAGAATGTTTATTTTTGCGGTGCTTTTAGAAAGCGCAGTACGCAAAAACGTATTTTAAACCTATTTTCATTTCGCTTTTCAATTGATTATCAACTACTTAGGTAGAAATAATTTTAAACCCTAAAGCGACCTAAAAACACGTCATTCATGGCTATTAAAAGAAAAAAGAATAAGCAACAGGAAGAAACCTTAGTTGACATTGTAGAAGTAAAAGACTCTGCTCAGGGTTTTTTAGAAACAAACCAAAAAAATATCATGGGTGGATTACTCGCCCTGATCGTTGTGGTTGGTGGATACTTGGCTTTCAAGCATTTATATCAAGGACCCCGTGAGACGGAGGCTTCCACGCAATTATCTCAAGCACAGTTGCAATTCGAAAAAGACAGCTTTGCATTGGCACTTTCTAATCCTGGAAGTGGTGCTCCTGGTTTCCTCGACATCATTGACAACCATAGTGGAACAAAAGCAGCAAACTTAGCTACATACTACAGCGGTGCTTCTTACCTGCACTTAGGTCAATATGATTTAGCCATCCAATTCCTCGAAGATTTCAATCCAAAAGGAGAAGTCCTAGAAGGGCCTACATTCAGTATGATCGGAGATGCTTACGCTGAAAAAGGAGACATGAATAACGCAGCGTCTTACTACAAAAAAGCAGTTAACGCAGCAGATGGCAACGAATTCCTAGCTCCAATGTACCTCAAAAAAGTAGGTATGATGGCTGAGAAAAACGAAAACTGGAAAGCAGCTGCCGATGCTTACAACAAAATAAAAATGGAATATCCAACGTCTGTTGACGGAAACGATATCGATAAGTACCTAGCTAGAGTAACACCTAAGTTATAAACTACTTTGTAATCTTATTGTTAGAAAAAGGTGGTACTGATTCAGTGCTGCCTTTTTTTATTGGAATTTAGGAGCGGGACTTTGTTTTAGCAGTTGGGTGTGATAAATTTGGGTTTGAGGATACTTATTCTTTTGGAGGGAGGTTGAAGAGGGAAAGAGGCAGAAGAGGGTTTTTCTTATAGCGTGTATTCCGTAGTCCTTTTTTCTTGGGCTAGGTGTGTTTTTATAGCGAAGTTTTATTAGGTTGCGAGCAAGGCATACCGACTGTTGATTTTCTATTTCACCTAGAGTTTCATCAAAAAAATTTTTATTAAAAATCAGTTTAGCAACAACGAAAAATTAACTTTAGAATCTGCCTTGAAAAGTACTGACCGTAAGGACCTGCTCAGAGCTTGTAGAAGAAACCAGAGGGAGAGCAGGTTATGACTTTTCAAGGAGCGTAAAGATTCTGAAATTATTTTTTGTGTAATACTTAATTCTTAAATATAGAGGAAAAGACAAAAGCGATAAAAGATGGTTTCCCAAAATCAAGTAACCCCCAGAGATTACATTGTACTAAGCCTTCTGGGCATGCCCTTTTCAACCCTCTTCTACCCTTTTCAACCCTCTTCAACCCTTTCCAAAAATGGCATCATCACTAAAAAATCTTTCCCAGTACGACGACAAAAACATTCCATCTGTAAAAGATTTCAAATTTGGGATCGTAGTCTCTGACTGGAATGCAGAAATCACCCACGAGCTTTACAAAGGCTGCTTGGATACGCTACTAAAGCATGGAGCAGAGGAAGACAACATCCACGTTGCTCAAGTCCCAGGTACTTTTGAACTACCAACTGCTGCCAGAATCATGGCCAAGCGTCATGATCCACACGCCGTCATCTGCATCGGCTGCGTCATCACTGGCGAAACCAAGCACAATGAGTACATCAACAACGCAGTTGCACAAGGTCTAACGAATCTAAGTGTTGCCTCCGGTAAACCATTCATCTTCGGCGTCCTCACACCTGATAGCGAACAACAAGCAAAAGATAGAGCAGGGGGGAAATACGGCAACAAAGGAGTTGAAGCCGCAGTCACTGCTATCCGAATGGCTGTTCTAAAAAAAGAAATGGAAACGACGAAGTCTACAATTGGGTTTTAATTTTTTAATTTTGAATGATCGAATGTTGAATGATTGAATGTTCCTTCGACCGTACTGGCCTGCGGAGCTTACGAACTGAGCGCCATTCAATCATTCAAGATTCATACATTCAAAATTAGACTATTCATTCATACGAACACCCAACACCATGAAGCTCCACACCATAGAAACCGGAAAATTCAAACTAGACGGCGGCGCCATGTACGGAGTCGTCCCCAAACAAATGTGGGAAAACATAAATCCACCCGACGACAACAATATGTGCACATGGGCCATGCGCTGCATGCTCATAGAAACCGCTGACAAAAAAATCCTAGTCGACACAGGGATAGGAAACAAACAAAGCGACAAATTCCGCTCACACTTCGAGCCGCATGGAGAGGATGATTTGTTGTCTTCGCTTTCTAAAGTTGGATGTTCCGCAGAAGACATAACAGACGTCTTTCTTACTCATCTTCACTTCGACCACTGCGGCGGAGCCATCAAACATGATGAGGAAGGAAACCCCGTCCCCACCTTTCCGAACGCCACATATTGGTCTAACCAAAAACACTGGGACTGGGCCATGAATCCAAATCCAAGAGAACGCGCTTCCTTTCTAAAAGAGAACATGGTTCCTCTAAAAGACTGGGGCATCCTCAAAATGGTAGAAACCAAACATGGCGAAGAATGGCTCCCTGGTATTCGAGTGAAATATTACAACGGACATACAGAAGCGATGATGGCTTTGCAAATCGACACTGGTGAAAAAACCATTTTATACAACGCAGATTTGTTGCCTTCTTATGGTCACATTGGCTTGCCCTATGTCATGGCTTATGATATTCGGCCCTTAGTGAGCATGAAAGAAAAAGAAGAAATGCTGAAGGATGCACTTGCTCAAAATCATGTTTTATACTTTGAACATGATCCTGTGGTAGAGTGTGCTACTTTGAAATTGAATAAACGTGGGAGAATTGTTATGGATCAGGCTTTTCGTTTAGATGAGGTAATTGGGAGATGAGGTGGATCAGGTAGATGGGGGCTGATAGGGTTTCCTTCATTCGCGCCTAGTTGAGTTAATACACTATAATTCAAATCAGAAAAAACCTTATCTACCCCATCCACCTCATCTCCTCATCCACCTTATAATAAAAACCCTTGGCTCTTGAAAAATCTAATTACAATAAACAAAAACATCAGAACAGCTTGCCCTGACCTCCAGTTGGGATTGCTGAGTTGTAAGGTAAATGTGGAACCCACTAGTGGTGGTCTTGCGGAGCGTATTGCAAATAGTTTGGAAGAATTACAAAGCAGATTAGAAGTTCCTCAGATTAGTCAGCTACCGATTGCGCAAGAAACCCGACGCGGCTACAAGGCCACAGGTAAAGATCCCGCTCGCTATCGACCTTCCGCAGAAGCATTGTTACGAAGAGTTATAAAAGGTAAAGGTTTGTACAAAATCAATAATGTCGTTGATGCCCTGAATTTAATTTCTGTGGAAACAGCCTACTCTATCGGCGGTTATGATATGGATAATATCCAAGGAAATATCAAACTGGGTATTGGAGAGGCAAACGAACCTTATGAGGGAATCGGTAGAGGCGAGTTGAATATTAAAGGGCTGGCTACTTTGCGTGATGACTTAGGTGCTTTTGGTACGCCGACTAGTGACTCAGCTAGGACTTCTGTATCTGAAAATACGAAACGTTTTCTGATGGTGTTTTATAATTTTGAAGGGTCTAATTTGCTGGAAGGGGCATTAGATAAAACAGCAACTTTATATCGAGAACACCTCAGAGCGGAGGATGTTCAGATGGCTATAGTTTGAGGTGGTAATTAGCACGAAGCAATTTGAAGAATTAGTCTTTGGTCGTTTTCAGAAAAACTGACAGACCATTCAATTTCAAATCACTTCGTGACAACTACTAAGTACATTTCTTAGATCACCCCCTGAGCTTTCATTGCATCAGCGACTTTCACAAAGCCGCCAATGTTCGCCCCTTTCACGTAGTCAACATACTTTTTATTCACTCGACCATACTCGGTGCATTGATCGTGAATCTTGACCATGATACTTTTCAATTCTTCGTCCACCCGCTCACTAGTCCAAGACAAACGAGTACTATTCTGAGACATCTCTAAACCAGAGGTAGCTACCCCACCAGCGTTGGAAGCTTTCCCAGGAGCATATAAGATTTTTGCTTTTTGGAAAACACCAATTCCTTCATTGGTCGTCGGCATATTGGCTCCTTCTCCAACGGCAATAATTCCGTTTTTGACGAGCATCTTAGCTTCCTTCTCAGTGATTTCATTTTGAGTAGCAGAAGGGAATGCGCAGTCTGCTTCAAACTGCCAAGGCTCCCCTTTCTCGATGTACTTAACGCCCTTGAACTCACTAGCGTATTCTTTTATACGGCCACGACGATTGTTTTTCAAATCCAGTACATAAGCCAATTTTTCCCGATCAATTCCCTCTTTGTCATATACCACACCTGATGAATCAGATAAGGTATGAACGGTACCACCCAGATCTAGAATTTTTTCTACCGTATACTGAGCTACGTTTCCAGAACCAGAAACCAAACATCTTTTTCCTTCTATGCTCTCGCTTCTTGTCTTTAGCATTTCATTGGTGAAATAGACGCAACCGTAGCCAGTCGCCTCTGGACGCATGCGGCTACCGCCATAGGAAAATCCTTTGCCTGTAAAAGTTCCTGTGTGTTCTTTCTTTAGTTTTTTGTACATACCGAACAGGTAACCAATTTCACGTCCACCTACACCAATGTCACCCGCAGGTACATCTGCGTCAGGGCCAATGTGTCGATACAGCTCTTGCATAAATGCTTGACAAAAGCGCATGACTTCTCCATCAGACTTCCCTCTTGGATTGAAATCGGAGCCGCCTTTTCCACCTCCCATTGCAAGAGTTGTTAGAGAGTTTTTGAAGGTTTGCTCGAAGCCTAGAAATTTGAG
>JBGCDT010000538.1:0-8487 GCA_045105695.1 Saprospiraceae bacterium | reverse complement strand
CCAGGAGGCGGCGGCGGCGTTTCGCCACCATTGTTGTAATAAGCAAAGTTCGTCATTCCAACATCAACAAAAACTTCAGGAGTTACACCAGGGCCAGGAACCTCTAATTCGCCATCAGCATTAATCACACGCCCTGCTGTTACACCTTCAAGCATCTTTATTCCGACAACAGGAATTTCCTCACAAAAAGTTGCAACACCACCAGGACAGTTGCACCCACTACTTCCATCAGTCGCATCCTGATTATAAACATAAGCCATTTCCTGATCAGGATTACAACCAATAAAATCATCAGTATAACAGCCAAGATCAGCATCTATCCACAATGACAGATAAGAATCAGTAAGTGGTTCACTTCCTTTATAAATCGTACGCAAGTTGTAAAAAGTCGTTTGGTTAATGGCCTCATCAGCTGAACTGAAAGCGTAAGCAAGTGCATGAACCTCTGCACCAAGTGGCTCCCCTCCTGTTTCTGTATGCAATCCTCCAGCATCATTATATACCCAGTATACTGCGTGGTCTGCCCCCTTCACATCAGGATAGTCACCGCCTTCGGGATCATATATGCCATTTGAGTTTTCATCATGAAAAGGAGCAAATTGATAAAACAGATTAGGGAAGTCGAAACCAAATAATTCCATAAAATGTGGGTTTCCTCTTCCTGGCCAGCCTTTTACATTTGGAGGGATTGGGCTGTCCAAGGTGCCGTCCGACCAATCTATAAGGAATTCGTCTATTTCACTTTTAGCTATTCGCCAATGCCGATCCCAATTGTTACAATCGGTACTACCATCATCATTAATAGGTCCAGCAAAATAGTCTGTATCTCCAAAACCCATCCCATATTCCGTAGCTGCTACTCTAAGATCAGAAGAAGGCGAAAAACCTCCCATCCACAAGCCGCCTGCAAAGATGGTTCTGACATCAGGGAAAACAGGATCATTGGAGTTTAGTCCATAACCCGCATCCGAACCGTCCCAGAAGAAGTCGCCTCCATGTGGTAGTACTGCAGTCATTGCGTTTCCATTAAGACTAGTTATTGAAGTAGGAATAGGACATTGAGCTACCATAGATTTGGTAACTAAGATTGTAAAACAAAGACAAAGGGTGTAAATATTTTTTTTCATAAACTTTATTTTTTGATAAGTGAATAAATAAAATAACCAGGGCATTGCTACGCTGATTAAAACACTAATGTAAAAATAAAGTAATGTAATCAATACAGAAACTGAAAAATAAAAAATCCATTTTACTCAAGTCAGGAGCAAAATGGATTAATGTGATTGTAGAAATTGAGTTTTACTATTTAAGTTTATAAAAGAAAAGCTAGGCTATTCCTCTACGTCCATAACCACAATTGCCATAAGTGAAATCAAACAATAAGATAAGAAGTAATAAAACCCACTATGAATTTCTGCATGAAAACCATCATTAGATTTAGTAGCTAGAAAGGCTAGAAAAACACCAACGACAAAAACATCAGCCATCGACCACTTGCCGATTGCATTGACGAACTTGAAGAGTGTTTTGCGGCTACTCATCTTTTTGACAAATAGAACCAACAATAATATTACAGCTTTTATGATGGGTACGACAATGCTGAAAAGTAGGATAAGAAAAGCGACCAATTTGTTATTATTGGTATATAAGGTCTCTACAGTTTTGACGATGCTTTGTGTACTCTCATACAAGGTGACTTCTCCAACCAATGGTAGATTAGGGGTTATTTCAATAGTCATTATCGGTTGGAAAAGTCCTGGATACAAACAAACGAGAGAAGCGATGATTAGGGCAAAGGCAACCCAATTGCGAAGACTCATAAAGTGATTCTGATTAGTGAATCACGAAGATAAGGAATCTAGCAGCATTTTGAAGTGATTTGGGATTAGTCAATTACAAATTGATATTGCTCTACCTCCCCGTGATCATTCATCAGAAGGATGTAGTAAATACCACAGTCCCATGCAGCTAAATCGACTTGAATATAGTTTCGATTAACCTTCTCTCTACCCAAATCAGCGACTACCTGACCAGAGTCATTTTGGATCTCCATTGCCAAGGATTGTCCATGATAAGCATCTAAGTAAAAAGTAACTCTACCTGCTTCTAACTCGGTCTGAAAAATCAGCATGCTATGTGGATCATAAGATCGACTAACATCACTTCTTTTTTTCGAATTGGTTGCAGAGAACTTACACGTATCAACTATAGTTAAATGCTTAAGCATCTTTTCATAGATAGCGTTGGGAGGGGTTATAGGTCCGCTGCGCTCCATTAGATTTGCATTCGCCTGGAGGCCCGTAGTACTTACTAATAACAATAGAATTACAAAAGAATAGATTTTTTGGACGTGGTGGATTTTCATCTTTTTATATTGGAGTTATCTGTTGAAATAATTATGATTCAAATGTAAGAGACATCGCTAAAAAATGATAGTTGCTTAGACAAGTCACGTTTCATTTTCGACTAAAATCCAGTTGAATCAGTTCCACAGCTTTCAGTCGTTCATCTTTCGATAAAGGCTGCTATTTGTAACTCCTCCCAATAGTGATCTGCTCCTAAAATTGTGAATCCAACATGACCTCCATACTTAGGAACGGACAAAAAGAGAAACTCATTAGCTTTCGCTAAATCTCTTGGGTAACAACTTTCGGAAAGGAAAGTGTCGTCCTGCGCATTCAGTATCAAGGTAGGGAAGCGAACGTTATTCAGAAATTGCAAAGCAGAGCATCGGGTGTAGTAATCTTCCGCACCTGCGAAACCATGGATCGGCCCGGTGAAGTACTCATCAAAGTCCCTCAGATTTTTTACCTTCTTGTAATTATCCATTGGAAAGCGGTCTGGAAACTGCCTGCTCTTGGCCAGCGCTTTATCTCCAAGGCTCTTCAGAAAACGTCTTTCATAGATTTTATTTTTGGGTTTCATAATTTCTACGGCAGCGCCTCCTAAATCTACTGGTACCGAAACCGCTACTGTCTTTTTGATTTTTTGCGACAGTTCATAGATTCCATCATTAGAGTATTTCAAAACTAAGTTGCCACCCAAACTAAAACCAATCAGTACAATTTCTTCATAAGCTATTTCTACTTCATTGACAACAAAATGGAGATCATCCGTAGCGCCACTATGATACATTCTATATTGCAAATTGATCTCTCCACTACAAGACCGATAATTCATAGCGAGAACATCCCATTCTCTTTTATGCAATAAGTTTGCAGTGCCTTTGATATATTGAGAATCACTGCTTCCTTCCAAACCGTGACATAATATGGCCAATCGACGATGTCCTTTCTTCAGCCAATCAACATCCAAAAAATCATCGTCAACAGTGTTTAGCCGCTCTCGAACGAAAGAAGGCTGTTCTATCTTTCTGAACACTGGTGGAAAGATGGTATTGATATGTGGATTGCGGAAGGGAAATCCTGGTCGGTAGTTGTCTGCGTTGAGTATGGGCATATTAAGAGATAAAGGTATTTGATTTTTCGGAAAAGTAATATCTACAGATTCGCTAACTTGCATTACATATAAAACGTAACAACAATACCACAGCTTACGTTATAATTTCAAACAAAAATCCCCTACTTATGGAAGAAGTTAGCACACAAACACTCGGCATCGGATCCCGAGTAAAACACAAAGCCTTCGGTGTAGGCGTTATTATTCGCTTGCATGGCATCGTCTACGATGTTTGTTTTATGACACATGGTATTCAACAGGTCGGAAAGCATTATGACTGGGAAGTTATAGAGGCTATACCAGCAGAGACTAAAGTGACTTTTTCAGATGCTGAAAAATCTCTGATTAGAATACTTAGAGAGTTTTCCGATGTTTCAGAAAAGGTAGAATTAGGCGATCGGTGGAATGGTGGTAAGATGATTTTACAACCTACAGATCCTTCTATGAAACCAAAAGAGATTACCATTGAAAGTTTCTTTCACAAGATCGTGATGGTCCGTGATCGACTCCGTGTTATGGAGCAGCGAGTCAATGCCAGTAAAAATCTAAACGATGAGGAGAAAGTTAATCTTCAGCAGTACATCACGCGGATCTACGGAAGTTTGACGACCTTCAATGTGTTCTTTAAATACAAGGAGGATCACTTTGTGGGTGATAAATCGAAATAGTATTTTCTTTTTTTTGAAATAGGGTTTGTAACAATAGACTAATACGTAGGACTATTGTTACAAACTAAACTATCAATTTATTATTTCGATAGAACCTCAAAAACAAACTTAGAGTAATTCCTATTTCAGTACATTCTACCCCCTAAGTCACTGTCTCTGAGCGACTTTACAAATATCTTAAAATTCTATCTGCTTTCCCCTCTCCTTTTCGTAATTTTGCCGCGAACCTTAGTACTATTTTGGGGTTTATTGACTAAATAATTAATAACCTCCATTTTAACTACAACTTATGCATAAGAAATATCTTGCGGTTTTTTGTCTTATACTTATCCTTCTTTCGGTAAATTACAGTTGCCTGGTCATGGAAAATACATTCTCCAGAGTAGCTCCTGGGATATGGCGAGCCACCTTGCAACTGGTAGACAAAGAAACCATTTCCAACCCTAAAGGAAAGCCACTTCCAGAATTGATGGACTACGAATTCGAAGAAGTCTCTGGGGGGGAATTGCCTTTCAACTTTGAGGTAAAATATAGTGGTGACAGTACTGTCTTTGTAGAAATCATAAATGGTAAAGAACGCATCGAAGTCAGAGACGTTAGAATCTGGAAAGACAAAAACGCATCGAACGATTCGATAGAAATTGCTTTTCCATTATATGACTCTTATATCCGAGCAGGTTTTGAAGAACGGGTCATGTCAGGTCTATGGACTGTCAATAATCGAGATGCATATTATGCTATACCATTTACTGCAAGGTTTGGTCAGAGTCATCGTTTTACGACTTTGAAAAAAGAACCGGTTATTGATTTTGGTGGTAAGTGGGATGTAGACTTTGGCATAGACGGCGATGATCCTTGGCCAGCTATTGGTCATTTTGAACAGAATGGAAATGAACTCACAGGTACCTTTACTACAGAGACAGGCGACTACCGCTACCTTGGAGGAACGGTACAGGCAAACAAAATTTATTTGTCTTGTTTTGATGGCTCTCACGCATTTTTGTTTGAAGCAAAATACAATCCAGACAGTACACTGATTGGCTCATTCCGTTCAGGAAAACATTACAAAACCATCTGGGAAGGAAAGCGCAATGCTGACGCAAAACTCAAGAGTCCAAATGATCTCACTTTTCTAAAAGAAGGCTATGATAAAATCAGTTTTGCTTTTGAAAATCCAGAGGGCAAAATAATTTCTACAGACGATGAAAGCCTTAAAGGCAAAGTGAAAGTTTATCAAATCCTGGGAACCTGGTGTCCCAACTGCCGTGATGAAACAGAATTTCTAACAAACTACTTACAGAAGAATAATAACGAGAATCTGGAAGTCATCGCCCTTGCTTTTGAAAAACACAAAGACAAGAAAAAAGCAAATGCTGCTATTCGAAAATATAAGAACAGTTTTCAGATGCCTTATGAAATGGTCCTCGCTGGACCTTCCAATAAAAAGGAGGCTGCCAAGGCATTACCAATGCTCAACCACATACTTTCATACCCCACGCTTATATTTGTAGATAAAAACGATAAGGTTAGAAAAATACACACCGGCTTTTATGGCCCAGCTACAGAAGAATATGAATCGTTCACGAAAGAATTCGATCGTACGGTGCAGGAGTTGTTGGTGGAAGAAGCTGGATAGAAAAGAGTGAAGAGGGAGAGCGGTAGAAGAGGGTTCCCTTAAACGTGCAATAGAAGGAACCCTTTTCTTCCCTCTTCCCCCCTTTTAAAAAAAGTATCACATGAAAAACAAACCAAACATCTTAGCTTACTGCGCTGCAAACAAAACTTCTGCCGAGGAGTTTGCCAACGACCTAAGTAAAGCTGGTATTTCTTTTACGCATTTTGCCTGTGAGGATGCGAAGAGCAGTCTTTGTAAAGAGCTGTTAAAAGCGAAGGGGAGCATTTATTTGATGATCAGTGATAACTTTTTAAAGTCCAGTCATTGCATGGTGGATGCCTTAGAATTATTGTCTAAGGGGTTGCAAGGCGATCGTATTCAAGCCATCATAACGGAATCAATGGTGCCAGGTGGAGAGAGCAGTCAGCTCGTTGCTCAACCAACTCAGTTTAGTCGCATCTCAGATCTGATCAATTATATGAATTTCTGGCAAGAACGGTATCTGAAATTACGTAAGCAAAAGGAAGATGTAGAAAAAGGGGAAATGGATGCTTTTGAAAAAGAGCTAAAAAGGGTTCGTATTATCTCTGCTGAAATTGGGGAATTTCTGAGAATGCTGCGCGATACGGAATACTGGACGATGGAACAATTGAAAGAGGACCACTACGCTTTGTTTTTTAATAGAATCGGAAAACAAGATCTCATCATTCCATTTCAGAAGGAAAGTATTCAGAAAGAAACTGCTCCCAAATTACAAACTGCAAAAGAAGAAAAGGAAAATACTACTCCCTCTGTTCTTGACGAATCAACCATCACTGATCCAGAAGAAATCGAAGCCATTAGATTGACAAAACTGGAAAAGGAACAACAGAAAACACAACAAGAGTTTTCCGATATCTTCAACGATGACAGTTCCAATGAAGAAAATATCGAATCAGAGAATGACGATCTTGCTATAGCAAATAATACTTTCGAAAATTGGGAAGACATCAATAAAGATGGAAAACCAGATAATGAACTGACTCATAAAATGAAGAATCGTTTTTTTGAGCGAATAGATGAACTCGTCGATAACAATGAGGAGATCATTGCCGCTAAGGAATTGAGGCAATTTCTGCAAGTGAATAACAAATCGGCGCAGGCACATCACTACTTGTCATTGATTGAAACCAGTAATGAAAACTTCGAAGAAGCCCGTAGACATGGAGAATTGGCGGTGGAATTAAAACCGGATAGTTCGCAATACCACTTGGCTTTAGGACGAATTCTGTTTCACCATTTTTCTGACAGTCCGAAATTGGCGGAGCGTTCTTTTGTGAATGCCGTCCAACTCAATCCTGCCAACATGGAGGCGCATTATGATTATGCCATGCTGCTTCATGAGGTTTTGGAAAAATCTAAAAAGGCCATTAATCACTTAGAACTGACGCTCGCCATTCGTCCAGATCATCCATTTGCTAATTATGATTTGGCCTTGATTTATTATGCTATGAAAAAGCGGGAGAAGGCAGCCATGTACTACGAACGCGCCTTCAATATCAATCCAGAACTTCGTACGCCGGACAATGACATTGCTTTCTGGTATGAATCTTATTTACAGCCAGACGAAAACGAAGATCCAGAAACTGATAGTAATTTTTCTTTAGGAGACGTTGTGTTAGAAAACGACTTTGATGATTTAGCAAAAGATGAAACAGAGGAAATAGATACTCAAGATGAACTCGACGAAGAGCTTGTAGAACTATTGTTAGAAAAAGAAGAGATACAGGAAGCCTTAATAAATAATAAGACCACTCAGCAACTTGAAGAAAACGAAATGGATACTGCCCTAAATAGAAAAAGCCAAACAAAACAAAGCACTGATATCAAAACAATAATGATAACAGGTGCTACTTCCGGCATCGGTAAAGCTTCTGCTAAATTATTCGCAGAAGCAGGTCATCGCCTCATTCTAACAGGCCGAAGAGAAGGACGTTTAAACGAATTGAAAAAAGAGCTACAAGGCGAATATGGCAATGACATAACCGTACTGGATTTTGATGTTCGCTATCTTTCTGTTGCCAAAAAGAGTTTTGCGCAACTCAGTGAAGACTGGGAAAACATTGATCTCTTAGTCAATAATGCAGGACTTGCAAAAGGCTTAGATCCCATTCATGAAGGCGACGTCAAACATTGGGAAATCATGCTGGATACGAATGTAAAAGGATTGTTATTTATGACTCGAATTGTATCACCAGGCATGGTAGAACGAGGTAGTGGACAGATCATAAACGTTTGTTCAAGTGCAGGTCATGAGGTCTATCCAAAGGGAGCTGTTTACTGCGCGACCAAGCATGCGGTGGATGCCCTCACTAAGGGTATGCGATTAGATTTGCATCAACATGGTATACGAGTCGGACAGGTCAGTCCGGGGCATGTGGAAGAGACGGAGTTTGCTGTCGTTCGTTTTGATGGAGATAAAGAAAAAGCAAAAATATATGATGACTTCCAACCGCTGAAATCCTCAGACGTAGCCGATGCCATCTTCTATATGGCTAATGCGCCAAAGCACGTCACCATCCAGGACATTGTAATGATGGGTACCCAACAAGCCAGTAGTGTATTTATTGATCGTTCAGGTAGATAGAGAATTGCTATAATTTCCGTATCATTACAAGCCTATTTGGGAAAACCCAATGTATTATTTAAAGTTGAAGCCCGAGTGTACATTTCAAAAGGTATAAGCAACAACGAAAAATTAACTTC
>JBGCDT010000537.1:0-4262 GCA_045105695.1 Saprospiraceae bacterium | reverse complement strand
GTATGGAAATAAATCAATTGGATTTTGGTTTGTTTTTGAATGCTGGTATAGCTCGTACCATTTGTATTCGATTTAGGTATTCTTTTTTAAGTAATTGAGGGGGAGTAGATAAATTGAAAAGTTTTTAGTTGGGGGAGAATACGGTCTTCTATATTAAGCTAATAATGCAAGGGTGTCGGTCGGAGTCGAGGACTTGAGATATCTATATTTAAGTGGCTTATGAATATTATTAATAATTCAGTGCTGTTATTTATACCATTAGATTGGATTTTCGGAATTCTATTTTTTGTAACTATGATTTGTTTGACGGTAAGACAAGCTCTGCTATATTTTTATGATAGAAGTCTTGGAGGAGAACACTGAAAATCAATTACTGCTTTTAATATTCTATTTTTTGTATTGGCTTTTGCTTATTATTTAAGCATTTAATAACTAATAATTATCAGGACAGGAAATCAATAATAATTTAATTATGAAGAAAATTCTCTTAGTATTCGGTTTATTAGCATCATTACAATCAGTTTATGCTCAGAGCTATGAAGTAAAATGGAGTCCAACCAAAAAAATGGATCAAGGTTATGCAGGTTTCTTTGATATAATAGATGTTAAGAGCGATCATTATTTTACGTTGGTTCGTCCAAAAGGTAAGTATTCTCTATTAAAGTATGATCTGAATCATAAGCTCGTTTCTAAGAAAGAATTGGACTTGACTTACAAGGGAAAAGATTTGTTGTTTAATAAAATAATAGATACGAAAAAAGGGAAATTCGGTTTTATGAATTTTTATGATAGGAAGTCAAAAGAATGGAAAATATTTAAAAGCAGTTATAATGAAAATAATTTTAGCAAACCAGAAGAAGTATATTCTCGTAAGTTTGAGAAAAAATTCAAGATCGCTCTTATGGTTTATGCTAAAAACACAGATAATGATGTAAATAATATTGTTGTAAGTAAGGATAAATCAAAGATTGCTTATTCTAATCTGCTTTTTACTAAAGATTTACGCACAGACGATCAGCTTGTAATTGCGGTATTTGACGAAAATGCAAATCTTGTCTGGGAGAAAAGTCATCATCTTGAATACCCAGATAAAAAACTGACCATCGTACAAACTGTAGTTTCAAATGACGGCAATGTTTATCTATTAGGAAAGTTTAGACTTAGAAAAAAAGTGAAAGGCTTGCCAAGGTTTGAGTATAGTGTATTTAAGGTATCGGAAGATAAAATACAGGAATATGATGTAGACATTGGAACTGATTTAGCTCCGACCGATATGACTTTATATATGCCTGATGCGAATTCTGCTAATTTTGTAATGGCTGGATTTTACACTGATTCAGAACGGAAAAGTGAATTGAAAGGAATTTTCTTTGCAAAAGGAGATGATACTAAGGGGCTACATAATATCAAAATTCATAAATTCCAACCTGAATTCTTAGAAGATTTAGTCAGCGAAAAATCTATCGAAGAGGAAGTTGGTTTGAATGAATCTTTTAATATCGATAAACCAATTCATTTTACAGATGGCAGCTTAGGATTTATCGCTGAAAATTACTTTGTTACCACTATAACTCGCATGAGCGGAAATGGAGATATGAGGGTAAGCGAATTTTACAACTCCAACTCAATTGTCATTCCTAGATTTACAACTGATGGGGACTTGATCGACATTCAAAAAATTCCTAAAGAATTTAGAAGCTTTCTTCCTGGCTATACCTCATATGCTTATGCTGTAAGCGACGAAAAAGTTATACTTGTTTTCAATGACTTTAAAAACAAAGAAGAACGAAAGGAAAAGAAAGGCAAGAAAAGAAGTGTTTACACAGATCTAGTTGCTATAGATCTTGACAGTGGGAAAATTAATTTTAATAAAACGCTATTCAATAGCACCCAAACTGAATTGGACTTTAATTTTAATATCTTTGACTTCAATAATGAGTATTTGTTAATAGGAGCTAAAGGTAAGAAGAAGTACTCTATCGGTAAAATTGAACTTAAATAGCAGACTTCATCTACTTTGCCAAAATTCAAAAATTCCCCATTTTACGCCTTACCATTTAAGCCTCTTAACTCGTCCAACAACTTGCAGCTAGAATAGAAACGCCAGTTGTAAAATTAAGCTATGAATGCGGCTCTATAAAAAACAAACCATGTTCATCTAGGGAAGAGATTTTCTCACTTCTGATATAATGCTCTAAGTGTTTTTTACAGCCAAACAAAGGCATGTATTAATACTTTTAGAAAATAAAAAACCGAATTATTAAAGTTTGATTTTGGGATATATTAATGTACATAATATGAAAATTAAATACATTATTCTATTACTACTTCTCCCAATCACAAGTCTTCATGCCCAAGAAAAGAAAATGTATTTCGGACTGGATATGAATCCAATGAAAGTACTGGAAGGACATTACGAATTAGTTGGATTAACAAATTGGTCAAAGAGAATTAAAACTAAAATATCTTTAGGGGGAACCTATGCGAATACTAATCTACTGTTACATAAAAGAGGTAGATGTCTCTTACTGGATTTCGTTGATGATAGAATTGAAAAAGGGCTGTTCGGAAAGTTTAGCATCGACGCAGCAGTTATTAGTTTGCCTAGAATAGATGTCTATATTGGATCAGGATTGTTCTACACTAAATTTACAACAAGGGGTAAACACTCTGTATCTCAGGAAGAGTTAAGTGATTCAGGTGATATTTTCGCTTTGGGAATGACTTTAGGAACCCGACTGAAAAAGATCGATCCTTTTATTATTGATGTTGGGATGCAAATTTACAACTACGAAAAAGACAGACATCAAGTAGGAGGTTTGTGTAAAGGCACTATCCCCGGCATTGGAGAGCCAGGTAGTGGAAAGGTAATGTTGACCTTTCATGCACACGTATTATTGGCTAGGTATAAATAAAGATTTTTAATGGAAATTTCCCCATCTTTACACCTCACCATTTAAGCCCCCGCTCACACTTAACTCGTCCAACAACTAGCAGCTAGAAAGGCCAGTTGTAAACTAAGCAATGAACGCGGCTCCATTAAAAACAAACCATGTTCAACTACGGAAAAGACCACCTCACTTCAGGTAAAGCCCTGGCCATCCTGCGCGGCCAAACAAAGGCTAGAATCAATACCGCTACCAAAAAGAATATTCAAAAATCCTATAACTCCGTTGTAGCAATTGCTAAAAAAGGCGGAGCCGTCTACGGCATCAACACTGGCTTCGGGCCACTCTGCAATGTGATTATCGGAAAGCAGGAAACCATAGAATTGCAAAGACGAATTCTACTCAGCCACAGTGTCGGAGTAGGAAATCCCATTGCTAAAGACATCGCCAAACTGATGATGATTCTGAAAGTGCATGCCTTGTCAAAAGGATACTCAGGAATTTCCCTGGAGGTTTTGGACCGAATCATTTGGCATATTGAGGAAGATGTAATTCCAGTGGTGCCAGAGCAAGGTTCCGTTGGTGCTTCTGGGGACTTGGCGCCACTCTCGCATTTATTTCTACCACTGATTGGTGAAGGGAAAGTTTTTTATAACAATAAGATTACAAATACCGCTACCGTTCTGAAACGAAAGAAAAGGAAGGCGGTAGCCTTAGGACCAAAGTCAGGTTTGGCGCTGATTAATGGTACTCAATTCATAGCTGCCCATGCCGTTATGGTTGTTGAGAAACTGCACAGTTGTCTGTCTCATGCAGATGTGATTTGTGCTTTGATGATAGAAGGATTGCTAGGATCTAGAATGCCTTTTGATGAAAACTTACACAGTGTTCGCCCATACCCTGCGAATCAACATGTGGCTCAGCGGATTGCTCACTTTCTGAAAGGATCAGCTATTTTGAATTCCCATGCAAATTGCGACAGAGTGCAAGATCCTTATTCTTTGCGCTGCTCCCCTCAGGTTCATGGTTCCTCGCGTACCGCTTGGTTACATTTGAAAGAAGCCGTTGAAATTGAAATCAATTCTGTTACCGACAATCCAGTTGTGTTTTCGGAAGACTTCACCATCAGTGGAGGGAACTTCCACGGACAACCATTGGCATTGCCTCTAGATTATGCTTGCCTGGCTGCTGCCGAAATTGGATCTATTTCAGATAGAAGATCATATTTATCGCTCGAAGGCAAAACCGAAGGGGTTCCAAAACTGTTGATGAAGGAAACTGGCGTTAACTCTGGCTTTATGATTTTGCAATATACCTCAGCGGCCTTGGTGAGCGAAAACAAAGGTTTGTGTTTTCCTTCCAGTGCGGATTCGA
>JBGCDT010000536.1:0-2658 GCA_045105695.1 Saprospiraceae bacterium | reverse complement strand
ACGATGAAGATGTACCGAGAGTTTGGGGTGAATCCGTTGGGTGGTTGCTTTCCAATTGCTTTGCAAATGCCGATTTGGATTGCGCTCTACCGTTTCTTTCCTGCTTCGATAGATTTCCGTCAGGCGAGTTTCCTTTGGGCAAATGATTTATCTTCTTATGATGAGTTTTTCCAATTGCCTTTTGAATTACCAATGGGCATGGGGGCGCATATCAGTTTGTTCACTTTGCTTTGGGCAATTACAACATTGATATACACCTACTACAATACCAAGCACATGGATATGACTACTAATCCTGCGATGAAATACATGCAGTATTTGATGCCGATCATGTTCATGGGATTCTTCAATAGTTATGCTTCTGGATTGACCTGCTATTTGTTGTTTAGTAATATTTTCAACATTGGGCAAACCGTAATTACTAAAAATTACATCATCGATCAGGATAAAATTAAGAAGGAATTGGAAGATTATCGAAAGAAACCCAAGAAGAAGAAAACCGGCTTTGGCGCTCGATTAGAATCTGCCTTAAAAGAACAACAAAAGATAGCTGCGCAGCAAAAGGCAGAGCGGGAGAATAAAAACAAGAAGAAGAAATAATGGATAAGGTGGATAGGGTAGATGAGGTAGATAGGGTTTGTCTTACTTCGCGGCTCTTCACGTTTAAAGGGAAACCTCATCCACCCTATCTACCTCATCCTCCTCATCCACCAACTAACTATCTGAATCTATGCCCAAAACGTCGGTTGCTTGGAATGTTGTAATTGTACTGTTAGCAATCTTGCTTTCGATGAGTTGCAACCGAAAATCTTCTCAGAAAATAGCAGATCAAAGCAACACTGATGTCAAAGGTTCCGAAGACATTACTCTTCCTGCTCCGACTTTGGTCGTAACGGATGATGAGATAGAATTACCAAAAGTTCATTTAATGCTCCGACTGGAAAGAAGACCTTGTTACGGGGAGTGTCCAGTCTTTGAACTTAAGGTCTACTCCGATGGTCGGGCGATGTGGCGTGGCGAATCCTACTGTCCACGTATCGGTTACTACGAAGCCTTTCTGCCTAAAGAATGGCGGGAGCAGCTGATGACCGAAGCAAATTTGATTTCCTATTTTTCCCTACCCAATCATTATCCGCTGCAAGGGCCTTACCTTTCTGAACTACCTACTACGATTACTTATCTGAATGATGGAATTCAAGAACATTCTATTACTCAAAACTATTTGACGCCTAAAGAACTTTTGCAATTTCAGGAAGAGATTGAACGACTTGCAGAGAATCTACTTTGGGAAAAGGTAAGAGAACAGAATTGACTTTTGGAGCAAAGGTTTGCCACGTATACTTTTTGTAAGTATTGAGTTTTGCACCTTTGCGGTAAAATAAATTCGTTTGACCAAATGAATTCACTTAGAACCCTTACTATGTCTATCCACTGGAAAATCTTTATCGGTATCATTCTCGGTTTGCTCATCGGTTACATCGCCAGCTTCTCTGAATTGGGGATTACCATCATCCAAGATTTCGTAAAACCCTTGGGTACTATTTTCATAAAAGTGCTAAAACTCATAGCGGTACCATTAGTTTTTGTATCGTTAGCAAAAGGAATTTCGGAGCTAAAAGACATCCGAAAGCTTTCTTCACTAGGAGGTAAAACCATTGCCTGGTATTTGCTGACTACGGTATTTGCCGTTTTGATCGGTTTGTTTTTAGTCAATGTTTTTCAACCAGGATCTGGCTTGGATGTAGAAGCTTTAAAAGGTTTAGCAACGGATACTATTGACCTGAGTAGTAAAACCGGAGATGGAGGAGGACCTTTAGATTTCTTCGTTCGTATGGTTCCCGATAACATCTTCTCTGCACTTGGGAATAATGGACAATTACTACAAGTCATATTTTTCACAGTGCTATTCTCAATAGCTTTACTGATGATTCCTGAAGACGATCAGAAGCCAGTCGTTCGACTCATCGAATCACTCAACAAGATCATGCTGAAAATAGTAGACTTTGTAATTGCCTACTCGCCTTATGCCGTATTTGCTTTAATGGCTACGCTAATTGTAGAAATAAAAGACCCAGCGATTTTCAAAGCCTTGCTAAATTATTCCCTGGTCATGTTGTTAGGAATGACGACGTTGTTGATCATTTATCCTTTGATGGTTCGACTACTTACTGGAATGCCGGTCATGAAATTTGTTCGTGGTATTCTACCTGCACAGTTGGTGGCCTTAACCACAAGTTCGAGCATGGCTACGCTTCCCGTCACCATGGAATGTGCTATTGATAACTTAAAAGTAGAAGATGAAATCGTAAGTTTTGTATGCCCGATCGGAGCGACTGTAAATATGGATGCGACCAGTCTAATGCAAAGTGTAGCTGCCGTTTTTGTTTGTCAGCTAATCGGTTTTGATCTGAGTATTGGCGATCAACTTACCATTATTGTTACCGCAACGATGGCTTCTATCGGAGCGGCAGCAGTGCCTAGTGCTGGAGTGATAATGTTGGTTATGGTTTTAGAATCTGTCGGTTTTCCATCAGACAAACTTCCGTTGGCATTGACGATGATACTGGCTGTGGATCGACCGTTGGATATGTATCGGACGGTGGTTAATATCTCTGGAGATAGCTTTGTTTGTGTGGTCTTGGGGAAGGGGATTGGGAA
>JBGCDT010000535.1:0-8925 GCA_045105695.1 Saprospiraceae bacterium | reverse complement strand
TTGTACTACAGTAGCACCAGATGGATACTCTGCTGTCCCTACAGATTGTGATGATACGAATCCTGCGATTAATCCTGATGCAATAGAAATTCCAGACAACGGTATTGACGAGGATTGTATGGATGGAGATCTAGTCGGATTAGAAGTTGTAAGTGCATTGTTAGTAAAAGTAGCTCCGAATCCTTCCAAAGGCTTAGTGCAGGTCGAAAGTACTCAGTTTTCGGATGCAGCACTCGTGGTGATGGACGGGCTGGGTAGAGTCGTATTGGAGAAGAATTTTGGAGGTAAGATGACGTTAGACCTTGGCGAGTTTGCAACTGGTGTTTATTGGTTGCAGATCATGGATCAAGAGCGAATTTTCCAAACTAGGCTATTGAAAGAATAAATTCATCTATTGAAGAAATCACCCATTATAAGATGATTTATTTCTGAGATAAGTAATTAAAAAGCCCTTCTGAGAATTACTCAGAAGGGCTTTTCCATGGACTTTCTTTTCAATCCATTATCTGCAAATCATCCTATTACAATAGTTCCTTCAACTTCGCTTCCAATTCATGCCCTCTCAAATTAGCTGCAGCAATATTACCATCTCTATCAATTAAGAAAGTACGTGGAATGGAACGAACACCATAGATTCCAGCAGGTGCTGAGTTCCAATGTTGAAGGTCACTCACGTGGTAAGGCCAACGAAGTTTATCTTGCTTGATAGCTGCAACCCAACGGTCTTTTGAAGAAGCCAACTGCTGTTCTTTTTGCTCCTCTGTTTTCAGACGTGGTAGCATTCTAGGGTTAATTCCATCTAAAGAAACATTGAAAACCTCAAAGCCTTTTTTGTTATACTTGTCGTACATCTGAACAACGTGCGGGTTGGACTTTCTACAAGGGCCACACCAGCTTGCCCAAAAATCAAGTAACACTACTTTCCCTTTTAGATCAGAAAGTGCATACTCCTTTCCATCAGGACTTGGCAATTTAATGTCTGGAGCAGGCGCACCAACAGAGACTAGCTTCGCTGCCTTCTGTTGTTGTAATCTCTTCTCCAAGCTACCCGCATACTGCGCAAAATCTTTGTTGTAATCTGTATCAGGATAAGTTGTATTTAGTTTACGTGCGGCATATTGAACAGTTGGTAAGAACTTCTCTTGACTGCCCAAAAACATCTGAGCGATCATTGCTCCACCAAAAGCATTAGGTGTCTTTTCGACATACTTTCTGGCATCTTCTAAGGTCGCTTCCTTTGCAGGAACTTTTCTTAGGATTTCTGCGAAAGCAGCAGCATCTGGAGCACCTTCAATGTTTAGCTGACCACCTTTCATAGCACCTAACTCGCCGGTTAGTTTGATGTCGTTTTCCTTTCCGTTTAAAACGAGGAGGGCACTAGATCCTCCGACCCTAACTCGGTAAAGACCTGGGTCCATTCCATTAGGAACTATCAATTCAAATTTTCCACTGCCATCTAGTTCTCCTTTTTGGATTACTTCTGATTGGTTAGTGAAAGTTAGTTTGTCAACAAAAATCTTAATGTTTTCGCCGTTTTCAATCTGTCCAGTGATGCGGGCGCCATTTTCTGGAATCTTTGTTTCTGTTGCACAATTTTGCAAAGTCAGTCCTGAAAGTAGAACCATCAAAGCAAATAAAAATGAGCATTTTTTCATGTCTTATTATTTTAGAATAATTGATTTACAAAATTTAATAGACCATACGAAGGTTATTCAATACAGCCTAAGACGTGGCAAAAATAGCAATATTGCATAATACATACCAGCATAGCTAAAATTTCTGCTTTGATTGTAGTAGCTATTACCTAAAAAACTCGCAACACCAGATTAATGGTGATGCGAGTTCTTCTTTGTTATATGGTTTTAAATCGAAAACTAAAGATCAATTACCGTTTGGAAATTTTGTTATTAGAGATCGACTTTTGGCGACTACACTTGAATCGTCCTTCTGAAAAGTCTCTTTTCTGAGAGTGCTTGGTCTTTCGTCCCTGCACTCGAGCGCGCCACATCCTAAAGCTGGAAGGCTTCATTTCTTTGCGCATCAGTTTGATGACCTCTTTCTCAGGTAAGTCAAATTGTAGTTTGATGGCATCGAAAGGCGTTCGATCTTCCCAAGCCATTTCTATGACTCGGTTGATGTCGCGGTCTGTGAGTTTATGTTTCATGATATTAAGCTGTATGATTTTCAATGAAAGGGTGTCCAGCAATTAAACAGCGCAGTGTTTAGAATGTTTAGTTTCAAGAACACCAATGCTCTCGTTAAAAAAACTGCTCGAAAACCATTGTCGAACTGATATCAACTATTTCATGATCTTAAAAACGAGTAGCCTATTGTTTGATGCAGGTCTTGGTGCAGCTATCTGTATTTCCAGCAGCAGATGCCGTGTATATTATGGTAAGGGTACTTCCTGAAACATTTCCACTTCCAGAGAATGTAATGGATTCTTGAGTGTCGTTAAAAGTGATGCTTTCTCCTGAAACGGTAGCTCTAACATTCACTCCATAATCACCGAAATTGCTGATGACAACTGCATCTTCATCATTTGAAGATTCGGTGACTGAAATAGCGTAAGTCCAGTTTCCAGAGTCACAATTTTCATTCACATTATAAGTACCTAAAAACGCTTCTCTGTCTGGAGTATCATCGTCTTTACAACTTGTCGTCATAAAAAGGGTACTCGAAATTAAGCATACTAAAAGGAGTTTGAATGTCAATTGAATTTTCATAATTTAGGATTTGTGGTTAATAAAAATTTTTAAATTGATAGAATAAGGTAATTATAGAATGCACTGTATCAAATCCGAAAACAATAGGCTCGAATTATCCCCAGGTTAGATTGACATGAATAATAGAGCCTATTTATAGGACTTCAGTGGATTTAAAAAAGTGAATTCAGCCGGAAGGTACAGATATCTTGAAATATCGCCAAGTTATACTCGACAATAATAATTTACTAATTGCCCTATATAAAATACTCTTTCCCAGATAGTATCTTAATAAGATTGATCAATATTCAATAATATTCTTTTCGGTAACACAATGTAGTACCATTCTTAAAATGGCTAAATGTTTTATATCTTTTTCATATTGATCCATCAATTTTTGAGGTACACAACTGTCTTGAGCATTAACCGTTTTTAAGAATGAAAAAACAAATAGAATGAAGAGGGTGATTTATTTTGGGGCTGGTTTAGTAATAAGAAATACTTCAGGATAAATTAGGAAATCTAATTGTAGTGTTTTTATCATTCACAGTTCGAACTAACTAATTCTTCAACTTCTGCTCCATACATTTTCGAATACCCCAGTATTAGTGATTCTTCCAAGTCTGCGCATGCTTTTTAGGAATCATTTAATTTTAAATATAGCTTAGCTCTATTTTTAAAGGCGAAAGAATTCTCAGGATATATTTCGATTGATTTATTAATATCTAACATTGCTAAGTCGTATTTACCCAGTTCAGTTCTTGCGGCTCCTCTGTTGCTTAAGACTAAAGGGTTATTGAGATTTTTGCTTAATACCAGCTTCAAAGTAAGTGCTATCCAAACTAATTGCGATGTTATAGCACTCAATGGCTTTTCCATAAGAAACTGTATCTACACTTTACGTTCTTTTTAATCCGGAATAAGCTTCTCCTTTTAGTAAATATAAAAGAGGCAGATCTGGTTACTCCGTTATCAATGTATCATATTTAGAAATCGCTAAATCAAAATTCCCTTTTCCCATTTCTTGTATTGCTCCGATTATTTTTTCTTCTAAAGGTTGACTAGAAGCATTTATAGAAATGAGCAGCGTTAGTAAGATTATAAAATTTTTAGTTTTCATGTTTGACTGTGTTTTTGATGTATAGCTATTACTAGCTAAGGAATGAAATATTGATTCCTTTGTTGCACTAAGAGGTGTAAATGTATATGCCTAAAGTGCTGTTTTTTCTTATTCCAAAGGTAAGTAATTATTTCAAGCTAAAGTCTTATTTGCAGATTGCTCTATGCATCAATGTATTTAACAGTTTGTCGATTTCTCTAAACAAATCCGCCAATAATTGCATTTATGTAACTATGAAATCAACGACACATATTCTGTTCTTAATTACAGCATTTTTTATTACGCTAAGTTCTTGTGACAATGAAGATGAAATAAAAGCACCCGGTACTTTTACAATAGCATTTGATAATAAAATTGGGGAAGAAAACCTTAGTCTGCGCGCAGCTGGTGATCAGACTTACGATTTTACAGATGCAAATGGCCAACAATACAATATCTCTAAACTTGGATATTACATCAGTGGAATCAAATTCTTTGGACCTGAAGGTAATGGATATGCCGATCCCAATAAGATAACAGCTGATGCTGCAAAATTGACTGGCTTTTATCAGGTGCTCGAATCAGATCCAGGTTCACAGGCCATTCATATATCAGATGTTACTGCTAACAGTTACAATAGAATTGAATTTACCATTGGAGTCAAGTCATATACCGTCATAGAAACTACTCCTGGAGGTATTCTTGATCCAGCAAATGGCGCCTGGTTTTTAGACATGGATGCTGGTTATGTAAATTTGGGAATAGAAGGAAATGGCTCCAACTCTGGTCAGGAATATGTCAGCTCGGGAGATGAACCCGAAATTCTAGAAGGTACATTTTCGCTTCTCTTTAGTGGTTGGAAAGATGTTGTGCCCGAGGCAGGGCAAGAACCTATTCTTGTGGACAACACTAGAATAATTGAATTCAATTTTGATGAAGTAATATCTGTTGAAGAGGGTTTAAATCCAGAAGTTAACATCAACGTTGACGTTGCTGAGATTCTCGAAGGAATTGATTTTTCTCAAACCTTTTCCGTTAAGCGTCCAGCAGATAGTCGTTCCTTTTCAGATAAGTTTACGGAAGCATTTTCACTGGATTCTGTAACGCAATAACAGTATAATTGAAAAGTCGCATAAACCGTCTACAATATTTTGAGGAGTTTATGCGACTTTAATGTTTTGAGTTTTTAACAAATGATTTATTAAGTTTTACTTCCCATCACACCCAGGCTTCGCATCAAGATCAGAAGCCAAACGAACATCACTCAATCCAATATCCACACCTTCTCCAGCAGTAATTACCAAGGCAGAATTGACCTTAGTCATATCTACCCCGATAGTAGAAAAACAACTTAAGCTAATTCGATATTCTTTCCAATTATTAGGTTCGATATTGATCTTAAGTGTCTTATCACAGGAAGCATCTTCGCTACACATACCAATTTGAACGATAGCTTTGTCTTTATTAAATGATCTTGCAGAGAAGGCAAGTTCCATGGCTCCGTTTGTTTGGCGAGAGATGTCACTTGGTGAAGTTGCACTGATGCGCATTTGATCAAGGTTGGATTTAGTCCAATTTATTCGTAGGGCATCTTCTTGCGCTTTGTGGTCTGTTTTACTGATGATTAATCCTCCAACAGAGGTTGGATAACTGGCAATTTGTTTCACTAAATCACCGGAGTGCAGCCATAGTCCCCAAGGAGCTGCTGGAGTTCCTTTGCTGAAAAATTCACCTGTAGACGCAACATCACTACGCTTTAAGCCAGACTCTTCCGAAAGCTCATTTACGGCCATTGCGTTTTTATAAGAAAGGCCATAGCCTAATTTAAATAATGGTTCTGCATCTTCAGATACTACTGCACTAGATGGCCAAGAGAAAGACAAGCGACCTGTAAAATCATAAGAAGGATCTCTTTGAAATAATAAATCTGAGACACCACCTCCTTCACTCCCCGGCAACCAGGCAGCGATAAATGCATCTGAATTATTTATCTCAGGATTGCTCCAAAGCGGACGACCTGATAGAAAGACAGAGACAACAGGAATGCCTTTGTTTTTAAATTCTTCTAATTTATTTACATCAAAACCATTAGGAACAAAATCTAAATTTTGAAGGTCACCTTGAAACTCTGCATAGGGATCTTCTCCATACACAGCGATCACTACATCCGCTTTTACATCGGTATTTCCATTAGGAGAATGGATGACTTTACCACCTGCTTTTTTAACAGCTTCGTTTATGCCTGCGAGAATAGATTCTCCATTTGGAAATTCTTCATTAGTGTGACCAGTCCCTTGCCAAGACAACGTCCAGCCACCACAAGTTTTGGAAATACTTTCAGCTCCATCACCAATTACCAAAATGGTTTTTGAAGCATCCAAAGGAAGAACACTATTATTATTCTTAAGTAAAACCATAGATTCTCTAACGGCTTGCCTTGCAATAGCTTTGTGCTCCGGAAGTCCAAGTAGACTTTCATCTCCAGCATTTTTTCGAGTGCTCGGAGCGCCTTTTTTAAAAATGCCGGAAGCAATTTTTACCCGAAGGATACGACGCACCGCATCATCCAGGCGAGTCATTGGAATGGTTCCATTCTTAGCATGCTTCAATGTACTTTCGTACAAACCCTTCCAGCTGTCAGGAGCCATATACATATCAACTCCCGCGTTAAAGGACTGTGGACAATCTGTGTTTGTACAACCCGGAACCTGACCATGACCATTCCAATCACCAACTACAAAACCGTTGAAACCCAACTGTCCTTTTAAAACATCAGTCAGTAGTTCTTTGTCTCCATGCAGCTTGCGACCTTGCCAACTAGAGAAGGAAGCCATTACCGTTTGTACACCTGCTGGGATGGCACTGTAGTAACCTGCGGCATGTACGTCACGCAACTCTTTCTCACTAATTTGCGCATCTCCCTGGTCCGCACCTTTTTCGGTAGCTCCGTCTGCAAGATAGTGTTTAGCGCTAGAAATCACACGACCATCACCCATGAAACCATCTTCTCCAAAGCGACCTTGTAATCCGTAAACAATCCGATCTGCGTAAGATTTTACGATTGCTCCATTTTCAGAAAAGCCTTCATAGCTTCTTCCCCAACGTATGTCTTGCGGCACTGCAAGGGTAGGAGCGAAGGTCCAGTCATGACCAGAGACGGTAAGTTCGTGAGCAGTTACCGCAGCAATTTTTTCAATTAGATCTGGGTTGTTCATTGCCCCCAAACCGATGTTGTGTGGAAAGACAATGGCTCCACTGAGATTCGCATGGCCATGTACGGCATCAATTCCCCAAATGCAAGGAATGGCGACTTCAACTCCTTCTTCGTCAATGGAAGCATTGTAGTATTTGTCTGCCATCTCCAACCAGGTTTTGGTATCTGCATAGGGGAGCGGCCCTGGTGCGGAGTTGCCACCACTTAGGACAGAGCCTAATCGATACTGCTTTACTTCTTCAGGAGTGATGGAGCCATTGTCAGCTTGGATGACCTGCCCTACTTTTTGTTCTAAAGTGAGCTTTGGTAAGAGTTCATCTATCTGTGCTTCTATGGCTGGGTCTAGCGGCAGTGGTTTGATGCTGGTCCAGTATTCTGGGTTTACTAGCTTTGCTGATTCTTTTTCAGTGGTGGTTTTTTCTTTGGAGGGTTTAGATTCTTGGTTGCAGCTAGTGAGGAGGAGTAAAGAGAAAATCAATGTACAGAGAGCGAGCGACTTGAGGGTGTGCATGTTGACGTTTATTTGTTTTTTGAATATTGCTTTCAGACAAAACAAAGATAAACGGAATTTGGAAGTATAGAGAAAGAAGTTGGACGCTTTTTAACTGAGGTGATATTTTATAAAGCCATCATTATTATCTTTTTCTAGGATCAATGTTTTTATTCTTTTCTAAAAACTGGTTTTTCCCAACGGGTTTAAATATGATGTCTTTCCTCGCAGGGTTTTTTAAGAATTCTCCTTCAGGCCTAGTAGGTCTTTTTTCAAATCCACCTCCACAGTTGGGGCAGACGTTAAATAGAACACTTTCCACACAATCTTTGCAGAAGGTACATTCATAAGTACAAATCATTGCTTCAGCACTATCGTTGGGTAATTCCTTTTTGCAATTTTCGCAGGTTGTTCGGATTTCTAGCATGATTAATCATTTATTGGTTTCCATTGTTGTAACTCGATTAAATTTCCTTCAGGATCTCTTGTGTAAATAAAAGTAATTTCTCCAACTCCGTTGATTTTTCTTTTTGTTATTTCTCCAAAAGCTTTTCCACCATTTTTAATTAAATCACTGAGCACCATTTCAATGTCATTGACTTCAAATGCAATGTGCCCAAATCCTCTTTTGTTAGGTGGCAAAAAATCTTGAGGTTCTATGGTTTCGTATTGGTAGATTTCAAGTGTAGGGCCGTTTTCTCCATGTCCTGGAAGTAATAAGTGAGCTCCTTCTAATTTAGCGTTTTTCAAACCCGTTCCTTTTTCAAGCCATTCTCCAGATTGCTTTCTTATGGGGGGAAGAATTTTGCAGTTGAAAATTTTGACATAGAATTCTGCTAGCTCTTTCCAGTTTTTGGATACTATATTTGTGTGGGCGAATCTCATCTTTGTTTCTTTTTTATTCTTCCAATTGGTAAAAGTATTTATTTTCGCTTTGACTAACATAACCAAATTTAAAAATAAAAAATACTAAACAAAACTTCGACCATTCAACCTTTCTCATCATCACACTTGTACAGAAGAGTCTTTCTGCTGAAAGTACTCTGTATGCAATGATAAGTTTAAAATGAATAGTAGAACTTCTGAATAGTGCCAAAAGTCTTACAAAGTTTGTTTTACTTAGCAGAAGACTCAACTTAACTATACTTCTTCTTAATCCCCTTAAAGTTATCCTTATTAACCACCTCCCCAGTCTTCACATGATGCTCAATCGAAATAAAGTAATCCTTTATCAGCTTTTTGAATTTGCCTTTTGACAAGGCGCCCATGAAACCAGGCTTTGTTCGATGTTGCATGTGGTAAGAAATTTTGCAAGTTCCATTTCCTAAATCCGTAACTTTGCAGACCGCTTTCGTATATGCTGGATCTACTGGGAATTTGCTAGACTGATTCAGCTGATTGGTGAAGGTTATGATTT
>JBGCDT010000534.1:0-3294 GCA_045105695.1 Saprospiraceae bacterium | reverse complement strand
AAATGACTCCTACGATATTGAGATTTCTTTGAATGCCAACTACGTTTTTACCTTCGACATGCGTCCAATGCCACTTTCTACCATCAGCTAGGCAAAAAGGAATGAGGATCAATGTTAGGACTCCAGCGATTTGATCACCACCGTCAACGACCATACAAGAAGTGGCGATACTATAGGCGATCCACCAATGGAAAATTCCAGTGAATCGTGGTCGCCATCCAATCGCGACCGCAAATAATACGATCAAGGAAATCCACTTGGCTAATACGAGGTGTTCTCCTAAGAGATAAAAGATACTTAATTTAGATACCCATAAGTTAGCGTCTCTGACAACGAGTTCTCCCAAAGGAGTAACCAACATGCCAGGGTTGTTAAGTAAGATCGTGATGATAGATCCCACTGCAAGTATAGTTCTACCCAATCCAAAAGTATTGGTCCAATTGAAGTTATCGGCAAGAGAACTTGCGAATTGTTCTAGTTTGTTTGTTGTAGACATACGGCATTGAGTTTTATGATTTTAGAAGGCATGTGAATTTCTTTCTTTGAGGAGGCCCAGGCCCAAGGGATGATCACTTTTTCTACGATGTAGAGTTCGCCACAAATACTAGGAGTGTGGGCAGGGTTGATGATGTCTTGAGCTTCGGTCGCTGTCCAATTGTCATTACAGATGTTGACATCGCCGTCGCATTCGGTCCACTCTAATTTTTGAGATCTTTCGTAAAGGTGCCCGAGTTCAATTCCTTTAGAACGAACCTTTCGGTTAAAACCAAAAGCACTTTCCAGGCTGGCATTAGGGTAAGATTTCTTGACTATTTGTCCGTCTACTTCATGGTAGAGGTAAATTTGGGGTTCTCGAGGACTTCGAGTAAAAAAGGCCCAACCTTGAGGAAGTAGCGCCGCAACGCTGGTTTCTACGGTTCCCTGTCGCAAAGGATTATACGGCATATTAGTGATGATCACTTGAGACAGGATGACTGAGAAAAAACTCAAAGTTAGGATTAGGGTAAATCCAAGGTTGTTTTTCATGATAATGCTATTTAATACAAAGGGCGATATGGTTGGAGAAGATGGAGGCGGTTCGTTTAGACAAACCCCTTCCAGAGACTCCTCGTTCATCACGATTTGCTTATTGAAAAAATGGCAAAGAAGATAGAAGAATGATAGGCAGTACTACCAACCAATAGTTGGTGAATAAATGGCAGTACTGCCTATGAAGTACGGAGTGGATTTTTAGAGTCTGGACAAGTCCATTACCAATTGCTCTTTCTTTAACTGACCTTCCATGTTTACGCGTTCGTCAATGATGAATTCGTCAGAAACCCAGAAGTATTCCCAAGCTACAACGGCTACCCATACTGCTGCGAGTGCAATAAGAGCCTGCTCGTCCATAACGTCATTACCTTGAGATTGGTAGATGCCGCCAGTGTAACTTTGAATAAATTCTTGTAGGTAGTTTAATTCTTTATCCTGACTGGTTAGTCGGTCGATGTCGGTTTTAGAATACATCACTTGAAGCATTGCATCGTATACCGGTTTGCTACTGCTTTCGAGTACGGCTTGGATACGGTTAACGTTTCCACTAGCGATTTCTTTTTCTAGGTTAGTGAAAAAGTCTGGATTACTTTTGCTAACGATCGCAGCTACTTCTTTTTGGAAAGCTTGATTGGATTTGCGGATATCTGGATTGCTGATATCATTTTTATAGCTATACTTTTTTAAGGTTGCTATTTGTTCTACTACTGGGCCTTCGCTGAAATAAATGCCTGCGAATAATTCTTCGCCAGTGTAAGATTGACTGAATGCGCTTTGTACGCTAAAGAGGAAACAGAGAGCTAAACAGCTTAGTTTGAATAGGGAGGTATGTTTTTTCATGATTAATGAATTTTAATAAAATTGGGTATTTGATTTTTCTGAACAACTTTAAAATATACTTTTACATCTTGACCGAGGGAGCGCCATTTCTTGTCGCTATTTTTTCTTTTTCAAGGACCATTAAACTGGGGGTTTTAGGAGCAAGGGTTAGGTGCTTTTCCCACAGACAATGATGTAATGGTATAGAGGAGATTTTATCTCATGTTGGCAATTGAATTAATGATTTGCTCATTCGCAAGTGGTGTTCTTTCTACAGAAGCTTCTACGATGTAAACAACCCATAGGAATACGCCTACTGCTACTGCAACTACAACTGCTAATACAAGTACACAAGCAGCTCTGGCCATGTCAGGATTATCTGCAGTAAGTCCTTCCAAATAGTTGTCAACGAGATTGTTCAATTCTTCTGTGGAGGTGTTGGCGTTTACTTTTTTGCCCAAATCTTCCATTATTTTAGTACGTACTTCTTGGTTGATGTTTTTGTCTACAGACCAGACAACGTTGTCTAATATCTTGGCACCTTTGTAAATGGCAGCCTGGATTTTTACATGACTACCAGAGAGTACCGCACTGTGTAAGCTAGTTATGTAGCCTGGGTTTTTAGCATCTACCTGCTCCATGATATTTGCTTGGAATTCTCTAGCCTGTTCTAAATCTTTTGCATTTTTTGCATGGCTTTCTGGGCCAAATTTAGCCAGTTGAGGTACATTTTCGGCAAAGGCACCATCGCCAAAGAATATACCTTGGAAGACTTCTTGCTCAGAGTAATCAGCTAAGTTATTGACGGAAGGATTACTTTGAAAGGATAAGAATCCGATTAAAAAAACAAGTGGAGAAATCGCGAAATGGTTTGACATTTTTTTGGTGATCCATTGAAGTAACATAGTTTGAAGTTTTAAGAATTAACGCTTACTATTTTTGCAATTTTTAAGTGTAAAAAATTGACTGGCTTTTCAGCATCTGCCAAAACAATTGACGTGCGCACGTTCAATGTGTTATTTTGTCAAATCCGTGGTAAAAAAAAACTAATTGTTAGTGTGTGATAGCCTTAGAAACGGCTATTCGTGTATAGGGTAACGTCGAGTAAATTCAACGTTAAAATTGTATAAGAATCGTCTTGGTTGTAAGTTCGTTGTGTCTAATTATTGGCCTAGAATAATCAGTATGACGTGGCCAAAAATATGAGCAATGATTGCAGCTTCTAATCCTTTTTTCCAAAATAACCAGCCTGCGGGAACTCCCAAAAGCATATTGGCTACGATGATATAGAAGATGGAAAAGTTACTGACTTCAGCAATCGAAGCAAAGAGCATCGGAAGGTGTCCCATTCCAAAAAGTACAGCTGCTAGAATAATACCTGCCCAAGTAATCACGGGTCCTGGTTGGAGGGCTTTGTTGCGGAATATTTTCCAGCCGAGCCAG
>JBGCDT010000533.1:0-8806 GCA_045105695.1 Saprospiraceae bacterium | reverse complement strand
GCCAATTGATTTTGCTTTGATTGGAGTATTTGTGATTTCGGCACTTATATTTATTATCAATGACCCACTCAGTAAAATCGGAGGTATAGATACCTTTAATTTCAACTTGTTTGGTATGCCTGAATCTTTGGGCTTTGCATTGATTGCGGCAATTACATTTATCATATTGCTTGCTGTTAGAATTCCTAGATATTCAACTATTGAGCGAGATAGAATGATTGCCTTCACTATATTCTGTTTGTTTACAGTGTTCTTCTGGGCGGCCTTCGAACAAGCGGCAGGTTCTATGCCTATTTATATTAGAGACTTTACGGACAGAGTTCTGGATGGATCAGCAGGAACTACATTTAAGATATTTGACTTGATTGTTACGGTAGTACCTTTAGTTATCATCTCGTATGTACTTTTGTCTCTTTTTAGAAAAACGTATACCCAGATTGGTACGTCGAATATTATTTTAGGTATAAGTTTTATAATTGTCTGGGCAATTGTAGTGTACAAAATATATACAGAATTTTCATCTACAGAATCAGCAGAGATTCCTATCACTTGGTTTGCGATACTGAATTCTTTATTCATTATTTTATTCGCACCACTGTTTACTAAATGGTGGGATAGCAGATACAATCCACCAGCATCTGTAAAATATTTCCTTGGATTATTTTTGTTAGGACTTGGGTTTGCATTTTTAGCATTTGGAGCAAGAAATTTAGAGCTTGGAGCTGAAAGCGCAGCGTTGAGTGTCGCTTGGGTCGTCTTGGCTTACTTATTCCATACACTAGGAGAGCTTTGTTTATCACCAATGGGACTTTCATACCTCAGTAAATTGATTCCAGCTAGAATGATTGCCTTCATGTTTGGGGTATACTACTTAGCCATTGCGATTGGAAATAAACTAGCTCATTATGTAGGTGGAGATATGGATCATATTGTTCAGACAAAAGGATTGTCTTGGTTCTTCCTCATCTTTACATTGATCCCAATTGGAATGGGAGTTGTATCGTTAATGCTACATCCTCTACTTAAAAGGTTAATGCACGGAGTGAAATAACAATTCACTTACGTAACTAGAAATAAAAAAGCCATCGCAAACATTTGCGATGGCTTTTTTAAATATTAAAGAAAACGATCCTAAGGCTTCACCTCTTTCTCCTTCATCTTCCTTCCCGTCCACTGCTCAATAATCGGACACCAGTCATATCCCTCATCTACCTGAATATAAGTCTCATCTACTTTTTCTACTACCCACTTATTAAGTTGTAAAGATTTCTTCTGCTCAATAGCAGCCATTTTGATCTTAGTATAATCCGTCTGCAGACTTGCTCTGTGTGGTTTCGTACGAGATTTCAATTGAACGATGCGATAAGAAGTTTCTCCTGGACCGCTACGAAAAGCAAAAGGAGAAGAAATATCTCCAACTTCCATTGTGTCAATTGTAAAGTAAATCTCAGGGTCTAAATCACCAATCTCAAAGAAAGTATTTCCAGTGGCATTATTTACCAAATTACCGTCGCTGGTATAACTGGGGATGTCTTCGTTAGAATATTTTTTTACTGCTTGAGAGAAAGTCATAGAATCTGTAACAATAAATTTACGTACGTTTGCTAACTCTGTTTCTGCAAGCACTAAATCCTCTTTTGTGATTTCTGGCTTTATCAAGATATGACGCAGATGAATATTATTTCCACGTCTTTCCAACATCTGAATCAGGTGAAAACCAAATACAGATTCTACAATGCCGGAGAACTCTTCTTTTTCTAAGTTGTAGGCAGCAGCTTCAAAGGCAGGAACGTAACTTCCTCTTTTGGCCCAACCCAAATCACCACCCGCACGACCAGAACCTTGATCATCAGAATATAATCTCGCCAGCTCTGCAAAGTCTTCGCCTTCGTTCACAATTCGATCCTTAATTTCGATGAGCTTCTGACGAGCCTTTTCTTTCTCCTCAGGGTTTACTTTAGGTTTGTATACAACCTCTGCCAATTCTACCTCAGAATTGAAGTAGGGGAGACTGTCGGTAGGTACTTTGTTAAAAAATTCACGAACCTCTGCTGGAGTTACCGTAATCGTAGCGATGATGGACTCCCGCATTCTTTCGGTTAGCATCTGGTTTTTTAGGTCCGTACGCATCTTCTCTTTCATCTGTGGAATGGTTTGACCATAGTAAGATTGAAACTGCTCTGGATCACCATTCATCAAGTTCAGAATCTGGTCGAAACGAGCACTTAGCTGCGTCTCAACCTCTTCGTCAGTCACAGGGATACTATCCAGTTTTGCCTGAGAAAGGAGTAGACCATTTGCGAGTAGGTTGTCTAGGATGTTGCAACGAAAACCTTCAGGAACGGTTCCTTGTTGTTGCGACATATAGTTGTGTTGTTCTTCCAGGTCAGAAAGCAAAATCAGTTCATTACCGACAATGCCTACTACCTTGTCAATGACTTGTCGCTCTTGCGCAAATATATTGTTAGCAAACAATAGCGCGAGGCCTAGTAGTAAAATAGATCTTTTGATCATCATATTTTTTTATAAAATCCAATAGGATTTACCCAACTGATATGTGGAGCTTTACGCAAAGTTCTATCGTTGACTAAATACTTTAATATTATTTTTTCTGAGCTCTCGCTCGTACATCTCTTCTGTTTTAGATTTCAACAACTTCAACTTTCTATCGTGAAGAATTACTTTCGAAATCTGATCTTTCACATAAGACATTGGAGCCACCTTTCCACCTTTAATGATCTCATTCACTTTGAAGAAATAACGAAAATTATCATCTTCCATAGTGATGTCTTTACCTTCAGATAAGTTGCCCGTGCTTATAATCCCTTTTGGTAACCGCAATGCAATGTCATCCTTCTTGTACCAGACACTATCTTCCAGCATATATACATTTGCATGTCGTGCAGAAAGTTCGAGAAGATTTTTAAATCCTTCTTCTGTTCTGCCAGGCCATGCTTTTTTGACTTCGGATAGTTGATCTAAATCTTTTGGAAATTTGACCAATCTGCAACGTAGAATGGTAGCAGACAAACGAAATTGCTCTTTATTCTGCTCATAATGCTGCATCATTTCTGCTTCTGTTACTACAGAATCCAGTAGAATGTCCACCATGTTTTTTTCGAAATTATGACGGATCAAGCTCGATCGGTAATCTCTTACCAAATCGTCTATGTTTAGGTTCTGAGGAATATTACGTTCCGCTTCGTGCATCAAGACATTCTCACGTACCCACCTTTCGATAAAACTATTGACGATCATTGTACTGTCCTCCTTACTACTGTTTTCAGGAAACATACCTTCCATGTCAGATAGATAAAGCATCTTGTTGTAGACCTGCGCTAGTACTTTGTCCCCTTCAACAGAGCTGTTGCCCTCGCCCGATTGGCAAGCGAAGATGCTAGTTAATAACAATACTCCTACAATATGTGTGATAAAACGATTCAAGTTTTTTTTTTTAAGTTTAGTTTAAATGGGTGGATAGGGTTTTCTTTTTACGTAAAAAGGACGAAGTTAAATTCATCCACCTCATCCACCTCATCCACCTCATCCACCTCATCCACCTCATCCACCTCATCCACCTCGAATCACTTCTTTACCATACTTTCAAAAACCTTCTCATCGATTTCTACATCGTAGGTCTTCTTCAGTTCTGTCAGCCAATTCTTTTCCAAATGATCCTGGTAATCTGCAATGACATAACCTCTAGCGTCCTTTAATGTCTTTTGAGCTGGAGGCAAAATCTTTTCTATTTTAATAAAACTGACTGCCTTGTTTCTTGGGTTAGTCATATTCTTACTTACTGCTCCTTTTTTCCATTCCACGCCTTCCATCTTTTTGTTTTTACCTTTTTCGAAGGTTCGCATTTCCATGGCAATAGCAGGATTGTTTTCTACAAAATTTTCTTTCATTGTCTCAGGCTTCTTTTTTATAGCAGCCATACGTAATTCGGTTACTTTGTCTTTTTTGTCTGCTTGAACAGTGTAGATGCTTACTTCAGCGCGCTCATCCCACATGTAATTTTTTTTGTTTTTCTCATGGAAAGACTTTAGTCCAACCGTGTCTTGAGAAGCTTTATCCCAAACCAGTAATTTGGTAGCCTCAAAGAGCAAAATACCTTCTTCGTATTCACGCATTAGTGATTTGAACTCTGGGTACTTTTTCTCTAGCTGGCTCTCTTCGTATTTGATGGTCATCTCTTCTTTGAAGTTGCTGTAGATTTCAGCAACGGTTGGTTTTAATTCAGAGGCATTCCGCTGGCGCATACGTAAAGATGAACGTTTGGCAAAGTCTGCAAACTCACTAACAGAAGCGGTCATTGTATTTCCGAATTGAAGAATAGGAGCATCTTTTGCGAACTCCGGTTTTTTCCATTTGTGGGTTAAAAAGGTACTGTCTAGTTTGCTGACAAAAAGGTTGTAGACGTTTTTATCTTCTTTGAATTTTCCTTCTCGCTGAATACGATTAAGCATTGCATCTTTCGCAATTTGTTGACGACTGAATTTCTTAATGCCTCCTCGTCGGCCCTTACTTCCTTTTTGAATTTTAGTCATCAAACGACGCTTAGCAATATCTTCCGGCTCTGATTCCTTCTTGCTGATTCTTCGGACGATGTGCCATCCAACTGAACTTTCAAAAGGCTTAGAGTATTCGCCATCTTTCGTTAATCCGAAAGCCACATCTTTGAATCGCTCATCCACAGGGCTATTTGTAGTCAAAGGTCCAACTACGCCTCCTTTGTCTTTAGAACTATTGTCTTCGGAGTTTGCTTTAGCAACAGCTTCGAAGGCTTGACCGTCTGCCAGTAACTGGTAAATGTTATCAATTTTGACTTTAGCTGTTTTGCTAACAGTCTCAGGAGTTACTTTATCTTTTCCATTTCTAATTAGAATATGTGCTACTTCAATCTCACCTCGGGCATCTCTTACATTGTTTACTTTTATGATGTGATATCCAACAGCTGTTCTTACTGGTTTGGAATACATTCCTTTTTTGAGGTTGTAAGCTGCTGTTTCCATTTCGTAGAAACCATCTCGGAACATTGCTGCAAAATAACCAAGTCGACCTCCCTTGTCCTGAGTGTATTTGTCCTCTGTATGTGCTTTTACGACGTCTTCAAATTTATCACCTCCTTCAAGCATAGCATACAGACTGTTGATTTTTTGGAGGGCTTTTGCCTCTTGCTTAGCACTAGCAGTAGAAGAGATGGCCACCATGATATGACTAATGTCGACTTCTTGCTTTGAGCGATCATAAGCTTCATTGACCAAGCGGTCAGTCACTTCCTTATCAACTAGGTAAGAATTAGCCAACTGCTGTCTGTAACCAGCAAGCTCTTTTTGCAAGCTAGGAATGGTATCAAGTTTCATGTCTTTAGCTCGCTGAACTTTTAGTTTGAATTTGACATACAGATCAAGGTATTCCTGAAGAGACGCTTTGGAGAAATCGGCTTTATCTCCATTGGTTTTAGAATAGATGTATTGAAATTCAGAGAGGTTAACCGGAGTGTCTTCCACTGTAAATAAAATTGGGTCATTTTTCTGCGCCAACAAAATGGCTGGTACTAAAAAAAGGCCTAACAGCCCCAATACAATTTGCTTTAACATTTTAATTGCTTTTGTGAAAAGTAACTGGTTAGAATTACTTATGATTAATCAAATGATTTTATTAGAAAACTTTAATTACGGGCCTTTGTTGAAAATACTCGCTTGTATTCTAAACCCGTTGCTAAAAACGGTGCAAAAGTACTAAAAATTATGCGTAAAACGGCCTCGTACACGGCTCTTGTCAGCTGTGAGATAGGTTTATAAGAATCAGAATTGATTTGTGATTTACTTAACTATATTTGTCATCATGGAATCTACTACAATCCGTTTGGGCGGTGTACCCGAACATTTCAACTTGCCAATACACCTCGCTATAGAAGAGGGGTTATTTGCCGGAAGGGGCGTAAATCTGGAATGGACGACCTTCAGAGGGGGGACTGGACAGATGACTAAAGCCTTGCGGAATGACGAGATAGATATGTGCATTTTATTAACAGAGGGAATCACCACTGAAATCATCAGAGGAAACCCAAGCAAAATTATTAGTGAATATGTTACGACGCCATTGACATGGGGTGTACACACAGGCGTGAATAATTCACTCCAGCATTACTCCGAGATGTTTGATAAAAAATACGCCATCAGTCGCTTCGGTTCTGGTTCTCATCTTATGGCTATTGTAGACGCTAATAGTAATGGACACCAGCTGGACAAGGATCAATTCGAAGTCATCAATAACCTCGAAGGTGCCTTAGAGTCTTTAGATAAGTTAGAATCAGATGTTTTTTACTGGGAAAAATTCACTACAAAACCTTACGTAGATAAAGGTCAGCTTCGACGTATCGGAGAATACCGAACGCCTTGGCCTTGCTTTGTAGTAGCAGCTACAGATCGTATTTTAGAGGAAGAACCTGATGCGGTCATTAGAACCCTGAGAACTTTGCACGACCGTTGTGATTTGTTCATGCAGTCAGACGATAAGGAAGCCATTGCTATGGTTAGCGAGCGTTATGACCAAAAACCAGAAGATGTTGCCCGTTGGTATCACAGCACCGGCTGGGCCATTCACGGCTGGGTGAGTGACAAGATGGTAAAGAGTGTTTTGTACCATCTGAAGGTAGCAGGTATCATCGAACAGAATCAAGAGATACCAGAGTTGATCTGGAAACGAGCGCAGTAGTTTATTTGAACCAACTCATTCCAAGCTCCTCTTCTTTGTCGGTATTACTTATTGGTTTTAGAATAAATCGATAACTGTAATCCAAATAAGGCAATCTGTATTTTTCTAAAGGCAATGCGCCCCAGCTGTCATTTCCACCAACACCCATTTGTTGTAAATCAATATTTAGAACAACTTCGTCGGAAGGAATGAGTTCGCCTGCGTGATGCTGTGCTTTTTCGTTTGCAGGGTGTAATTGTTTTGTTGTAAAATTAAGGGCGTTCATGTTTAGTGGTTGATCGGCGATGACCAATAGACCATTTCCTTTTTTATTTCGGAGAGACATCCAACGAACGTCGGTCTTGTTACCCGTTTCTTGTGGACGAACGTAAGGATGAAATTGATCTTCGACGGAGCTTTTGTACAAACCAATATTAGCAGCCGTTTTTCTATCCCAGTAAGATTCAAAAGGACCCCTTCCGTACCAGTAAAGTTGATCGTATTGTTTTGGTAAACTCATCTGCATTCCGAATTTTGGAAGCATGGGGTGTTCTCCTGAAAGTACCTCGAATTTATTTTCTACGAGGACTGTTCCGTCTTCAAATACCTCATAATGAGTAGTGTATCTGGCGTCTCCGTTTAAAAGCAAATGATCTATGGTTATTTCAACTTTCCCCTCGGTAGGGATTATATCTATTTTATCTAGCTTCCTATTCTCCCAGGCCTGTTGCCAAATATTGAGTTTCTCAGGGAGCTTTGCGCCAAAGTCGTTGTCAGTGGCGGGCCTCCAAAAATCAGGAACTAGGGATTTTTCTAACAATGCTTCTCCGTTACTAATATAACTACTAATTCCACCTTCTGTTTTTGAAAAAGTGATTTCACAATTTTGATTCTTTAGAAGTATGATGTTTTCCTCTTCTGATGTTGTAAATGTAGAAGTATTGTTAGGAATCAAATTGCTTTTAATGGCATCGATAGGAAGTGCGATCTGTTCCCAGGCGATCTCATGGTTTTTTTCTAATAGTAGATCAGTCTCTTTTTGCCGAAAGGAACAATTTAAAAAATATTCTTTTCCTTCTTTTGTAGCGTAAGACAAGGGCAGTTTTACTAGAGTAGATTTATTGGGAGCTACATCTAAATCCATAAGTGTATCTATCGAAACGACTTTGCCATTTTCAACTAAAGAATACTTTACGTAATAATCTTTTAGATCTTTAAATTGAAAACGGTTGGTAATAATAAACTCTGCTTCCAGCCAGTCTTTTACTTCGATATCAATATTTTGATATACTTTTTTGACTTCCCAGAAGTGTGGATTTGGCTTGCGATCCGGCATCACCAACCCATTACAAAGAAAATTATTATCACTAAAAACATCCTCTGGTCCGAAGTCTCCTCCGTAAGCAAAAAAGGTTTGTCCTTCTTCGTTGGTTTTATAAATCGCCTGATCCACCCAGTCCCAAATAAAGCCGCCCTGCATTCGAGGATGACTGTAGAAGTAGTCCCAGTATTCCTTCAGATTACCTACACTATTTCCCATTGCATGTGCATACTCGCAAAGGACCACAGGTCGCTTGGGCTGTGCTTCCGTCATCTCCTCCAGCGCATCAATCCAGTGATACATCGGACAAAGAAAATCAGTATTCCATTCAAAGCGACCTTTCTTTCCCCAACCTACTAAAGCCCGCTCGTACTGAATCGGACGACTCGGATCTCGTTCTTTAATCCACTCGTAACCTCTGTAGAAGTTAGTACCATTACCCGCTTCATTTCCCATGGACCACATGATGATAGACGGATGGTTTTTGTCTCTTTCGACTACGCCTCGCATTCTGGCTAAATGTGCTTCTCGCCATTCTGGATTATTCCCCAATGTTTTGTCTAATTGATAATACATACCATGAGATTCGATATTCGCTTCGTCACAAACATAGATGCCGTATTCATCACAGAGTTCATACCAGCGTGGATCGTTTGGATAGTGAGAAGTTCTTACGGCATTGATGTTAAACTCTTTGAAAAGGCGGATGTCTTCCAGCATTTTTTCTTCTGAGATGACGTGGCCAGTTCTAGGGTCATGCTCGTGACGATTGACGCCTTTGAT
>JBGCDT010000532.1:0-2511 GCA_045105695.1 Saprospiraceae bacterium | reverse complement strand
TCAATAGTAATAAAAATGATGAGGCTACATACCAATGGTTTGTTAATTCTGGTGGCGAAGAGTATACTGCTGTTGTTAATAATGATTTATATTCAGGAGCAGATACGAAAAATTTAAGTTTGAAATTTCCAGAAGTTAGTTACGGAGGTTCTCGTTATAAATGCGTAGCAAATTATAGAGGATGCTTAGCTACTTCAGAGCCCGCAAGCTTAGGAATGACTACCTCACAAGACATTATGGCTATTGTGAATGTAGTTCCAATTGAAAGTGTCTTGGAAGAAAAGGCAGTTTCTTTTATTGTTGCCATAAACACGATAAAAGATGGGGCAAGGGTGAATTATCAAGCAGGAAATTCTATTGACCTATTACCTGGTTTTGAAGCCGATGCTGGTAGTGCTTTTCAGGCGAAAGTAGAAAGCCCTTGTATCAATGGTTTAGTGGACCCAACACCACTACCAAATCTTGACTACCGTTCTGTACAGTTGACAAAGATAGCCCAGGACGGCCTCTCTAACGGATTAAAAGTTGATTGGAAAGAATCAGAGTTTAAAATCTTACCTCCTAATGTAAGCGTTACTAAATATCAAATCAAATACAAAACACTTACCGGAGAAGACCAATTTATAGATGATATCAACCCTGCCCTGCGAACTTATACAATTCCTAATTTAACATTGGCCGAAAATTATGAAGTTGAAGTCATAGAGGTTGTAAGGGTACAATTACCTCCTTCACCATTTTTGGCTTTACCTTATATTGATACACCTATTCATTCTGAGTCAAAAGTTTTAGAAATGAATGCCCCACCTATAGTTGTATGTACAGATCAGGCTCTTCCTGTACCTGTAGGAAATGACTGTAAATTGATCTACCCAGCTGAGGCAACTGGTTTTGGAACTACGGATCCTAATGGGGATGAATTAACCTATACTTTAGATAATCCAGGTCCTTATGGCTTAGGTATTCATGACTTGGAGTTAACAGTAAAAGATTCCTATGGGTATGAGGTTACTTGTGATTTTAGATTGGAAGTAGTAGATGAAAATCCGCCTATAGTTTTGGTAAAAAATGCAGTTGTTTTTCTGAATGAAGAAGGATTCTTAACACTCTTGCCTTCGGATATAGATAATGGATCCTATGATCAATGTCAGGTAGCTGAAAAAACTTTGTCAAAGGAGCAGTTTTCAACTGAGGACATTGGATTTCATAATGTAACGCTTACGTTAACGGACCCCTCTGGAAATTCAGCAAGCAAAACTGCAGTTGTGGAGGTGAGAGCTTTTGTAGGTAATTAATTAGAAATCAGAAAAAACACTGCTACTTTTTGTGGCAGTCTTTTTACTGTTGAAATATCTAACAGCACTAGTCAGGCTGAGTTCAAATCAACTAGAAGCATTTTCAGCCCTTTTTTTCTTTTGATTAAAATTCGACAGTTATGTTAGAGTCAGTATAGCGAAATTTTGTAGCCATGAAAACACCTAAAATATTTAAAGAAATAGCCGATATAAGTCGAATACTATTTGTGGAAGCCGCAGAGAATTATTCAATTTTTCATTTAAAAAGTGGTTCCACGATAGTGTCGGGCTATACCCTCAAATACCATTTACAATATTTAGATATGAGGCAATTCCTACGTGTAAATCGGTCTATTTTGGTGAGCAGAGACTACTTAGAAAAAGTAGAATCAGCTAACGCAACTTCTTTCGCCGTTTTACGAAATGGGCGGAGTATACCTATACCAAGAAGACGTTTAAAGTACTTTCAAGAAAAGTATCAATCAATGAAAATGGTTTAGAGACCACAAGGTTCTATTGCTTAGGCTTTAAAGCTTTGATCTCTGCATAAACAGGACAATCCTTATCGTGAGGTGTTTCAATATACCCTGTGCTTTGGAGAAACTCTTTTACGATCTCACCGCCCACGAATTTGAAAGGTTTTTTGAAGATTTTAACCCAATCTTTCATGTCGTTTTCTCCATGAGAGAGGATCCAGTTGTGAAAACTGCTATGAGATTCCTGAAGCTTTAAAATAGCATTTGCGTTATATATGGCGGCGTTAATTTTGAGTTTGTTTCTAATTATCCCCGCATTACTTAGAAGCCTAACTCTATCTTCTTCAGTGTAATTGGCTACTTTTTGAATATTGAATTGATCAAATGCTTCTTCAAAATTGTAACGCTTGTTCAATATAGTATTCCATGACAGGCCTGCTTGGTTAATCTCTAATACTAGCCGATTGAAAAGGTCATTGTCATTATCCAACGGGAAACCATATTCTTTGTCGTGGTAATACTTGTTGGGGTTATCAGCGGGAAGGTCTTTACAAAATTGGCAGTAGGTCATGAGTTTTAATTGGTCATCTAAAAGTACAGAATAGAATATAACAAAGCCAAACTGTTTTACATGAAGTCTTGTTAATCTACAAAACAGTAAAAAATCATGTTTAACAACTTCACCTACCACAATCCAGTTAAAGCCATCTTCGGTAAAGGCACTATCAGTCAACTGGCAA
>JBGCDT010000531.1:0-3845 GCA_045105695.1 Saprospiraceae bacterium | reverse complement strand
CATCAGCCGTATCCTTTACCGAACGGGGGAAAGCGAATACCGACTCAATAATGTACAATGTCGTTTGAAGGATATCCGAAGTCTGTTTTTGGACACTGGGATTGGTTCCAACTCCTATGCGATTATCGCACTTGGGATGGTTGATGATATTCTACAGGATAAAAATAATGCCCGTCGAAAGATGTTCGAGCAGGCTTCCGGTATTTCCAAATACAAAAAACGGAAGCACGAAACGCTTAACAAACTGAAGAATACTTCTGAGGATTTGGATAGAATTGAGGATCTACTTTTTGAATTAGAAGGACAGTTGAAAACTTTAGAGAAGCAGGCGAAGCGTGCCCGCAAATTCTATAATTTCAAAGCAGATTATAAAACGTTCAGCATTGATTTAGCCAATCACAAATTGAAAGGTTTCAAGGGAACACACTCTGAATTGAAAACTAAAATCAACCAGGAGGAAGATAAATTCAGACAGTTAGAAATTGATGCTTCTCAGCTGGAAGCTAAATTGGAATCTGATAAAAAACTGAATCTAGATAAAGAAAAAGAACTTTCTAATAAGCAACGCGAAGTAAATGAACTTGTCGGTCGTATCCGTAATATGGAAAACGACAAAAAGATTTTGGAGCAGAAGAACAACTTCATCGCACAGAACCAAGTGAAGCTGAGCGAGGAAATAAAGTCTTACCAAGCTCGTATCGAAACCTTGCAAAACAGCATAGAAACTGTTGGACAACAACTGCAAGAAGACAAGCAGATGGAAGGCCAACTAGAGGACGAACTCAACGATGAAGAGATCAAACTCAAGAATATCCAAGACAGCCACAGTAACCTGAAAGAAGAACTTGACGAGTACATTCAAACACAGCAAATTTTAGAAAGAGCTGTTTTTGAATTGGAAAAAACAAAAGCGATTAATAGCAGTAGAATTGAAAACTTCACAAAAGAAACAAAGGCGAGTGAAGAAGCCATTACTAATAAATCTTCCGAAGTAAAAGAACTAGAAGGTCAGCTGAATGTTTTGGTCAACGAAATGCACCACACTGAAAAAAGATTGAAGCAGTTGGAAGAAGAAGAGGCGCAACGACAAACGGACATTCAGCAAACGGAGCAGCAGATGGAAGCTTTGCGCAAAACCGTAAGCGAAGTCAATAGAAAGCTCGACGCTAAACGCAATGAATATAAACTGACCAAAAGCTTAGTAGAAAATCTTGAAGGCTTTCCAGAATCCATTAAATTTCTAAGCAAAAACAAGCAGTGGAAAGATACGGAGGTTCCTTTGCTTTCAGATATCATTTACTGCAAAGAAGATTACCGAGTAGCGATAGAAAACTACCTTGGGCCTTACCTGAATTATTATGTTGTCGAAACAATTGACGATGCTTTTGCGGCGATCCAGTTACTTACGAATGCACAAAAAGGAAAAGCGAACTTCTTTATTTTAGATGCTTTCAAAGACTTCTCTGCACAGACATTCCTTATCCCTGGAACACAACATGCTACAGAATACATTGATGCAGAGCCTGCTTATCGCAAGTTGGTTAGCTATCTTTTGGAAGGTGCTTTGATGACTGATAGTGATGACATCAATCGAAGTATTGAGAACGATGACATTGTACTTTTATCGAAGTCAGGTAGAATGGTTCAGCGCAAGTTTAGTTTGTCTGGAGGTTCTGTTGGATTGTTTGAGGGTAAGAAAATTGGTCGTAAAAAGAACCTGGAATTACTGGAAAAGGAAATTGCAGAATTGGAAAAAGAAGAAACGAAATTGTCTTCTCAGTTTTTTGACTTACGAGCTAAGTTGGAAAATTTCAAAGCTAAAGTTACCAATAAGCAGATCAGTGAAGTTAGAAATCAATTCCAGCAGCAAGCACAGAAAAAGGTTTCTCTGATGACTCGTTTGGAAGGAATTGAAACCATGCTTAATGAATCCAACAGTAGACGATCTGCCGTGGAGCAGGAAGTAAACGAGCTGGTTAAAAACAACGAATACATCGACGGCCAGTTTTTTACAAAGCAAGCGCAGGTCGATGAAGCAAAGAATAACATTTCTGAAAAAGACAGCAGCTTCCGCCAAATCGCAGAAGAGCTAGGAGCAGCTTCAGCAGCTTACAATGCTAAGAACATTGAATTCATTCGTCATCAAAACAAAGTGAATTCACAACAGAGAGAACTCTCCTTCTTTGAGCGACAGCTAGAAGAAACGAAGCACAATCTCCAACGCAATCAGCGAACGATTGAAGAAGAAGCACAGGAGTTGGTGGAGATTCAGAAAAACATTGAAGAGATTCAAAACAACCTCTTTGGCCTTTACGAAGACAAAGAAGTAAAAGCAAAGGAACTCACAAAAGCAGAGGAAAGTTATTTCTCCGCAAGGGGAGACATCAATCAGATTGACGACAGTCTGCGCAGCATGAACAAGAAGCGAAATGATGCACAGCAATTGATTCAAAGTCTGAAAGATCGCTTCAACGAATTCAAACTTGACTTAGCTTCAATAGGGGAGCGGCTCCGAATTGAATTCAATATAACGGTAGAAGAAGTAATGGCTCAAGAGCTGTCTACAGACCTGCCAGTAGAGGAACTTCAGGAGAAAGTTGATAAACTAAAATCACGTCTTGACAACTACGGAGAGATCAATCCAATGGCCGTAGAAGCCTACGACGAAATGAAGGAACGCTACGACGGCATCAATGACCAACGGCAAGACATTCTCGACGCCAAAGCCTCTCTACTCGATACCATCAAAGAAATAGAAACGACTGCCACCACGCAGTTTATGGAATCTTTCAACAAAGCCAGAACCTATTTCATAGAAGCCTTCCGTACGCTCTTTACGGAAGATGATGATTGTGACCTCGTACTTGACGATCCAGAGAATCCACTGGAATCTACCATCACGATTACTGCTAAACCTAAGGGAAAACGACCAGTGAGTATTTCTCAGTTATCAGGTGGAGAAAAGACATTGACGGCGACAGCGCTGCTCTTTGCGCTCTACCTTCTAAAGCCGGCACCTTTCTGTATTTTCGATGAGGTCGATGCGCCACTGGATGATGCGAACATTGAAAAATTCAATAAGATCATCCGTAAGTTTTCTAAGGATTCTCAGTTCATCATCGTTACCCACAACAAACAAACGATGGCTGCGGTGGATGTGATCTATGGGGTGTATATGCCGGAGCAGGGGGTTTCCTCTGTTAGTGCGGTGGACTTTAGGGAGTTGGATCATCAGGCGACGTTGGAGTTGGCTTAGTTGTCAGTACCAGGATTTTCGGGATTTTAGGATGAAGAGGATTTTCTCTTGGTTTGCGTTTGTAGTGTTTTGATATTTCTGCTTAACTGTCAGCACCAGGATTCACAGGATTATTGGATTAGTAGGATTTTCACGTAGGACGTGTTTGAATAAATCTTGAAAATCCTGCTCATCTGTCAGTACCAGGATTTACAGGATTAAATGGATTAATAGGATTTTCACGTAGATTACGTTCGATCAAATCCTGAAAATCCTACCCATCTTAAAAATCCTGGTTTAGACAGTATAGGATGCGCGAAACATCCCCCGAGTCTTATCCCCTAGACCACAAAACAATATACTATGAAACACAAAGAACTCACCTACAACATCATTGGCTCTGCAATGGAGGTCCACAATCAACTAGGCAATGGTTTCCAAGAAGCAATTTACCAACGTGCCTTTGCCATAGAAATGACCTCAAGAGGGATAAGTTATTCCAGAGAACATGAGATGCAAATTAGTTACAAAGGTCATCACATCGGAACACGCAGAGTAGACTTTTTTGTGGAAGATCTGATCATGGTTGAGATAAAGGCAGTTATTGATT
>JBGCDT010000530.1:0-8118 GCA_045105695.1 Saprospiraceae bacterium | reverse complement strand
GAGTAACTTCCATCATTTGTTTCATGGCCAGTGCCATCGAACGTAACATTATATCTTCCATCATTGCCTGTAGTTCCTTCGCCTACCAATCGACGAAGTGAGAAGCCACTCCCTTCGTGTTTATAAACAGTAATGTCTGCATCTTTCAGCGGTTTGCCGTTGATGGCATCTGTTATGATTCCACCGAAGACAAGGCAGCCTGAGCCATTACATTCTACAACTTTTTGACAAGCAGGGGAGGATAGTATTAAAAAAATAATTAGGGAAAGCAGAATTGAGTTTTTCATTCGGAATAAATTGTTGTTGTTAAAATAGCTTTGAATATTAAATAGCGAAGCACATTGCAAGCTTCGTTAGCGGTCGATTTAATTCCAAAACTAAAGTTACAACAAAGGAAGCACTTGTCCGTCAAAACAAGTGCTTCCTAATTAAAAACATAAAACGCTCTTTCCGTTAATTCTTAAACACAGAATATATTCTAATTTCTGGAGCTGACTGAAGATATGGTTTTAATTCACGAACTACATCTTGTTCAAATAACTCAGAAGATAAATAAGCTTTCGCTTCAGCTTCTGTTTCAAATCCATGAAGAACTTGAACGTCGTCAGCTCTTAACAGTAGTTCTTTAGAGGTGGCTCCATTGATCTGCTTTAAAAAAGGTTTCTTGTATTTAACATACACAGCTCCTGCATTCATTCTGTTGTCTTCTTCGATGTCAAGGGTGATTTCTAAGTAGGCACCTGTCTCTTTTTTCTTATCTACAGTCATAGATGTTAAAGTGAATAAAGCGATTAATAGAAATGTGAATAGGGATAAAATTGATACTCTTTTCATTGTTAAGTTTTTTTAATGAATTAATAACACAAAGGTATCGCAGGGGAGAGGACCATAAAATGGACAAAAAGGAATTCAAATGGTAATATTAGGAAATCGACTTTCTAAATTCAGAGGGCGTAAGATTTACATGCTTTTTAAAGAACTTAACGAAGTAAGAGGGATCCTGGAATCCTAAGTGGAAACCTATCTCATTTACAAAAGAATCCGTATGACATAATCTTCTTTTTGCTTCTAAGATAATTCTTTCATTTATTAGGGCAGAAGCTGTTTTTCCTGTTTTTGATTTGATAATGTTATTGAGCGTTTTAGTGGTGATGTTCAATTCTTCCGCATACTTTGAGACTGTCCAGTTCTTATAGTACCCTACTTCTAGGAGGTTCCTGAATTTTAGAAAAGACAAGGAGTGAGCAGGGAGTATGCCTTCCTGTGGTTCCTTTCTTTTTTCTCTTTCAATGGTAATTAAAAAAGATTTTAAAACATTGGTTAAAATAGAGTCATGTCCAAAAGAGTGGACATTGTTTAATTCGTTTTTTATCTGAATGATATAATTAGTTAGACATTCAATTAAATCTGTTGGAATTTGAAAGTAGGAAGTTTTTAGGTTGTTGAACAAGTTATAATTAATGTAAAAATCAATGTCTTTTTCGTTTTGAAGAAGAAATGATTCATTGAAGTGTAATAAGATGCCTTGGTAATCTTTTCTTTTTTCGAAATAGTGAACCTGATTCTTCGCTATAAAAAACAATCTATTTTTTTTGATCTCAACTGATTTGAAATCAATAAAATGAGCACCTTCGTTGGAATGAAACCAAATCAATTGATAGAAACTGTGAGAGTGTGGTTTTGAGCTGTGTTCAAGGTTTCTTTGTAGATATTCCCCTAGATCGAAATAATCGAACTGTCGTTTTGCGGGCTCTTCTTTATGTAAATGATATTCACTTATATTACTTGATTCTTTCATTTTGGTTTTTATTTGTAGCGTGAGTGTACTAGTAGACCGGCGTTTAGAACACTTGATCAGCACACATTGTTCGCCACAAAATTATAGATTTGAAGTTGATTTATCTAATGGCGCATATCTTTCTTTTAGGACCTTGAAATGATGTATTTGATGTGCTGTAATTGTGAGTCCAATAGCAAAAAGGGGCATTTCGTATTCAAAAAAGATACAGTTCGTTTTAAGTGTTTTTTGATTAAAAGATTCGAACATCATTATAGTTGATTGGCGAACCACTCGAAGTTCATTAAGTAACTGTTCAATCGTCCGCTCGTCTGCATTTGAATTTTTGCTCATTATTTCTTGGTCATGTGCATCTGGAATGGTTCCTTCTCTGCGAGCAAAAATTATAGCTCTAAAGCACCAAACCCTTTCCCAATCTATGAGGTGTTGTAATATTGTAGGAATGGTCCACTTGCCTTCTTCATAGGTCTTCAAACCAATTCTGTTTAATTGATCGACATCAATGTTGTTGATTTCGTTCATGCTTAGCCTTAGAGCCTCTATGACCTCAATGCCTTCATTTAACTTATAAACATACTCTAAAAAGGCTGGATTTTCTTTGGTCTCTGGTTTTTCCATCGTAGTCGTTTTATGTGGATGATCTCGTGTAGCTTTACTTGGTAGGTGTATGTTGTTCCATCTTCACTTTCGTTCTTTTAGAGCATGTTTGGATTTTGATTATAGCGCGGAGAAATTATGTTTTGAAGGCATATAATTAAACTCCTAACATGCTCTTAATTAGTACTGCATACTTTCTCTAATTCAGCGTCAATCATTTTTATTATTACATATTGCTCCTCTAGTAGGTTTTTGTAATTCATGTTCATCAATTTGTTTTGATTGTATTTCTGAAAGACTACTGAGAAAAACTGTTTGTCATTTTCCAGTTTATCTAGTTTGAATTCTGGTATTAATACGGTCTTAGAGAAATACTGTCTTCGTTCTTCATCAACTAAGTTGTATCTCCTCTCTAGGTTCCTTAAAGACATTACGTCACTGTCTTGGTATAGTAAAATTCTATTTTTAAGTTCTCTGTTCTCAATTAAATTGATATTTGAATATTTTAATTCTTCAATTTTTGTTTTGCTCCGTTGACCAAAGAATATGAATTCTGTAGCTGTTTGAATCTTGTCACCGATAGAATCAAGTTTTGTTAAATTTTTATTTTGTATCGATATAAGTAGTTTTTTTAATTTTGGATTCCATTCTTCGAAGCCACTAATGTTTTCTTCAACATCTTTTATATCGTATTCAAAAGTGAATTTAAGTTCCTCTAAATATTGACACCTTATTACATTGCTTTTTTTATTGGTCATCCTGTCGCCAATATTAACCGCCAATAAGATCCCAATAATGATTAGCGCAATTTCTCCAACGGCATAAACAAGGTATTTTAGAATGCTTTTTTTATTTAATCCTAGTGTTCTCATTTTTTTGAAAAATATGCTCATTTATTTGTTTGCTTTTTTTGTTTTTAATGAGATGGAACGACAGTGTAGATGACGTACCAACGATGAGGGTGTGCCTCAAGTCAATGCTTAGAGCATGTTTGGATTTTGATTTTAGAGCCGAAAAGTGTGTTTTGAAGGCATATAATTAAACTCCTAATATGCTCTTAGTTCATTCCAAAGTTAAGAAATTATCCTAAGATGCTATTCGGTGTTTAAAGATTATAAGGAGATGAAAGCACTCCTTATTGACTAACTCAATTCTACCCCAGCCAAAATACTTTAATCGTAATAAAGGTGCCTCCAACTAATAGTGGACAAAGCACAAATAGAAAAAGAGCAAGACTCCATTTAGTGCGGATGTTATTATCGTCTTTTACCTGTAGATAGATTTCGCTAATAAGCAAGGGCCCTAAGTATGATCCAAAGTACAAAGTTCGATCAAACCAACCGGAAAGGTCTTCTGTAACTCCTGGTGCAGTAAACCCAGTTACTAGAAACCAGGTCCCAAATCCAATTCTAAAAAACCAGACGCCACTGACTACCACAAAAGTTCTGATGGCCCACTTCCTGTGTTCTTCGAATTTTCGTTGAACACCCGTTCTCCAGGTCATAATCGAAAACCAGATAATTAGTACACCGTTTCCTGAAGTTGCGATTCGACCCCATTCGCCTCCAACTGTTGCCGGTCGATTCCAGATCATAAACAAAGCGCCCAAACTGATTAATAAAGCAGTAAGGATATAGATTCGCCCATTCCACTTATGGAAGCTGCGACCTTTGCTACGAAACCAGGGGAAGAATTGGAGAGGGCCACCTATTGTGATAATGAAAGCAAGAAGGATGTGGATGATCAAAGCAATGTTTCCAATTAGGTCACCTTCAATTATACCATGTATCATGGAATCGGTCCAGGCTTGCCAATTTCCTTGAATGGCTGTTCCTCCGAAATGAATCAAGATGTAAATCGCAAAGGCCAATTGGCCGATCATTCCGATGTATAACAATGACTTTACAGCTCTATTTAAATATTGGTTAGCAGTCAACATATCTTCTCGTTTTTAAGGATGAAAAATTTGTTCTTAGAACAAATGTCGGAGAAGATGTCGACGTATTAGGATGTAATAGGCAAGGTGGTCTGATCGATCTGCAAAGTCAGATAAATGATCTGCAAGTTAATTTTTAAGTCTGGAGTAAAAAGAAGATTTATAAGTAGCGGAAACGGGTATGGCCTTGGAGCCAATACTAATGCTGTTTTTTTCAACGTCTTTAATTTTGCTCAAAGAAACCATGTAAGATTTATGAACCCTACAAATAATTTCTGAAGGAAGGAGCTGTTCCAAATCGCTGAATTTTTGCAAGGTCATAATACTGTTTCCTTGCTTTAGAAAAATTCTTCTGTAGTCGCGCATTCCTTCGATATAGAGTACGTCGTCGTAAAGGACTTTCACTAATTTATTTTCTGATTTTATGAAAATATGATCGACTTGCAAAGTTACTTTTTCTAATTTCTTTTGAACCTTATTAACTGCTTTTAGAAAACGTTGAAATGTGAATGGCTTCAGGAGATAATCCGTTACGTTAAGTTCGTAGCCTTTAAGGGCATACTCTTGATAAGCGGTGGTGATGATAACCTCAGGTTCGATAGCAGCGCTTTCCAATAATTCTATTCCTGACAATTCATCCATATTAATATCAAGGAATAGGATATCCGTTTTATTAGAGTTTAAATGGGAAAGTCCACTCAAGGCATTTTCAAATACACCAGTCAGTTGCAGAAAAGGTACCTTTTGTACGAAGTTCATTGTTCGTTCCATCGCTAGGGGCTCGTCCTCGATGATGATGCATTTATACTTTTTCATATGCTGATTTTCAATTTAACTTCATAGGACCTTTCTTCTTTTTTTACGTCCAATAAATGTTTTTCAGGGTACAGCAACCGAAGCCTTTTGGAGATCAACTCGTGCCCCAAACCATTGCGCTCTATAATAGATTTTCTACTTGGGTCCATTTTGTTTTTACAGTACATGCTTACGGATTGACCATTGATATTTATTTCAATAGTTATGGCGTTTTTCAATTTCTTATTATTCGTATGCTTAAAAGCATTTTCTATAAACGGAATAAAAATCAATGGCGCTATTGTCCTGTTTGCGGTATCTCCAATCACTTCGAAACGAACGTATTGCTCATTCGTCGTTCGGATTCTCTGGAGTTCTATATATCTACGAATGTATTCCAATTCTTTGTCTAAAGAAATACTTTGTGTTTTGGTTTCGAAAAGCATGAAACGCATGATATCGGATAGCTTGTTAAGATAGGCAGAGGCCTGCTCAGGATCTTTTATAATAAGTATGTCAATGTTGTTTAGCGTGTTGAACAAGAAATGTGGATCTAATTTAGACTTGATCACGGCTAGTTCCATTTCATGACTTTTTTGCTGGAGCTCTTCTTTCCACTTGATTTCTTGGTACCAGGTAATAAAGCCTCTAATAATAAAGGCGACCACACCGTGTAATAAACTCAGAAAAGACACGATCAGAATGGCGATGTAATTAGACTCTCCATAACAGCTCCATCCCATGTTTGCCGTAAACTTAAGGGTGATGGCCGCTACCAAAAAGCTGCTTAGAGAAACCAGAATCCCCGAAAAAATGGCTTGAGGGATTTTTCTCTTCTGCAAATAGTGAGGGAACAGAAAGAAGTAAAAAATATAAAAGGAAAAAATTGCTGGAACGATACCAATGCCGATAATGACACCCTTGTAAAAAACGATGTCCTCTGCTGTGATGGAAGCGGTTTGACTGATGGCTACAATGGATATAGCTGCCAAAGCAAAATATGCCAGCCAATATGCAACGTGCAGTAATATGATTGCTGATCTTTTCATTGAGGTTTGTAAATATGAGGTTTTTTATTTGAAACCTTGTCTGTGATCTGCAAGATGGGGATTTTGTTCTGCAAGATTTAGGATTGATCGGAAGGGGGAGAAGAGACTGAAAGCTTTTGCCTAGAGACCAAGAAAGTATTTGATTCTCAGGTGATGGGTTTTAACTTCTTAGTATCTTACGATATACCCCCGATTCATAGAGATAGAATTCTTAATGCTAAGGTTTCATTCTTTATCATTCAAGATGTACTTAAATGATGTTTGAAGTAATCCTCTAAACTAGTATGAATTGGAGTTTGAACTTTCATATAAATCCATTTCACCTATTATTTGATTAATGTAATTACAGGCTATTTTTTTTTCTTTTTCATTTCCGTATCGAACAACATCAAAAAGTGCTTTAATGCTCCAAGGGAAAATAAAATAAGCCGAAGTATCTTCACGTTGTTTTTCCTCTTCGGATTTATACCAAATTTTATTATTCTCCTCTTCATCTATTCCAATTTCTTTGATGTTTAGTTTACTTGCCCATTTAAAATTAAATTCTCGATAATTGAAAATATTTAATACGTGTATAGTCATCGAGGTTAAAGCTATAGATTCTTTGCCTTCTCCTAAATAAGGATAATCTTTCCACGATACCCTGTAGTTAACCAATTGCATTTCTCTACCATAGACTTCTTCTAACTTATCCTTGAATAATTGCAAGTTTGATCTAGCGGTTTCCTTGGCATTGTATTCAGTTTGTCGAACAGTCGTATATCGAATTGTGTACCTTTTTATTCTTTTACTTTTTCCCAGCTTTCTTTAACTAATTCAAAGTTCAAGTCATTAAACTGAAAAGTACAATGACACCTTTTAACCATTGGTTCGGGGTCATCATTATCTAAGTAATAGTTTTCTTCTTCGTCTAATGTAGCATAGTTTGAACAATCGCAATCGGTTGTTAAGTCGTCAGTAATATAATCTACTGTAATTACTTTAGTCTTTGAGTTATAACTAATGCCTTCTTCCCAACTTCTGGAATTAACAGAATAGGAAAAATCTTCTTCGAACATACCATCATTAAGTTTTACTAACATGATATTTGATTCAAAGCAATATGAACAACCTCTTACATGTCCTACTAACACATATTTAGTTCCTTCTTTAGTGTCTATAGAATATATGGCATTAAAACCATCTCCTTCAAAAACGCCATGTTGATTTATTATTTCTGGGCCATCGCTACTTTTTATCGTTGGTGATTCCTCATCTTCGGTATAATGCGTTATTGAAATTCGACTTCTATAGGTTCCACCTGTCTTTTCATCTAATGAAAAATTAAATAATTTTCTGTCGTCAGAGACAACAATAGATAAATCAAGATCCTGGTTTATTAATTTCTCAATGCTACTATCTTCGAATTTTTTGTGCGAAATAATATTGGTTATATTCTCTACTATTAAACCTTGAAATTCAAGAAGCAAATTAAATTCAGAGATAGAATCTTTTAAATATCCGTCATATTCTTCAAGGTGTTCCTTAATCTGTTTTATCACATCTCTTGGTAATCCAGATTTTTTTAGTGGAATAAATTCATCGGAACCGAAAGGACTTAGCTTGGAGTATTTTTCGATGTATTCATTGGTTGTAGAAATAAGCTCATCAAAGGGCTTTTGAGATTGCCCAAACCCAAAATTCATCCAAAGACAAAGTAGGGATATTACTGTTATGTGTTTATTCTTCTTCATTTGCTTTAGGAATATATGTGGTGTGACTAGCTATTGTTGGATATGACCATTACATGCAATATTATAGCTTGTTTTCTTTTTCCGCCTTACTTGTTTTTCGATGCTTTTTTACCTCTTTCTTAATTTTACGTTTCTCCACCAACTCATGTAAGATCGATTCTGTGTCATCAATCATATTTTTAATTTCCTTTTTTGTTTTACCTTTCAAAT
>JBGCDT010000529.1:0-6556 GCA_045105695.1 Saprospiraceae bacterium | reverse complement strand
CTGGTGATGTTTCGGCGATGACTCAGGTTCAGAATATACATCCTGGTTTGGGGATTTATTTTACAGCCTGTTCTGGCGGTGATTTCGCTCCTAATTATGCTGATATCCTCAGCTGGAATACTGAAAATTTATTAGTGGGCGCAACACGAAATTGGTCTAAAACCATCCTTTTTTGGAATCTGGCTTTAGATGAAAACGATGGTCCCAAAAACGGGGGCTGTGATAACTGTAGAGGAGTAGTAACAATTAATTCTGCTACTAAGACAATCACAAAGAACGAAGAATATGTACTGCTCGGCCATATGGCAAAATTCGTAAAGCCAAATGCAAAACGCATAAGAACGCCTGATACAAGAGGTCAGGATATTTCTCAAGTTGCTTTCAAAAATATTGATGGAACAATCGTAATTGTTGCATTTAATCATAAAAGTGAAAGTCAAAATATTCAATTTGAATACAAAGAAAATACTTTTGATTATGAAATTGAAGGTGGAATGTTAGTTAGCTTTTTAATTGAGGATTAGAATTTATCCGATTAATGGTATTCCAGATATTATTAGTAATAATCAACTTAAAAAATATTTATGGATCGCAGATATATGAAATTTGTAGTATTAATTCTTTTAATTAATGCTTGCACCACTTTTAAAAAAGATAAAATAGAAAACACTAATGCTGTAATTAAACAGAGTGACACTAAATCCTTCGTCGGTCAAAAAATTAAGGTTTTTACTACTGCTGAAAATACAGATCTAAGATTAACGGAAACAGATAAATTGTTATTTAAAAAAACAGGGCAACCGACAGAAGGAGAAATATCCGTTTTTGTAAATCCTAAAAAAACATTCCAGAATTTCATAGGTATTGGAGGGGCGATAACGGATGCTTCAGCTGAGGTGTTTGCCAAACTTAGTCAAGACAAACAAGAAGAGTTGCTGGATGCTTATTTCGGAAATAATGGAATTAATTACAACATTATAAGAACGAGTATTCATAGTTGTGATTTTAGTTCAAAAAGTCATACCTATATTGAGGAAGGAGATGCGGAATTAAAAACCTTTTCTATAAAGCAAGACAGGAAGTTTAGAATCCCGATGATAAAAAGAGCGACTGCTTTAATAGGAAATGATCTGATTTTTTACGCGAGTCCATGGAGTCCTCCTCCTTTTATGAAAAGTAATAAAAACATGCTTCAGGGAGGTAAATTATTACCAGAGCATTATCAAACCTGGGCTAACTATTTTGTCAAATTTATTGAAGCTTATGAAGCGGAAGGAATACCAGTCTGGGGAGTAACCATTCAGAACGAACCAATGGCGACCCAACGCTGGGAGTCCTGTATTTATACAGCTAGTGAAGAAAGAGACTTCTTGAAATACAACCTAGGGCCGACCTTTGAAAAAGCTGGAATGAGCGATAAGAAAATTGTAGTTTGGGATCACAATAGAGACTTGATCTCCCATCGAGCCAATACTATTTTTGAAGACCCTGAAGCCGCTAAATATGCCTGGGGCATCGGTTTTCACTGGTACGAAGTATGGACGGGCGGGAATCCTAAATATGAAAATCTGGCAAATATCAAAGAATCATTTCCAACTAAGAACTTACTATTCACGGAAGGTTGCCAGGAGAAATTTAGCGCAGCACATTACTACAGATGGTCTAATGCGGAGCGTTATGGCAACTCTATGATTAATGATTTCAACAATGGAACCGTAGGCTGGACGGATTGGAATATCCTACTGGATGAAACGGGTGGTCCAAATCATGTCAACAATTTGTGCTTCGCCCCAATACACGCAGACCTGACTACAAATGAATTAATCTATACACCTACCTATTATTACATCGGCCACTTTTCAAAATTCATAAGACCCAATGCTAGTAGAATAAGTACAACTACGAGCAGAAGTACTATTGAAAGCACCTCTTTTAGAAACGAGAATGGATCGTTCGTTACCGTAGTAATGAATAAAACAGATCAGGCCATTACGTATAAATTTATCGCTGCGGATGGGGAGGTTTCATTGACCATTCCTGCACATGCGATGCAGTCGATTCTTTATTAAAAACCTATTTACTTAAGTGAAGAGGTGTACATTTTTCGTATAAAAAAATGAACACCTGCTTAAATACCATTATCCGGCAGTTTGCAGTCCACTTGACTTGGGCTGCAAACTTTTTGTTGTCGTTCAAAAGAACATAGGAATCTTGAACAACTCGCATCGACTTTGCAAGTCGTTACATCCTATACTGTAGGGCTCTGGCCGGGTCGTCACTACCTCATTTCTTTATGAAATAACATACCTAACTATACATTTATAAGTTTTCTACCCAAAAAAAATCCACTAAAATCAAAAAATTCTTTTCCCTACCTTTACCCCAGTCAAAACAAAAAACAAATTCAACAATGCCACAGAAAAAATGGTACGCCTCCTGGTTCGATACTTCCTACTACCACACCCTCTACAAGAACAGAGACTACTCAGAAGCCCAGCGCTTCCTCGACAACCTCATAGAAAAACTAGCTCCTAAAAAATCAGACCGACTCCTAGATCTCGCCTGCGGCAAAGGACGCCATTCCATCTACCTTGCCGAAAAAGGCTACAAAGTAACCGGCGTTGACCTCTCTCCACAAAGCATTGCACATGCCAAAAAGTTTGAAACTAAGAAGCTGAAATTCGATGTCCACGACATGCGCGAAGTCTACAAGAAGAAGCACTTCCACCTCATCATCAATGCCTTCACCAGCTTCGGTTATTTTGAAAACGATGAAGATCACCTCCAAACTTTAGAAAATATAACAATAGGATTACGTAAAGATGGCCAGTTCGTAATGGACTTCCTAAATGTCCACAAAGCCATCGCAAATATGAAGCAGCGTGAGCAGAAAACAATCGATGGAATAAAATTCAAACTCAGCAGAAAAGTAAAAGACGGCTACATCGTCAAGAAAATAAAATTTACCGACAAGGGAAAGAAATACGCTTTTGAAGAACGCGTAAGAGCATTCACAAAAAAGGATTTACAAAAGCTATTTAAAAAAGCAGGCCTTGAAATCACAGCCATCTACGGCAACTATGATTTCAAAGCCTTTAAAAAGAACAACTCTGATCGCCTAATCCTAATTGCCAAAAAATAAAAGTGGCATAGCCACGAAATATCTATAGCGGCATAGCCGCGTAAAATTTTATAGTGGCATAGCCACGGCAATATGATCAAATGATTTTATAACAATACAATTACAAAGGGCCGCCCCAGCACCGAACCCTATAGAAATAGTATATCCCATCCAAAAGGGCCATGTCCGAAGGAAACCCTCTTCTACCTGTCACCCGTCAACCCTCTCCACCCTTTTATAAAGTATAATCCAACCGAACCGTATAGCTCCGAGGTCCTTCCAACAACCCGGGCCGCACCGAATATTCACTGTTCAATATATTCTCACTTAGCAAGGAAACCTTCAAATGCTCCGTCGGACGCACTGCAAAACGAATGTCCATTCGAGTATATCCATCCTGCTGTTCCGTTGCCATGTATTCACCAATACGCGCAATACCTCCCAAGAGAGGATCAATCGCTTCAATTTTACTGTTGTATAACGTAGAGAAGCCAAGACTGAAGATTTTATACTGAGATTCAATATCAAACTTCACAGAATGACGAGAGCGATATTTCAAAACATTGAAATCGGCAGTGCTTACTTTTTTCTCTTTGATTTCTTCCCAGTTGGAATATTTAGGTTTGATATAAGTATAACCGGCGAGCAAAGAAGTAGTTACGGGACCAGTTTTGCCCTGTCCAGCAAGACTGAAATCAACTCCGGTGATTGTAGTGTTTCCTACGTTGTCAGATTTGAAAGCGAGTGGTAGTCCATTTATCAAGAAGACGGTATCCAGTACAAAACCAAATTCCATCATCCCCTGATAGTCGCTTCTGAAGACGGCAGCATCTACGTAACCATTGAAACGGCCAATTTTAAAACCTTGCTTAATTCCAAACTCCGTACTCCATCCCGTCTCCGGTTGAAGATCAGGGTTAGGGATAATTGCCAGTCCTCCTGCTTGCGTCAAAATAAATTTTTCAGCTAATACTGGGAAGCGATAACCTTGTCCCCAGGAAGCTCTAAGAAAAGTAAATTCAGCAGCTTGGAAATTCAGGCCAGCTCTGAAAACAGGTTTGTCGTCAGTCGTTTTTCCAGCATCGAAAATAACTTTTTCTTCATGAACAAAATCTGGATTCCTTAGCTCATTATATTCATAACGTGCGCCCAAAGAAGCGTTCCATCGTTCGCCGAATTTTTTATCCAGTTGTAAATAAGTGGCGTAATTAGCAGAGTTGTAAACTCCATTGTACAAGTCCGCATCTACATTCGTCCAGGTCCCAACCACGCCGGCAGTGAGGTTCAAATTGAGCTCTTCCCACCTTTTCATAAATTGATACTCTGTATAATACAACTGAGAAGTATTCCCTTGGCTGTTGTCATTTTTATTGATGATGCCGTAGTAGCGAGTGAGTATTTTATGTTGCGTTCCGTTTTTACCATAGTAGGTGAAATAGGGGTCAATGGTGAATCGAAAACGATTGCTATTGGAAAACGCAATTTGATCAGCTTCGTAACTGGCTGGGTTTGTTCTTTCCTCAGGAAGTTGTTTCCAATAGAAAGCGGAGCGACCAACTCCTCTATTAAAAATACTATTGAAACCAAAAGAGATTTTATCATTCATCCGATGCTTGATCCCTGCGTTGAAGCGACCGTAGTTAGAATACACCCCACGTCGTGGACTTTCATTCAACAAACCATAACCACCCAAAATTAAATCTGTCTTTCCCAACTTTTGGCGATGAGCGACACTGAGCCCTAATTGCCCAGGACGATTATAACCTTTCTCTCCTCCAAAAACAGAAGGCGAATATTTTGTAGAATCAATGATGTTGTCATCCTCATCATAATCATAAATGGTGTTTTCAGAATCCCACCAATTCAGTTCTTCTCTCTTCGGATCATTATAATGTTTGTAAAAAGTAGAAACTTGCGTAAACGGTTCTGAAGTTGCGTAAGCCGTTTTGATATTGATAATTCCGTTCATGGCAGAAGAACCGTATAGGGCAGAAGCCGCTCCTTTGACGATCTCTACCTGAGCGATATTCTCTACAGGGATGTCTACCCAATTTGGAAAACCTGCATCAGCCTGCAAAGCTGGGATGTCATCAATCAATAAAAGCACACGGCTCCCCGCTCCATATGACCAGCCAGAGCCGCCTCGAATATTGGCTTGTCCGCCAACGATATTTACGCCACTGACTTTTTGTAGCGGCTGATTAATATTTGTAGCATTAGTGTTAGCAATCAAGTCTGATTTTAGGACTTCGAGAGAAACAGTTACTTCGCCCAGCGGTTTTTCGAACTTACTACTGGAAACCGTTGCTGTCTGAAGTAGGGTAGCGGACTCTCCTAGTTTGATGTCTAGGACCTGAGTCTCCTCCGCTTTTAAAATTACCTTTTGGGAAATGGTTTCGAAACCAACGTAGCTGAATTCGATGGTATGTTCGCCGGGTGGAATGTTGAGGTTATAAGCTCCGTTAAAATCAGTGACGGTACCTACGGCGCCGGATTTTACGGTAACGGAAATGAGTCCTTCGCCAGTTTGTGCATCTTGAACAACACCTGTAAGAGTACTGTTTTGAGCGGAGGAAAAATTGGAAAATAAGAAAGAGCAAAAGAAGAGGGTTAGCATTTTCTTCATAGTCGAATACTTTAGATAAACGGTTTTAGTGAACTGAAATCAGATGCTCTCTTGAAGGTGTGTGTGCAAAACGAAAAAGGAACGCCGTGCAAAATTATATTATTGCAGCTGCGAATGTAAGTAAAATTTCAGAGCAGTTGTTCCTGCTTTGATAGCTTTCAAATGTTAAAAACTTTAATGTAGTTTCCCTTGAAAATACTACAATATCTCAAAAATAGTGATCGTTCTCCTGCAGTTCAGCTGCCGCAAAGTAGACAAAATTAGAAGTTCATTCGTTATTCGAGCGAACAAAAAATGGCTAACTTGCAACAGCTTTTACACAGCCAATTACTTAACTTAACAATTATCCGTTTTATCAAAATTAAAATTATGAATCGTATTTTACTTACTTGTTTTGTAGCCTTATTTTCTGTCTTGAGCTTGTCTGCTCAGAACTGTGAACCTGATATGTTTTATGCAGATTCCACTTTTGGAGTATATCCGAAAAGTATTGAAGAAAGTGCCTGTATTAATCAAGGGTATTCTTACTCTTTGACTTTTGTAATACCTGAACAAATAATGGCAAGCGGAATTACTGCAAATGTTGATAGTATTGTTCTTTCTGGAGTGACTGGTTTACCGACTGGGTTGGCTTATGCTTGTAATCCTCCGACTTGTGTTTTTACTCCTGATGACGAGTTAGCTTGCGCAAATATCTATGGAATAGCAGATGCCTCTAATATGCCAGGCGAGTATGAATTGGTATTGGACGGAACGGTCTACACAGATGTTTTAGATTTAGATTTTGCAACATTGTTTCCATTACTTGG
>JBGCDT010000528.1:0-5516 GCA_045105695.1 Saprospiraceae bacterium | reverse complement strand
GCCACTTAAATATATTCTTGAATCGGCTGAGCATGTATTTAGTCTGGAGTTATTATTCGGTTTTAGATTTTCAGTAGCTAGAATTTTGAATTAGCTTTTGGCTGAGGAGAATCTCACAGAAGTCGTTAAAACGAAGTATTGTTAGCAAATCAAGAAAATACCTTATCTGCCTCATCAATCCTATCTACCTCATCTCCTATAGAAAAGTCCGAAGGAAACCCTCTTCCACCTCTCTCCCCCTTCAACCCTCATCTCTCTCTTCAACCCTCATCTCCCTCTCACTTCTTACTTGCCTTAAACAAAAATTCCTTCTCCTCCTCTGTCAAACTTTCGTAGCTAGATTTTTTGATCTTTTCCAAAATAGCATCGAGTTTTTCCTGATGAGAAAGATCTATCGCTTTGTCAGAAGCGGCGTTACCTTTTCGGCCTCCTTTCTTCTTGTAAGCCAACCGAACTTTGGAACCTGATCTTTTAGAGCTACCATTTCTGATATTACTAAAGAAACCAAAGATACCATCCAGTCGCCTATTGATGGGGGCAAACATATCGTTACCTTTTTGTAATTGAGAAATAAAAAGCCAACCAATGAAAGCACCACCCAAGTGCGCAAAGGCACCTCCTGTATTTGTATTGCCAGCAGTAGTACCAACGATGTCTAAAAAGATCAAACCAGCAACAATGAATTTCAGCTTAACTGGCCCAATCAAAATCAAATGCAAAGAATAATCAGGAGCTAATACACCGGAAGCTACAACTATAGCCATCACTCCAGCAGAGGCACCCAAGGCCCAACTTCCGATTCCATAAGAGGCAGGTAACAAATTGGCCGTTAGAAAATATACTAGTGCACCCATGAATCCCCCAAAGAGATAAAGTGGCAAGACCACACTTCGATTATGTAGGAGGTCACCAATGATTCTTCCAAACCAATAGAGGATCAGCATATTCCACAGAATGTGCATAAATCCCTCATGTAGAAACATATGAGTCAGAATTGTCCAAGGATGTATCAGAATATAAACTAGATCAGAGGACAAAGCTAACCAGTGAATGAATGTAGTGTATGCACTATCCACCTGGCCATGCGAGAAGAGAACATAAACGATGTTGACTACAATATAGACCGCTATATTGACAATGATCAGTCGAGTGATCGTATTGCCATGACTAAACTGCCGCTTGACATCTTCCCAAATTGAAGTTAACATAAATTGATTTGCGATTTAAGCAGCTCCGAAATAAAAGCGCGGAGCAGTTTCAAAGTTAAAGACTAAAGGCTGTATTTACAAGTAATTCAGCAAGCTTTCCCTGTCCCTAACGAGACGGAAGGGGCTCATGTTTCTTAGTGCTTTGGTAAAATTGGATATTATAATTTAGAACCGAATTTATCCCAGTATTCCATAAGGAAAAAACCAAATACTGCTCCTCCTATGTGTGCAAAATGTGCTATTCCAGTGTTAGCCATTCTGAATCCAAATAATATATCGATACTCATCAGCGTAAGTACTAAGTATACAGCTCTTACAGATATTGGAGGAAAAATAAGCTGTAAAGTTTCATTAGGAAATTTTAATCCATACGCTGCCATCACCCCGAAGATTGCCCCCGAAGCACCGACTAAGGCGCCGGCTTCTCCTCCAAAATATTTAATTTCAATTGTGTTTACTATTAGATACAGAATCAAAGCACCAAATCCACAAAACAAATAATAAAACAGAAATTTTCTAGCTCCCCACAAGCTTTCTAGCTTAGGGCCGAATATAAACAAACCAAACATATTGAAAAATAGGTGGCCTAAATCAGCATGCATAAACATACTCGTTACAAGCTGAACAGGTTTGAATTCTTCTAATGTTGGATAGAATAAAATAAGATACTGATCAATAGCTCCATTTAAAATATTGGCAGCAAGAAAAACCATTACGTTCATAATGATCAATGTCTTGGTTACTTCTGTAAGTCTAAACATAGTGAAAGTTAAATAGCTGAACGGAAATAAAGTTGAACAAAAGTACCAAAAATTAGAGCTTTATTCGACGGGGGAGATCGAGAAGGGGATGTATGAGAGAGTACATCTTTTGAGATGTAGAGGAATCAAGCAACTTATTGAAGAGGCAACATAAAACGAGGTTCTTTTTCAAATCCAAAAAATCTGCATCATCTGTGTCATCCGAGTTCCTCTTCCAAAAAACTAAAATCTAAGAAAACTTCCGCTCCAACTCCTCCAACTCAAAAGTCAAAAAACACTTCTTCCCAAATGGACTTGCATAAGGATTCGAGCAGGCAAACAACTGATCGATCATCTCCCGCATCTCCATCTCTGTCATATGTTTTCCTTTCTTGATGGCCCCAGCCCGTGCCATAGATTTGGCAATGCTTTCCGTAATGGGAGCATTGGTTTCCAAGTTTTCTTTGTATTGATAAACGAGGGTGTCTACCAATTGCTGATGATCCAACTTAGGCATATCGGCAGGCGTGCCGTGGATAACGAAGTCGTTCTGACCAAACTCCTGCATGTCAAAACCCATTGCATTTATTTCTGGTAACAATGCTTTTACAATTTCTGCATCAGCTATGGAAGTTTTGATATTGATGGGAAACATCTCTTTCTGAGAAACACCTTTTTTGTTTTTTATAATGGAAAGATAACGTTCAAACAAAATTCGTTCGTGAGCAGCTTGTTGGTGAATGAGCACATAGCCTGATTTTATCTGATTGATAATGTAGCTACCGTGAACCTGATAAGGTTTTTTTATTTCTTTAGAAAAAGAACCTTCTGCATCGTCCAAAGGAGAATTGTCAGACCACTGACTACCGATGGTAGTTACCTGTGGCCCGCCTTCAGGTGTTTCTTTTTCCGTAGGAGCAGTATCCTCTTTGTCAAAATCTTCTAAGCCGTCGTACAGCTTTTTCCAGTTGGCTTTGTTGCTCGCCTGATTAGGAACGGGAGTTGGATTATTAGCTGCTGAAGATTTGTAGGTATAAGGTGTGCCGCCATCGGAGTTCGTCTTTGGTGCGTTACGCTTGGAGGAAAAGCCACTTGCGAAATTGACATTTTGATCAAAGTCTAACATAGGCGTAACCGCCTGGTGTGCAAGCGCATGACGAATCGCCACTTTCAAATAATTATAAATCAACCGATCGTCATCAAACTTTATTTCCTGCTTCGTCGGATGCACATTGATGTCAATTCGCGACGGATCAATATCCAAGTACAAAACATAAAAAGGGTGCATTCCTTTCTGCAAAGATTCATCATAAGCCGAAACGATGGCATGATGCAAATGATGGTTTTTGATGAAACGATTGTTGACAAACATAAACTGATCGCCTCTGGTCTTCTTCGCAAAATCGGGTTTGCCGACATAACCGCTGAAGGTGACCACATCTGTATTTTCTTCCACCTTGACCAAACTCTTATTGGAGCTGCTGCCAAACATGGCGACTACTCGTTGGCGAGCATTCCCTTTCGGTAAATGATATAGTTCATTGCCATTGTGATGCAGAGAGAAAAATAAATCTGGGTTGGCTAATGCTACTCGCTGAAATTCATCGGTGATGTGTCGCATCTCGACCGTATCTGATTTCAAAAAATTACGTCGAGCAGGTACATTATAAAATAGGTTCTTTACAGAAATGGTCGTTCCCGCTGCGCACTGACAAGGTTCTTGAGTGACAACTTCCGAGCCCTCGATCAGAATTCTGATGCCCAATTCATCTGCATGCTTTCTAGTTTTTAATTCTACCTGAGCAATCGCCGCTATAGAAGCCATCGCCTCTCCACGGAAGCCCATCGTACGAATCGCAAACAAATCTTTTGCCTCCTGAATCTTAGAAGTCGCATGTCGCTCGAAGCACATCCGCGCATCCGTCTCTGACATTCCGCAGCCATCGTCAATCACTTGAAGCAAGGTCTTCCCCGCATCTTTTACAATCAACTTTATGTTCTCCGCTCCTGCGTCAATAGCATTTTCCATCAGCTCTTTCACCACGGAGGCGGGTCGCTGAATGACTTCACCAGCAGCGATCTGATTGGCAATGGCATCTGGAAGGAGTTTTATGATATCGGACATTGGTTGTAAATCAATTTTGAATGATTGAATTTTGAATTGCGCTCAGTTTCAGTTCTGTTTTAATATTGAAGGGCTGAATTTTAAAAGATTGAATAGCGCTGAACACGTAAGCTCCGCGGATTTAAAGATCGAAGGAATATTCAATCCTTCAAAATTAATTCATTCAACCCTTAGTCACCCACCTTACTCCACCAGCCGCACAATCTCCGGCAAATATATGGTAAGAAAGACGTATGTCATACCGAAAAGGATAAGTATAATTGCAATGAGGAGCATATTTGTACGGAGGAGCTTACCACCTGTGGAGCCCTTCTGCTTAGCATATCGTTTTTTGAAACCAGAAGAGATGCGAGACTTAATGGCATCAGCATCTCCTTCTCTAGCATTCCTGGCAATGCGCAGTCGAGCTTCTAGATCCTCTTGTTTTGGATTGTAATACTTCGGATTGTATTCAAAGCGCTGATGTTGGGGTCTTTTGAAAAAGCTCATTAAAGCCATAGGACTAATTTTTTGATTTAGAAAGTAGCTGTCATTGGTTGGTTGAGGGTATCGTTGTTATTTCTAAAACTAAATGTCAGAAATATTGTTTGCACATTTTTGAATCAGAATGTACTATTTAGATGCACACTTGATCCATTTTGATGTAAGTTAATAACTAATTCTCAGTTTGTATACCCAGCATGAAGTTGTTTGGGCGAATATGCCGGAATTAATTTTTTCAGATTGAGGCAGAAAACGTAGGCGATGCCGTAGTATCGACGAGGCTTTCTAACGAAGAGCTGAGAAGATTAAACCGGTAGATGAAGCCCCAAACAACTTCATAATGGGTATATAATACTATAGAATCTAAACGTAAAGTATTGACGACAAACGAATAGAGACTACTGATTGAAGTGCTGATATTAACGAACTGTCCTTTGTCAAACATTTATTTGAAAATAGAAACACTGTCCAATTGGTCACGCCAATTAATCCATCTATATTTGTTTTTCTTTTATAGAAATGACCTTAGCAGTAAATGCTACAAACGTCCAAAATCTTTCAAAAGCGAAGTGATTTGTACCGTTATTTATATCATAGAAGTTTTAGATAGCTTCCTAACCTGTTTATAATTTAACCCTACATGAGTGATCAAATTAAGCATGAGTGCGGTATCGCACTAGTTCGATTATTGAAACCACTTTCCCACTATGAAGAAACCTATGGCACCTCGCTCTACGGCCTCAACAAAATGCGACTGCTCATGCAGAAGCAAAGAAATAGAGGACAGGATGGCGCCGGACTGGTAACCATAAAACTCAACGCCAAACCCGGCAGTCGGTACATCAGCAGAAAACGACGAACAGGCCGAAACTATCTCGAAAACCTCTGGAGCAGTGTCTTCAAACGCTTCGAGGCCATGAAGGGCGACCCGCGTCTCCATGACCCCAAGTGGCTCAAAAA
>JBGCDT010000527.1:0-2874 GCA_045105695.1 Saprospiraceae bacterium | reverse complement strand
CCTCGGAACCATTACCGCTGATATGATCGAAAAGATAGAAGTCATTACCAACCCTTCCGCAAAATACGATGCAGAGGGAACCTCTGGGATTATCAATATTGTCATCAAAAAGGAAGAGCGAAAAGGGATCAATGGTTCTGCGACCATTAACACTGGTATTCCTCACAACCATAGTTTTGGATTGAGTCTGAATCGAAGAACGGAGAAATTCAATTTGTTTAGTCAGATTGGAGTCGGCTATCGGGAATTGCCAAGTGATAATGAAAACATCAATCAGAGTTTGATTGACAACAGTCTTGTCAGTTCTGAAGGAGAAGAATTTAGAAACGAGACTTTTTATAATTTAATTCTAGGAACGGATTATCACATCAATAAAAACAATGTACTTACCCTATCTGGAAGTTTTGCTTACGAGGTGGAGGATCAGCCTTCGTCTACTTTTTTTACGGCAAAAGATTCCAATGGCGCTATTACCAGTGAGTGGAATCGAACAGAAGTCACAGAGGCTACCAATCCAAAATACCGATATGAGTTGCAATACAAAAGCAAACTCAAAGGGCATAAAGATCATAGTTTGTTGTTGAGCGCGCTAGGTAATTTTTTCGGTAAAGCGCAATCTTCTGATTTTACGCATACTTCCATTTCTGGCAATGTTGATTTTAATGATCAAAAAACCAGAACAGAATTTCAGGAGGGAAAATATACTTTCAATGTAGATTACACGAAACCATTTTCTGATAAACTAACTTTGGAAACAGGAGCGCAATATGTCTCCAATCAAGTGAGTAATGATTTCGAAGTACAAGACATCATCAATGGAGAATGGGTATCCGACCCTAGCCAAACGAATGTGTTTGAATACGATCAAAAGGTCCTAGGGGTTTACGGAACAGGTGCTTACGAAACCGATAAATGGGGCGTAAAACTTGGTTTAAGAATGGAGAACACAGACCTCGGAACCTTACTTATCAATACTAATGAAACGAACAATCAGAACTTCACCAATTTTTTCCCAACCTTTCATTCTTCTTATAAATTGACTCCCGCGTTTTCTTTGCAAGCTGGTTATTCGAGAAGAATTTTCAGACCTCGCTTGTGGGATTTAAATCCATTTTTCAATATCAGAAATACTTTTTCTATCCGAACAGGGAACCCTGATTTATTACCAGAATTTACGGATTCTTATGAGGTATCTAGTATTTATATACTTGGAGAAGCATCTTTTAACATGAGTGTTTTTTATCGCTACACCACTGATGTCGTAGAACGAGTAAGCACTTTTGAAGATAAAGTAAATACGGTTACGCCAATGAACATTGGAACCAATCGCGCAACGGGTGTTGAACTTAATGCGAAATATTCCCCTAATAAAAAGCTCACTTTCCAAGGTGATTTTAATTACAATTATTTCAACCGTCAGGGAGACTTTGACAATACCAATTTTGATTTCAACGGAGATCAATGGACTTCTAAAGTAACATCAAAAATCAAATTCCCTTTCAGTATTGATTTTGAAATCACGGGGCATTATCAATCTAGAGTAAGAACTATCCAGGCCAAGACTTCCAGAAATATATTTGCAGACCTGGGGCTTCGTAAAAAAATATTAAAAGGTCGTGGGGTCTTAAATCTGAGTGTGAGAGATATTTTTGCTTCCCGAATTAGAGAAAGCGAAACGGATCTCAGCGATTTTTACATCTACAGTTTTCGACAAAGAGGCCGTTTCATTACTTTTGGATTTAGCTATGGTTTTGGAAAAGGAGAAGCGATGGAATTTTCTGGGCGGAAGAGGCGATAAGCAGAACGATGAACTCTGTTGATTTTTTATTCTTAATTGATTTGCAATCCTAAAGTTAAATGGTTCAGTGCCTACGGTTCTGAAAAAATCTATTCTAACTTAACCAAAAAACAATAGTGCTCTTCCTCATGAATCAGTTCTGATTCATAAACCCGAACGATTAGAATTTCTAAAGTTCCTTCCTTTGTGATATAAAGAATTTATCTATTGAGAACCTGTTTAGATTTTATGTGTCAAGCTGCAATCACACATTAATTGAACCTGAGTGCATAATTTTTTGCCTCCCATAGCTAAGGCTATGAAAGAAAAAAATTATTTTCTCAGAACCAATTCCTGTGTGATTTCGCTTCTACCAACAAAATTTAAATAGGCTCTGAGATGAATTTATTTTTCCACTAAATCAAAAAACAACGCTGGGGGCGATCGACCTTACTAACTACAACACTCCCACCCTATCTCTATTCAAATAACTAATTTCAAAAGAAATAATACACTAAAATGTAAACCATCTCCATATGAATCTATTAGAAGTAAAACTGGAAAACCCAATCGGATTTGACGAAGTCATTCGACTGAAGTCAGCATTAATACAAGCCGAGAAACATGATTTTCTAATTATTGATATTGGGAATTATGACTTTGAGTCAGGCAAAGTTCTTAGTCTTTTTACCTCTCAGCTTTATGATTTAGAGCCTTGTCTAACAAAGTTTAAAAAAGTCGCTTTAGTAGTAGCTTATTCAAATGATGCCGAAAGCAAGAGGCACATTGTTCATAATATCTGCAATTCAAGAGAAGAGGCAATAAAGTGGTTACAATTAAAAAAATTGGATTAGTAATCTTTTAGTTACTTTTAGTTCTCAGTTCAAAAATGAAAACAGAAAATGAAAAACAAAAATGTTCGTCGCCTTGCTGCAGTCATGTTTACTGACATCGTTGGTTATACCGCTCTGATGCAAAAAGATGAACGAGCTGCGGTAAAAGTAAGAGATTATCATAGGAAAGTTTTTGACCAACAACACAAGCTTTATCAAGGGGAGATTTTACAATACTTCGGAGATGGTACCTTAAGTATTTTT
>JBGCDT010000526.1:0-6790 GCA_045105695.1 Saprospiraceae bacterium | reverse complement strand
GGAAATCAAAGCATAGATATTCGTGCTACGGTAGCGAATCTGACCAATCTTAGTAGTTTGGATCAACACGGTAATCTTAGTGGTGGAGTAATGTTACCTTTCGCAAACATTGCGGCAGGCACCTTATTTTCTTCGACCATTCTGTATGAAATATTTGAATCCGGGACAACAACCCCCATTAGCAGCACTTTTGAAATTGAGATTAAGGATATTGATTTAGCTGCAGGTAATAGGCGGGAATACATAACAGTTCCTCAGGCAAATATCGCTAGATATACGCTCTCTGATCCAACAAATATAAGCACCTCCTTCATAGGAGGAAATATTGAATTTTCAGGTACTGCCCTTCAAGGAGGTTCCGACCCCGAAGGCTCACTTAAGCTAACTTATACAGATGTAAATCAATTTTCAATTACTTACGGGATGCAGCAAGTAGATGGTTCGGTTGCAGGAAGAGCAGGATTCGGGTTAATTGGAGATAATATTCAACTCTTCACTGATTGCTTCGATGAAATTTGTAATGACGGAATTGATAATGATATGGATGGATTTATTGATAATAACGATAACGATTGTTGTGGGGCGAAGGCACCTGTGCTTACGAAACAATAATTCTATATCATTCTAAGGCTTTAGTAACGAGTTATACTCAATAAACTTTTTTAACGCTACTAAATCGAGAAACCACTTTTGGGAATACCAAAGGTGGTTTTTTACTTCAAAGCTATTAGTAATAATATCCATTTTAATTTACTCAACTCTAGATAACCAGGTTATCACAAAACTCTATTTCTAAAATCTACTAGAAATAAAGTCTCACAACTTCTTCTATCCCAAAACATTTCAATATATTAGCAGTGTTCAAGAACATCACTACTTACCTTTCCCTAAAAAGCAGCTAACGCTACACCTAAGTTCTTGGCTCTGAATCACTCCCCAAATTATAGACATAAATTAATTACACCCCCTGCTGTCTCTGAGGCAAAGCAGTTGGTAAAGACCCTCATTGCTTACAAAACTATGTCAACATGAAACAAACGCGCTTCATCCACTACCCTATTTCCACTAAGGAAATAACAGTTCAAGTCCAAAAGGGAATTGCAACTTTACTTTTTCTTTTCATCAGTCAATTCGCTTACAGCCAATCCACCATCACCGGTTCAGTAACTGCTGCGTCAGATGATACCGTTGCTTTCGCCAATGTATTACTATTGTTAGAAAACGATTCTAGCCTAGTAAAAGGCGCCATTACAAACGAGCTTGGCTCTTATCAAATCAGTCAAGTAAAGGAAGGAAACTATTTGATTGGCGTTTCTATGATTGGATATACGACTAATTACTCAGCACCTTTTGAAATAAATGGGGAGACTGATTTTCAGGTTGAAAATATTTTGCTTAACAAAGACGAAGAAATGTTAGAAGAGGTAGTCGTTGCAGCACTACGTCCACTTTACGAGCAGCGGATGGATCGCATGATTATTAATATCAAAAACAGTATCACTTCTGCTGGTGGGAATGGACTGGAAGTCCTCGCTCGCGCTCCCGGGGTAGAAGTCAACGAGATCAATGAAGTACTCAGCATCAATGGCAAGTCTGGTGTTCAAGTGATGATAAATGGCAAAGTCAGTCGCCTGCCAACCAGTACGATTATGGACATGCTCCGCGGTATGGACGCTAGCAATATTGATCGAATCGAATTGTACGAAACACCTCCCGCCCATCTGGATGCAGAGGGGAATGGTGGCGTCATCAATATCATCATGATTGAGAATAAAGAGATTGGGACCAATGGTTCTTACTCCGCCAACATAGGCTTTGGTCGTAGATTAAAATACGGTGCTTCTATAAATCTCAATCACAGAACGGAAAGACTAAACCTCTACGGTACTTATACCTTCCGACATCGTTTTACTCAACAGACTTATTTGTTCAACAGAACAGTGGAACAGATGAATCAGTTGATCATTACAGATTCCGAAAATGACCGAGAGGGACAAACCATTCGCAACACGGCAGACATTGGCTTTGATTACAAACTCACTGATAAAACCATTGTAGGCCTACTCGCCTCTGGCTTTTATGTAGACAACGAAAACACTTCTAACAATACTTCTACATTTAGTGATGAAACAAAGGTTACCGAAGTTATTGAGAATCTAAATGAAGAAGAATACCAACGCGTTTATGGCTTAATAAATCTAAACATAAAACACCAATTCAATCTAGGGGAAAGCATCAGTTTTGACATAGACCACCTGCGCTATGAAAACGATAACCCTTCGCGCTACTTTAATGATTTTTTGGATGGAGAAAGAAATTTGCTTTCCGAATCTGAAGTTCAATTGAATAGCAGTACACCGATCAGAAATGTTTCCTCAAAGGTAGACTACAGCAAAACGCTGAATGATAAAATTGGTTTTCAACTAGGAGCAAAAGGAACTGGCAGTCGCTTTGAAAACAACGTAATTGCCAATGAAATTACGGGCAGTACTTCCGTAAAACTGGATGAATTCAGTCAGGACTATGAACTCTCAGAAAACATCGCAGCTGCTTATGGATCAGTGGATTATCAACTGAATGAAAAAACAAAATTCAACTTCGGTCTTCGCTACGAATACACGGATTATCATCTGAGCACTCCTGACGAACCTGACTTTTTAGATTTACAATACGACTATTTCTTTCCCAGTTTTTTCCTTGCCAGGACCATTGGAGACAATCAATTGCAGTTGTCTTATAGTCGTCGTATTTCTCGTCCAGCGTTTAATGAATTAGCTCCCTTTGTGACCTTTATCGATCCAACTACTTTTTTCATTGGAAACCCTGAGTTGCAACCTGGTATTTCTAATAATCTGAGAACGAGTTATCGCTTCAAAACCGTTCAGGTTTCTATGAGCTATTCTTACAGTGAGGATCCGATTGCGACCTACCAGCCAGAGGTTGATCCAGAAACCAATACGCAGTTTTACACCACCCTGAATTTAGGAAAAGAACATAGCTCTAGTATCAATGTCCTCATCCCTTATCAGCCTACAAAGTGGTGGAATATTCAAAGTAAGTTCTCGGGTATTTTTGAACGACTTCTTTTCGAAGAAAACCAAGAAAGTGTGAGTTTAGATACCAGAGCTTTTTCTGCTTATGTGGTCAATACTTTTACATTACCGAATCAGTTTGCTATGGAAGTTTCCGGATATTATAAATCAAGAGCTTACTACGGTTTGCTGGAAGTGAAGCCTAGAGGATTTTTAAACATTGGTTTGCAAAAGCGATTTAGAAATGGTTCGCTTCGTTTGAATTATACAGACCTTTTTGAAACGAATATTTGGAAGTCGAACACTAATATTCCTGAGTTTAATTTGAATAGTGATTTAGTCGTTGGGATAGAGACGCGGATAGTTACTTTAAGCTATGCTATGAATTTTGGAAAGGCGACGGTCAAGGGAAAACGGAGAAGATCGACCGGTTCGGAGGAAGAGCAAAGAAGAATACAATAAGCATTTACTAAATTACTTCTGACTAAATGAAAAAACTATATTTACCATTTCATTTTTATAAGTTCCTATTGAACTAGGTCAGTCTGATCACACATTTTCAATAAAACACAAAAAAGCTATGCTAAAGAAATTAACCTTCCTCGTAATTGCGCTTTGCTTTACCTTAAATATTTCTGCTCAAGATGATAAAATTCGAAAATCAGCCATTGGCCTTTCTGGTGGATGGGGAGCACCTTATGGATTTGGGATTCAATACAGTTACGCTCCGATGCAAAAACTAGATATTACCGTCGGAGGTGGGCTTAGTTTGTCAGGACTTAGAGGTGGCTTGGGTGTGCGATATTTATTTAAGACTGGACAGACTACTCCATTTTTAGGTTTTAATTACGTCTCTACAAGTGGTGTTGAAGAGCTAACTGTTGATACAGGGAATGGAGAAAGTTTATATGACATCCCTTCCAATAGAGCTGTTTTCCTAAGAGGAGGCTACGTTATAAAACTAGATAAAATAGGTTTCGTATTCGCCACTGGATACGGTATTCCTTTGTCAGATAAAGACGCTGTACTTGTCGGTGGATTTCCAGATGAAGACTCTCAGACTTTTTCGGATTTGATGAAACTTGGTGGCTTTGAATTGTCCATGACGATCTACTTTAGATTCTGACCAATCATTAATTTGATGTGAGTTACAATTCATAGAACGAACATCCCTTTTAAAATTACCACGATTTCTGTACATCAGTCTAATGAATCTGTTTTTCAATTACTCTTTAAACAAGTGGCAGAGACTTTATTCATTAGTAGCAATACCCTTCAAATAAATAACAAGGAGTTGCAAATCATTGAGCAGCCGTGTGCTTAAGAGCTTAGTCCGAAAGGTCGCTTCTCGAATATTAGGATTCAAAAACTTTTCCTACCTTTCCAGCTCATAACCATTTAACAAAACGACACTCAATGACGGACATCGAAATTGCTAAAAAAGCAACACTTCATCATATCACCAAGATCGCTAAACAACTCAATGTTTCTGAAGACGATCTTGAAATGTACGGTAAGTACAAAGCTAAATTACCACTCAAATTAATCGACAAATCCAAAGTCGATCAATCCAATCTAATCTTAGTTTCAGCCATCTCTCCTACTCCTGCCGGAGAAGGAAAAACGACTATGTCTATCGGTTTGACACAAGGGTTGAATCGAATTGGCAAACAGACAACAGTAGTCTTACGTGAACCTTCATTGGGTCCCGTCTTCGGTATCAAAGGAGGTGCTGCTGGTGGTGGTTACTCGCAGGTACTTCCAATGGAAGACATCAATCTGCATTTCACTGGCGACTTCTCCGCTGTAGAAAAAGCACATAACTTACTAGCAGCACTGATTGATAATAACCTACAAAGTAAAACCCGTTCTGTTGGCCTTGACCCTAGAAGAATCATCTGGAAAAGAGTCATGGACATGAATGACCGGTCTCTACGAAATATCGTTGTTGGCTTAGGGGGTATAGGCTCTGGAATCCCTAGAGAAACAGGTTTCGACATTACTGCGGCTTCTGAAATCATGGCGATACTATGTCTAGCAAATGACCGAGCAGATTTAAAAAAACGACTGGGAAATATCCTCGTCGGATTTACAGCTGATAGAGATCCAATCTATGCTCGCGACCTTAATGCTGATGGCGCAATGGCTGCATTATTAAAAGATGCAATCCAACCTAATTTAGTGCAAACCATAGAAGGAACTCCAGCCATTATTCACGGCGGGCCATTCGCCAATATCGCTCAGGGGACTAACTCTGTGATTGCAACTCGTATGGGAATGTCTCTCTCCAATTATGTCGTAACGGAAGCTGGTTTCGGTGCTGATCTAGGAGCTGAAAAGTTTTTAGATATAAAATGTCAGTCCGCAGGGCTTTCGCCAAAAGCAGTTGTACTCGTTGCTACCATTCGAGCATTGAAATATCATGGCGGAGCAGATTTAAAAAACTTAAAAGAAGCTGATGCGACCTCAGTTGAAAAGGGCTTAGTGAATTTAGAGAAGCATATTGAAAATGTAAAACAGTTTGGTTTACAGCCAGTTGTGGCTATTAATCGCTTTGTTTCTGATACAGAAGAAGAAATTTCCGTTGTGCAAAAGCGCTGTGAAGAGTTAGGCGTTTCTGCTGTTATCGCAAATGTTTGGGCAGATGGTGGCAAAGGAGCTGAGGACTTAGCGCACGCTGTTGTTAAAGCGGTAGAAAGTTCTAACAATACATTTACACCGATGTATAAATGGTCTGAACCCATCAAAGATAAAATCCTAGCTGTTGCTCAAAAAGTGTATGGCGCTAAGGATGTAGAGTATTCGTCTAAAGCTCAGATGAATCTTCGACGAATAGATCGCCTAGGGTTAAACGAACTTCCGGTTTGTATTGCGAAGACCCAAAAATCTCTGTCCGATAATCCAAAGTTGATTGGTCGTCCGACGGGCTTCACTTTGCATGTTCGCGAAATTGAAATTGCTGCGGGAGCAGGTTTTGTCGTTCCGATTACCGGTGATATGATGCGTATGCCTGGGTTACCATCAGTTCCGAGTTCTGAAAAAATAGATATCCTTGAGGACGGGAGTATTGAGGGGCTTTTTTAATAATTTTCTAAACCTTGTTGTTATGAAAAAAACATTCACACTTTTACTAGCCTTTACTTTTTCGACGCTATGCTTTTCGCAAGTCTATGTCAAGCAAGATGCCACCGGGGCAAATGACGGGACTTCCTGGGCAGATGCTTATACGGACCTGACTGCTGCTATTGCCGCTACTTCGGAAGGCGATCAACTTTGGGTAGCTGCAGGGGTGTACAAACCCGATGGGAGTCTACCCGTAGATACTTCCTTTTTTCAATTTCCTCATGATTTAGAATTGTATGGTGGTTTTGACGGAACGGAAACGATTCTCTCGGAACGCGATTGGTTTGCGAATGAAACGATTCTCTCAGGAGATCATAACGATGACGACGTTGATGATGATTTTAGCATCAACAAAACAGACAACTCATACCATGTTATGTGGTTAACAGATACCATCACTACTGCGACGATCATAGATGGTATTACTGTGAAAAACGGAAATTCAGAAGGTGCTGATGGTGCTGGCAATGACCGAAGAGCTGGCGGAATCCTAGCCTATGGAGGTCCGACGGTTCGTAATTGTCGTTTTGAAAATAACTACGGCTACTTTGGCGGAGCGTTCTATCCAAGAGGTAGCGATGCTGCTGGTTTTCTTTTAGAGGATTGTGTTTTCATAAATAATAGAGGTCAATTTG
>JBGCDT010000525.1:0-6762 GCA_045105695.1 Saprospiraceae bacterium | reverse complement strand
ATCGGCTTAGGTGCCATGGTCTATTCTGAAAGTATAGCAGGGATTACACGTACCAGAGCACAGCTCTCTTATGCTTTTAGTTATTCTGTTGAAGACATAAAAGTAGGATTAGGATTATCTACAGAAATGCACAGAATGCGTGTGGATAATGACGAATTAGCTAACCCATTAAATGATCCTGACGAAGTAATCCAAGATGTTGCTGACGGTGAAAGAGCCTTCGATGCTTCTGCTGGAATTTTTGCAGGTTACAAAGACATGGTTTATGCGGGAGCGTCATTCCCTAACTTGGTTCGACGTGATTTGTCGGATATCGAAGGTAAGAGTGATGGCGTCTTTTCTACCTTTTTATTTCAGGTTGGAGGTCGTTTCGATGTGAATGATTATAAAGTAAAATTACAGCCTCAAATTTTGATAAAGAAGGTAAGAACCTTAAATTTACAAACAGATTTAAACCTGATTGCTTCCTTCCTAAAAGAGCAATTAATTACAGGTGTCAGCTACCGAACCGGTACCGGTAATTCTGCCGGCCTAATGTTAGGTACAAAATATAATAGCCTCCGTTTAATTTATTCTTACGATGTGTATTTGGATGATTTCCAGCAATATAATGGTGGATCTCATGAAGTCACAGTGAACTTTGAGTTCGGTGGTGGTGATGGTACTTTTGACCGTTCCAGAAAATATAGAAAATAAAATATCGCTCCTCTGATGAGCTTTCAAGATATTGAAGAAGTCCTTTAACAATTGGTTTTTGGGATGGCCTCTTCCCGGCAAAGTCGGGAGGGGGCTTCTCTTGTTTAGGTAGGTTCTATACCATTATTTAATAAATCCAATTCATCTGTAGAAGTATTGTTAGGTTTTAGGATGTCTTTCCCTATGGTTAATAGTTTAGTACAAATTGTATTTTTTGAGCATATCTATATTACCGTCTAGCTGGTATTGAGAAGCCCTTTGAATTCATGTACTTTTACATCATAATAGCAGTAGAAAAACCTGCTACCCTCCTTTTTCTCTTTCCTCCGCTTTTATGTCACCTTTAACTAAAAATCGTTCCTCCAACGATTTAAGCGAAAGCTGTAATCAAAATATATGCGGAAGCATTTGCTTACAACATCATCTAAATCATCAGAGTCTAAGTGGACATCGGTTCCGTACTTAGCCTTGTTTTTTATTTGGTCGCTTTGCTCTCTCGCCTTCTCATCTGCCAATGCTCAATGCACTCTTGCTTGTACAGGTACTTATAGTGTTTCTCTCAATCAATCTGGAGAAGCATTGATTAATCCTGCTTCTTTGTTAATAGACCCTGATTGTGATCCAAACGATTTCACGGTAAACATATATTGGAACAGCCAGAACATCGGAAACCTGCTGAACTGTAGTCATATCGGATATGTGCTTGAAGCAAAAGTCGTAAACAATGTTAGTGGTAATTTCTGCTGGTCTAATGTGGAAGTAATGGATTATGCTTATCCTCAGATTTCTTGTACGGATACAGTGATTACGTGTAATTTAAATCCTACACCAGAAGTAGCTGGATATCCAACTGCAACTGATAATTGTTCTGTTTTTTCTAACAATGACTTTACATACTCAGATACTTATGTAAATCTTCCTTGTACTTCAATTCAGGACGGTATTAATATCACTGCCCGAATAGAGCGAAAATGGTGGGTTAGTGATGCAGGAGGATTGACGGACACTTGCGTACAAAATATCTACTTACGTAGAGCATCGCTTGATGATGTGGTCTTTCCAGAAAATAGAGATGGACTTCAGCAACCATTTTTGGATTGTAGCCAAAGTCCACTTGATCTTTCTTTGACAGGAAAACCTACGATATTCGGCGCTGAAGTTGTGAATGATGATGCCTGCGAATTAACTGTTTCTTATTCTGATTTGACACTTAATTCTTGTGGGAATAATACTTATAACATTATACGCACGTGGACAGCAGCCGACTGGTGTACAGGAGTAATTATCACGCACGGGCAGATCATTAAAGTAAAAGATACTACTGCTCCTGAGATCTTTTGTCCTTCTGACTTTACAGTTTCTGCTTCTGTTATTTCATGTGGTGCTACTGTTCTCTTACCAACAGCTACAGCAACGGATGACTGCTCTGATTTTGAAATTTCTGTATCCTGGCAATATGGTTCTGGAACAGGACCTTTCTATAATGTTCCTGTAGGTACACATCAAGTAACTTACTCCGCAGAAGATGATTGTGGAAATATAAGTAATTGTCAAATTCAAGTAACGGTTGTCGATGACATAGCACCAGTGAATATTTGCAAAACAGCCTTGTCCATAAATATATCAACAGGCGGATCAGCAACTGTTCCGGCCATTACTTTTGATGATGGCAGTTTTGACAATTGTCAAATTGATAATTATCAAGCTAAACGCTCCGGAATGCCATTCGGGGCTTTTGTTACGTTTGATTGTGCTGATGTTAGTAATGGTCCAATATCAGTTACTTTCAGAATTTTTGATACGTCTGGTAATTATAATGATTGTATAGCTACTGTAACAGTTCATGATAATATTCCTGCTTTAATTAGTTGCCCATCGGAGGTGACGTTGGAATGCACAGATGATGTTTCTAACATTACTCTTACAGGAGAACCAACTGTTTTTGATAATTGTGGGATAGACACTTTGTTTTATACTGATGAAGAAAATATTAATAACTGTGGAATTGGGAATGTAACAAGAACGTGGATCGTAATCGATGTAGCTGGGCATAGTACGAGTTGTACTCAAAACATAATTATTGAAGATAACACTCCTGTTGATGTTAGCTTTCCAGCTAATTTCTCTTCTTCCGAATGTGGTATCATTGAGACTAATCCTACGGCTGCGGGAGAGCCAATAATTACTGGTGATGATTGTGAGTCGATTGATTATACTTATACTGATGATGTATTCAATACGGCAGCTCCAGCTTGTTATACTATCTTACGTAATTGGGTTGTTATAGACTGGTGTACATATGTTCCTAACAGTGGTTCTACAGATGGATATTACACTCATACGCAAGTGATTACTATCACCGACGATGTGGCGCCTGTCCTGTCAGTTCCCACATCACAGACTGCCTTTAGTCAGGCAACGGATTGTGGTAGTGATTTCATAATAGTAGAATCAGCAACAGCAATAGATTGTAATCCTAATGTTGTTATTACGAATGATTCACCATATGCAATTAGCGGAGGTGCCAATGCTAGTGGTAGTTATCCAATCGGAGTTTATAACATTACTTTTACGGCGAATGATGATTGCGGAAATGTTACTACAGAAACGATGGAATTGACAGTGGAGGATGGCCTTGGTCCAACAGCAATTTGTTTATCTGGACTTTCTGTTTCTTTAAATTCAAATAGCATATTTACGCTGGAGCCAGAAATGATAAACTACGGAAGTTACGATAATTGTACTGCTCCCGAAAATCTTTTGCTAACTGTCTCTCCATCTGTATTTGATTGCACTAGTGTTGGAGATCAATCAGTGACGTTAACAGTAAAAGACGAATCAGGAAATATTTCAACTTGTACAACAATTGTAGAGGTTCAGGACAATCAAAATTTCTGTGGTCAAAACTACGAATTGAGTGGTCTGGTTTTAACACCTCAAGGAGTCCCTATGAGTGATGCAGAAGTTCAGATAATAGGGGCGGAGGAGACTACTTTGGTATACACTGATGAAAATGGAATTTATTCCTTTAATGGAGCGGAGGAAGGCGAGACTTTTGAAGTTCAACCTTACAATAACAAGAATAGCACTAACGGAGTGTCTTCGTGGGATCTAGTATTGATGGGTAAGCATATTTTGGAAATATCTCCAATAACAGATCCCTATAAATTAATAGCTGCTGACGTGAATCACTCAGGAGGTATATCTACTTTTGATATGGTACTGCTGAAAAAACTAATCTTAAATGTTGACACTACATTTAAAAATAATACCTCCTGGAGGTTCATTGATGCTAATTTTGTTTTTCCTAATACTTCTAATCCATTTAGTTCTTATTTCCCTGAAAGTATTTTTATCGAGAGTTTGACAAGTGATCAAGCCAGTCTTGATTTTATGGCTGTGAAAATTGGAGATGTAAATGGGAACGCAAACCCAAATTCATTTTTAGAAATAGAAGAGCGCGACGCTAAATCAGCGTTGGTTTTTGAATTTGAGAATAAGGAATTTAAGGAAGATGAATTAGTTGAAATTGTTTTCAAAGCAAAAACAAGTTGTGATTTAATGGCATATCAGTTTACGATAGAATTAGATACTAATTTATTGGAATATGTAGAAATCGTTTCAAGCGATGATTTAAAACAAAGTAAAGTAGGAAAAGATGACTTTGGATTTAGTCAATTAAAGAAAGGATTAATAACTACGCAATGGGCTAACTTTCACGAGGAAAGGCTAGGTGATGAAACTGAATTCTTTCGATTAAGATGTACTGCTAAATCAGTTGGTTTACTTAGAGAAGCACTGAGAATTCATTCTAATGTTACGGAAGCGATCGCTTACGCTAATAATCAAATTGATGAAGTCGAAGAGTTGAAAGTATTACATTATTTTCAAGATGAAATAAGTATAGTATCTGAGAACTCTGATGTCGTTGATGAAATAGAAGCTAGTATTAGTAATTATCCCAATCCATTTAAAAGTTATACGAATATAATGATTACTTCAAGTGAAGAAGGATCTGCTAAAATGGAATTAATTGACCGGAATGGGAGACTGTTAAAGAGTGTGATGGTGGATCTAAAGCTAGGGGAGAATAGCATTTATTTAGATAGAAGTGATTGTCCCTTCACGGGTGTTTATTTTTGCCAGGTGTTATTGCCAGATTCGGAGTTAATATTAAGTAAAAAATTAATGGTAGTTGATTAAATAAGTTTAATGAATCTTATTTCGTAGCCTTTTTTGAATATTTAAAGAATTGTGACAGAGTTGAAAATAAAATAATACTGTTTTATTTTATTGCTTTTTAAAAGAAGTGTTTAATAATATGTTTAAAACTCTAAGGCACTTATAGTATACACCTGTCTTGAAATTGTAATATCTTAAATACAGTAATATGGGTATAGACAGGTGTAGATAATTCAAGTAGATTTATAATAAAAAAAGATGCTACTTAAAGTTCTGATAGTCATGTTTATAGTTATGATCCTCGTCGATGTGAACGAGCAGATTTTGAACTAGATTAGCATTTTAATCATGATCGAAATAAATATTGAAAACAGTAACAAAAACTATGGTAGAAAGCCTGGGGAACAAATTTTGCTGCTGCTATTTTAATCAAAACAACTTCAATTATTTTCCCATCTTAGCTCCCCAGCTTTCTTTTTATATTCAAAATAAATACTCTGTATTAACTTATGAATTAGTCGGTTTTTTGTGAGAAGGATAATGAGGAGTGTTTTGTAAGTTTAATATAAGATAAAGGTTCTATTTGATAATTACAGACTATTGGGTATGTACCTGAGTAAGATATAACATTACCTTTGTAGAGTAAATTAAAGCAAAGAAACCAATCTTTGTATGGAAAGAGATCAAAAGTTCTTTTTAATTACATGCGAAACCAAGTCAAAACAATTTATTATGCTTTCAAATGTTGTAAAAAATAATATAAAAATTTACCAGCTTTGGGGTATGTTGTGAAGCTATACTTTAGTGTATATTTGTAGAGCAAGAACGAAAGAAAGAAGCAAACAAATTTTTTTACATTTTCCTCCCATTATCTTACCTCCTCACAACACCTGCTTCTAAAAAAAAACAACAGTTTTATAATTGTTAATGCTTATTTCCCTAGAATATAGCAAACTATCGTTTTCGATTTAAATAAGGAAATTTAATCTAAAGCACATAGAAAATTTAATCCATGAATTTGAAATCTGTACACTACTTACCAATCTCTCTTTTATATCAATTAAATAATATGTCTCAATGAAATTACTGGAAAAGTCTTAGCTCAAAGCTCTAATAAAAGACTTCGCAGTTTATTTCATCTTCCTTGATTAAATCTAGAATTTAACATAGGGAAATCACAAGTTATAACACTTTGACCTGGGCATCCTATGCCTGATTCATTGTAAAGGAAATTATATAAATCTCTTTTTTTAATCTTTATTTTTTAACCAAAATTTTTAATCTCATGAAAAAAAGAATGCAAATTCTAATGTCTTTGACATTGACCGCATTTCTGTTTCTCGGATTGACAAGCGTCAACGCTCAGTCTTTATCAGCTGGTCCTGTATACCCTACAGCTCCTAATGACAAGACTACTGTAGAGCTACAAACTAACGATGATGCTATCAGTACAGTACAAACAGAAATACAAACCAATTACGATTTGGTCAATCCGCCTTCTCAAATTGCTGACGCTGAAGGTTACTACCGATTGTTCTACCTAAGAACAGTAAAATCTGAACTTGAGGCTGGGCAGACTGCTGCTAATGCAATCTACTTCGGATACGTATCTACTGTAGATGCATCAAAAGCTAGTAATCCTAATCTAGTAAATGAGACTTGGCAGGCTGATATGGTCGCTTTATTAGCTGACTAATCATTAAGTTGTCAAATTGTTAATTAAAAAAACGTGAAAAATTTTAATCTCATGAAAAAAACAAATTTTACTAAAATTATGACTTTGTGTCTGATGCTATGTAGCCTATTTGGGACTACAGTACAGGCACAGTGTCCAGTCGGGCAGACTCAGGTAAACGTAGCAATGGCTAACGAGACCTTTGACGG
>JBGCDT010000524.1:0-5958 GCA_045105695.1 Saprospiraceae bacterium | reverse complement strand
GTATTGGTAGCACAAGTAGGAGTTGTACTACTTAAATTAATACTAATATCTCCTGAGTTGCTAATATTTACCGTTAAGTTCCCTTCACAATTATTGGCGTCGGTGACGGTGACTGTATAAGTTCCTGTCGTCAGATTGGTTAAATCTTCGGTCGTTTCGCCACTGCTCCAATTGTAATTATAAGGTGCGGTACCTCCACTGACTGTTACGTTGATCGAACCATCTTCCATGTCAGGACAAGAGGTCACATCAATGTTATCAACTTCTAAAGTGACCGACTCTTCTGGAGCTTCAATAGTATACACTTCCGTCATTTTAGTACAACCTTTACTATCGACTATGGTACATTGATAATCGCCATCGGAAAGTCCCGTTAAGCTAGCTGTCGTTTCACCATTATTCCATTCTATTGAATAAGGTGGTGTACCACCAAATAAATTCATATTAATCGTTCCATTATTATCTCCATGACAAGCCAAGGTAGGAGTACTGTTCACATCAAATTCAATTTCTGTAGCAGAAGAAATAGTAACAGTAGTTGAGGTAGCCTGACAACCATTGAAGTCATTTACGGTTACAGAATAATTGCCAAATGCTGCATCTACCAAATCAGAAGTCGTACTTCCATTGCTCCATTCAAAACTGTAAGGGGGAACGCCACCTTCTACTAAAGTTTTCACTCCACCAGTCAAATCACCAAAACAGATTGCATCGTCAATTCCTGCAATGGAGAGGTTTAGTGAATTAGGTTCAAAGACCTCTATGTTTGTTTTTATTCCTACGCAGCCATTGGCATCAGTGACGGTGACAGAATACATTCCACCAGAAAGATCTTCTATCATGGATGAGCCAGTTTGAGAATTGAAAGTTTCTCCATTACTCCAGTTGAACTGAAAAGGTGCGGAACCTAAATCCGATACAATCTCTATTCTACCATTATTGGTATTATTACAAGTCACATTTTCTATTAAAGCCGTTTCTGGTTCTAGTTCTCCGATCACAGGAACGGTTACCAAACTAACTGCACCGTTGCATCCATTTGCATCTGTAATTGTAATGTTATAAGTTCCCAGTGGCAACTCATCAATGGCATAGCTGCCATCTATATTCGTTGTTTCTCCTTCTGTATTTCCATTTAATGAAATCCAATTATAGGTATAAGGTGCTTCTCCGTTTTGAGGACTTAAGGTAATTGATCCATCAGTTGAACCGCAACCAACTCCAGCAATATTAGCGATAGCAGACTGTACACCTCCCGTATTTTCAATGATAATTTCATCATATTCAGCAATACAACCGGTGGCATCTGTCACTGCGACTTCGTAAGTCCCCGCAGGCATGTTTTCAATTTGAGCAGTCGTAGCTCCGTTGTTCCACAAATAAGTATAAGGTGCTTCGCCAGAAGTTGGGACAACCTCGGCTGATCCATCATTGGCGCAAGCCTGACCTACTGTATTGAAAGTAGCGGTCATTGGTTCAGCAGTTGGAATTTCAAAATTTGTTTCAGTCTCACAACCATTATCCATATCTGAAATAATGACAGTGTAATCTCCAGCAGCTACTTGTACAATATCCTCAGTAGCGTTGGTGTAGCCATTCGGGCCGATCCATTCAAATTCATATGGCCCTACTCCACCAGCTACTTCAATGTCTATTCCGCCATCTGCAGTACCTAGGCAATCGTTTTCGAGAAGAGACATTAGCTCTGTATTAATATTCGGACAAGTTGTTTTGAATTCAAAGCCAGGACAAGTTTCTATATCACCATTGTCATCGTAAGGAATGATGGTTACATAGTAAGTTGTATTGTAATCAAAAGTCAACCCTTCGTAGCTTGTTGTATTTCCAACGTCTGTAGTTAGCATGAAATCATCGTTACCACTAGTCGTTCCAATCATTAATTTGTAACCATTTGCAGACGGAGTTGCTGTCCATTCTAACAATGTGTTTACATCAACTTCTTCTCCAGAAGGACTACTCAAGAAAGCGCAGACTTCTACAGGTTGCGCGCAAATTGTAAAGTCTCCTTCGTCAGACTGAGGAGTAAAAACCTGTATGTAATAATCTGTGTTTTCCGTAAGTCCGTAAACAGTAGATTCATCACAAAATATAGGTTCTGCCTCACAAGCAGTATGGAAGGATTGACGTAAGTCTATTCCGTTATCATTTTCTAAAGCAATATTAAATGCAGTGAATTCTCCAGAGTTGAGTTTGTACCAAACGCTGGAATAGGTCTGATAAACGGAGCTTACACAAGTAGGATTTTTGATGATAGAAGCAGCTCCCTTGGTTGTCCCGTTTACTGGATTACAAGCAGCTTCAACAACTAGAACTTCAGCGGTTCCCATTTCTCTACAGGCAGAACCATCATTAGTACAATCCTGATTCGCAGGTTTTATAACAGTAGTATTACATGCTACTCCTAATTCGAATGGCCCGGTATTATTTCCGTAGCCATGAACCATGACGTAGTATTTTTTTGCAGACTCTGTGGCAAATGAAATCTCAGATATTGTTGTATTGGCACAAGTTGGACTATCGTCATTTGACCCTACACAAACAAACTCAGGTGTTCCATTACAATCGCCATTTTGCAAACAGTAAACATTCAAACGAGTATCAAAACCAGAGTTGCATAGAGAAAGATTTACATCATTTCCAGTTCCAACCAAAACATAAAAAGCATTACTAGAGGAAAGCGGCGTACCACATCCATCTAAAGGCATATTGTTTTCCGAAAGGGAGTACAAACCAGTATTCGACGTTTTCACATCTCCACAAGAGATCGCCTCCGCACCACAAATTTCATTATTAGCTGGTGGAGAAGTTACTTGCAGACAGAAAGTACCTTGCGCTCCATTCCAACCAGAAATCTGAATATAATATACTTGTCCAATCGTCGTAGGAGCATTTGCAATAACAGAATTATAATCTTCACTTTGTCCTCCATCCTGATCACAAGCGATGGAAGTATAGGTTGCATAATTAAAGCAAGAACCCACACTGTATAAAGAAATTTCAGTATCAGCATGAGTATATCCCGTAAAGTCTGTAGAAATCGTTGAGTAATTACTTTGTGCAATAAATTTAAACCAGACGGCATTATTCTCTCCTACATAGCAAGATGGTACTGGCTCTCCAGGTTCCATTCCCAAAGCAGTATTATCACCAACAACACAAGGACCATTTACAGTCAGAATATTAGCGGTACAAGGCTTACTCGCTGAAGGATAGTTACAAGAGCCATCATCGTAAGTTGCCGATGGATTATAATTCAAAGCTTCTGGATCAGTACATCCTAGGACCTCACCACGAACACAAAGTTCATGATTCCCAATATCATTACTTCCGTAATCCCAGACTCTGAAGAAAACCGTTTCACCTGGAGTCAAACCAACAAAAGTTCGTTCATCCTCACTTGTACAAAGCACCGGTGCGTAAGCGACCAAGGCGCCACAACTTCCCGTATAACATTCTACAACAGAAGAAAAACCAGGTGTATTCACAAAAGTAAAAGCCACTACTCCACTCGAAGGAACAGTGACGGAATACCAAACATCTTTTGGCGACAAATCACCATCTGCGCATTCTACGGAAGGTGCTATTTCATTTGTTGTTTCTGTTGCGCCGCTGTAGGTAGTCGTGCTTGTCATTGTACAAGTTCCGTCTACGTTGAGCCAAGCGTCCAGACTAATCGCACCTGCACAATCATCATTCGGTAAGTTAGGAAGAATACAAGAGCAGTCGTCGTAAGTCGCATTTTCATCATAGTTAGTGGCGACCTCGTTCGTACAACCCGCAGTAGCACCGCAACCAACGCAGTGAATACTCGTTAACCGACAGGCTCCTTCGCTTCCACAGTTTTCATCTGTGTTGAAATGAAAACTGTAGTTCCCTTCAGCCGTAGCCTCAAAAGCCAATGGTGTCTGACCAAAAGCAATCATCGTCCCTCCTTCGCTATAAATGGTGATGTAATCCAGACAATTGGAGGAAGTAGCTACATAGCTTTGTCCTTGTTCGATATTAGAAACCGAAGCATATTCGCCAGCATAATTACAATCGCTAATAATCGCAGGTTCGGAAGTTGTTGGTGCTCCGTTGCCGCCCCAAACGGAACTGTTTAAGCATTGAGCAAATAGATTTGAGAACGGCACAGATATAAATAACAATAATATCGCGGCCAGTGTGGATTTTTGAGAAGTTGAGTGCATCATGGTGATTGTTACTGTTGAAATAAAGAAATGCTTTACAAACAGCAGCAATCAGTCACTGAACTGAAAAGGGGGTTTGTACAGCAATTCACTTATTAAAGTTTTTCATCATGTGTAATGCTAATTTCTTGCCAAATTATATGAATCACGAAACACACATAAAAATATTACAAATATGTAAAGACTTGTTTATTATTTAACTGATGAAGTTATGAGATATTACTTTTCAGAAAAGTGCAAAAAAAACTCATCTAATAATTTTTGAAATTATCAGATGAGTTTTTTCTCAATCTTGTCCCTAATTCATGAAAAGAACTTGTCAGGCAAGTTTAGAATTACTTGACAAGTTTTTCATTTACCCCACAACAATATTAATCATTCGCTTAGGCACAACAATGATCTTACGTATCGTCTTACCTTCGATCCATTTCTGAATGCCTTCTACATCCATCGCTAGTTTTTCTAGTTCTTCCTTAGAAGCAGTAGCTGGGAAAGTTGCTTTAGAGCGTGTTTTTCCATTGATGGAAATTGGATACTCTACTTCATCTTCCACCAAATGTTTTTCATCAAAAACAGGATAGGCTGCTGAATGAACAGAAGGTTCGTTACCCAGTTTCATCCAGAGCTCTTCCGCCATGTGTGGCGCGAATGGAGCAATCAATTTCGCTAATTCCCTAAGGATCTGTCGGTTGTTAGATTTTAGTTTTATCAGGTCATTGGTTGCAATCATAAAAGCAGCAACGCAGGTATTGAAAGAGAAACGTTCGATGTCTTCAGTTACTTTTTTGATAGCGGTATGTAAGACTTTTAATTCGTCTTTACTTGGTTCGCCATCACTGACAGAAAAGCCTTCCTCCCGGTCGTGGAATAGTCCCCAGAACTTTCTTAAGAATTTGGAAACGCCATCAATCCCTTTTGTATCCCAAGGCTTGGATTGCTCGACAGGCCCAAGGAACATTTCATACATTCGGAAACAATCGGAGCCATAGCGTTCTACCACATCATCAGGATTGACGACGTTGAAATAACGCTTAGACATTTTTCCAACTTCAGATTTTGTCAACAAATGTGTATCTGTTGCATCCTCTTTTGGAGTGAAAACACCATTTTGAAAAGCTCCATTTCCACAAACAAAAATCGCGTCTTTGAACTCTGGTCGCCAGTCAATAAATTGCTTAATACTTTCTACGTTTAAGTATGAATTACTATCTCCATAGTTCTGTACAAAGTCTACATGAACTGGTATGCTCGCAAAGTTTTCTAATCCTTCCGACTTCGCAATACCTGCACAAACAAACCTCGATACGCCATCTTCTTTTTCCTTTTGTAAGTACATGGTTTCTATAACTCCTTGAATCATTCCTTGGTTGATCAACTTACGGAATGGCTCATTCGTCGGCACTAAACCTTTGTCGTAGAGGAACTTATGCCAAAATCGAGCATACATTAAATGTCCAACAGCATGCTCAGTTCCTCCTACATACAAGTCTACTTCTTTCCAATAATTGATGGCTTTTTCTCCTGCAAACCCCTCGTCATTGTTTGCATCCATGTAGCGGAGGTAGTACCAGGAAGAACCAGCGAAGCCAGGCATCGTGTCTGTCTCTCTGGTAAAACCAGGGATTTCATTCACCCAATCTTCGTTTCTAGCCAATGGAGATTTTCCGCCAGAAGCGGGTTTGAAATCATCCAAATTTGGAAGCTCTAGTGGTAAGTCTTCTTCTTTCACAGGATGTGCAATTCCTTC
>JBGCDT010000523.1:0-6930 GCA_045105695.1 Saprospiraceae bacterium | reverse complement strand
CTTTGAATCATCTAGAAATAGGAAGTATAAAATTCGATCTATATTTTGTTACAAGAATATCTTACTCCGAAAATAAAACTAAGATCAGAATGAAAAATAATAAAAAGATAGTCTTCTTGATTTTATTGAGTTCATGCTTAATCAGCTGTGGAATTAAGTCTAATTCTGAGAACGATTTAAGAATTCCAGTATCGCTATATTTCCATCCAGAAGTACTTAGTGAAATTAAAATATCAGGAAGTGATCAAGACGTTTTTTCAAGTAACGACTGGTCAATTACTCTAGACAATCAGATTTCGTTTGAAATAGACTGGAGTAGCTATGAATCATCATTAGCTACGATTTACTTGCCAAGTGAATTTAGTTTAATTAAAGAAAGCTCCGATGAAATCATTTTTAAAACTGACCATAATAGATCTCTAGAAGTATTTATATTTGATTCTATTCCAAATGTTGACACAAAGAAATATCTATTGTCTGACTTTAAGTCGCTGGTAGACCTTTGTCATTCAAAAAACAATTGTTTTTCTAAGAAGAAAGTTGCAAACCTTTTTTCCTATAAAGAGGGTAGATTCATATCTTCTTACTCACATGAAGTTAGAAGTTCTAAGGACTTAATAGTACTTTCATTTCTAGGAGTTCTTAATAAAGAATTGATTTATTGTAGATACGAAGCTCCTTACGAGAAGGATTCAAGATTGAAGGATATGCTAAAGTTCTCTAGTGTATTAAATTTTATAAAAGTCAAAGGAAAAACTACAGTTCCTATGTTGAGTGAAATCATCAGTTCAGAACCAATAATATTTTAATTAGCCTTAACCATCCCCCTCACCTCCATCAAAACATACCCCAGCAAATTCCCACCCTTCCAATTCCTCGGATCATCAACTCCCCTATCGTCCTTCTTCATTCCAATCCCCCAGATTCTATCGTAAGGACTGGCTTCGACCAAGACATCATTTCCGGTAGAAAGAAGATATTTCCCCATGTCTTTATTTTGAGTAAACTTCAGCGCATTACCTTCTGTAACAATACGCACACGTTCTGCCAACCAAGCGTTATTATCAAAGTTTTTCACCTGACGGCCCAATGCTTTTGCTTCTTTTGGAGACGTGCTTTTTAAGATGAGTTGCTCAGATTCTGCGTCTTTGAATAGTCTCGCCTTCTCGGCCATCATCCAATGTTCTGCAGTTCGGTATACGTTTCCTTCGTACTCGAAAGGAGAGTCGAACCATTGACTTAGGCAGGATTGATTGGTTGCTCCGTTCTTAGCGGGATGATGTCCCCAGAAGTAGATGTAGTTTATTTCCTGGTTGTTTTGGAGTTGTTCGATGAGCCAGTTGTTGGAGTATTTCATAGTTGAGGGTTTTGAATGATTTTCAATATAAGCTACTTTAAGTAAATCAATTAATAAATAAATCAGTTCCTCAGAGTTCTATAAATTCAAATAAATTTCGAACGGTCTCAATATAGTCCAACAGAAAAAACAAGCACTTCTCTAGACTCATAGATGCTAAAATCGAGCTTATGATCGACCAAAAGTTTTTGATACTAATTACATTCCTTATGCTTTGTAATTACTACTTTGGTTAGTATGTTCCGATTCTAAGTTATTGTGTAAATGACTAGGGTCTTCTGGTCGAACTAGAAATTGAAGCGCTCGATACGAACCTAGGACGCATGTTGTGAACTGTTGTAATGAGGGGTTTAAGTAATACTTCAGGGCGAACACTTATCTCATAGTTCCTAACAGAACTACAAAATTAACAATAGACTAATTACAAAACATGAAAGGAAAGATTCTCCTAAAAGTGAGCGATGATAACGATCAGGTCGGTTATTTATCACTTCCAAATCATCCAGGTCCTACAAGTTCAAAAGTAGTTTTCAAGCAAATTGATCTGTCAGATATCGTTCAGTACAAAGGACCTGCTATTTATCTAAATTTAGATAGAGATGATAATATCATAGGAATAGAGATAGTTGGATGAGAAAAAGAAAGCAAGGATAATTAGGTCTGTAAAGAGCTAAACAAAAAATTATGTTGAACAACAATATAAAAAGATCACTTCTACATCTAATTGCTATTCTGTTTATAGGGTGTAATTTATCATCTTCAAAAAGTTCTAGTTTTACTGGTAACTGGAGATTAATAAAGAGCAATGGAATACACTTTAATGTCCCCCCATTGGTAAAGCTCAATGAAATAGATAGAACCCTAAGCTCAAAGCAATCAAAAACAGAATTAACCTTAACTGGTAATAGAGTTGTCTTTTCTTATGATTCATTAAATTATTTTAAAGAAACAGAGTTTATCTACAAAATTTTCCATGAAAACGAAATAGCGTTTTTGGAGTTGGTTTCCTTAAAAAATAACAATAGATATATTCTTTCTAGAGAGTAAGACCTTCCTTCGCCGGACCCGCTTTACGAATTGCTGCAAACACACCCTTTCAATTACATAAGATCGCGCAAAGCTATAATACAGATGTATTTCTGTTATAAATAATGATAATGATTGATACACTTTTAGCAATAATATTAGGAGTTCTAGCTGTTTACTTTTTTATAGACACCATTCTGGACCCTCCTTCTGGGAAAGGCTCTGGGAAAAGAACTGATATGATTGAGAATTGCTTTCTAGCATTCTATTTATTGATCTTATCCATTCTGTTTTTATTTGGGAAAGTTTCAATTGAAGATTTTTTTTAGTTAAACCTAGTGTGCTAGCACAACTTCCAAGTCATTACAAACCATACTTGTAGGCCTCAGCTCTGATTAGAAGTCCAAAGATCCATCTTAGTCAGTATTTCTATGGCCATTAGAAGAATAAGCTTATATACAATATCAAGTCTCCGAACATGCTCTAATAGTCATTTTTTCTACGGATTAGCTTTCATTTTATAGTTTTTATAATTACCTTTGGGTGCTGAAGAAACAGATTTTATGATCTGCTATTCGTATTCTGAGAAGGAATGGGTCTCTATTTTCCTTCCAAAAGAATTCAAGTCTTATCCCAATAACTCTACAAGACCCTAGTTTTTCACAATCATCCCGAAAGTCTTTAAAATTGTTTTTATAGCATTGCTATAAGTTGGTTTTCGTTCAATTCATTAAAAAACAATATTCTTTACTCAAGATTATTTGTTCACATGATTTTAAATAGAACCTGATAAACGATAAGAAGTAGCTTAAGGAAAATCACCTAAAAGAAAGATAATTGATATGCTCCATTGTTTCGAACAATGGTTATGGCGTAATCAAACTCATTGTAATTTAGAGCAACTTGGAGAGGATCATCTTCTGAATGCTCTATGAAGTAAAGTTTTATACGTTGGAAATCAGAATAGTGCGAGAGTAGCGAAGTCTGACAGTTAAAATTCAAATAACTATGAAAGTAATCAAACCAATTTTGTTGGTTGCACTCTGTTGCTGGCTTCATGCCACTGGTTTATATTGTCAAAGCAATGATGCTAATGTCTACCAGTCTGGCGATCAGAATAGTGTACAAGTTGAGCAAGTATCGACTAGTTCAAATATGAACGACGTAAAGGTAATTCAGGTTGGAAATACAAACTCTACAGTTTCAATTCAAGAAGGCTCTGAGAACAGTTCTTACAACCGTCAAAATGGAACATCCAATAGTATTTACAACAGTCAAAAGGGAGATAAAAATGATAATGTTATACTTCAGGATGGATCTTACAATGAACATGTATCGATCATGAATGGTAATGGCCATCGCCTTGATTCGCGCCAGACAGGACAAAGAAACTATACTGAAAGTAATCAGTCAGGAACAGAAAATATAACTTACTTACACCAGGATGGATCACGAAATGAGTCTAGTTTGACAGTTAGTGGTCAAGAGAACTTCGCTAATCTCTGGCAGCAAGGAAACAAAAATAAGGCGAATGGCATTCAAAATGGAAATAGAAACCATGGTAGTGTAAGTCAAAATGGAAATCGTAACGTCGCAAATTTAAGCACTGAAGGCAATAACAATCAGTCTTACATTATCCAAGATGGAAATAAGAATACGAGCAACCAATTGCAGACAGATAATTCGAACAGCGCCATTACCATCCAAGCCGGTTCTAGAAATACTTCTTACAGCCGTCAAAATGGAACATCGAATGGTCTTTATACCAGACATCATGGCAATAGAAATGATAATGTAGTACTTCAAGATGGATCATCCAATACTCATGAGTCATATGTGAACGGTGATATGAATCGTATTGATTCGCGTCAGTCAGGGCAAGGAAACGCTACTATCAGTGACCTAGGTGGAACTGAGAATATATCTTACTCATACCAAGGAGGATCAAACAACACAGCAAGTTTGACAACCAATGGTGATGAAAATTTTGCTAATACATGGCAGACTGGAAATGGGAATGAAATCAATATCAGTCTAAACGGAGTTGGCAACAGTATCAATGGAGTTCAGGAGGGAGAAGGTAATGTAGCCAACTTAATCTATGATGGCTCTAATAATACATATCACGTTACACAAGTTGGAAATAACAACTTGGTTGAACATGAAATGACAAATGGTTCCAACGCTGAGATGATACTTCTTCAAGAAGGAGATAATAACCTACTCATCTACAAGAAAGATGGAATTAGTAATCAATCTGTAAATGTTACTCAAATTGGAAATAACTTACAAGCTGAAATTATTCAATCTAATCAATAAGAAGAAAGTGGTTTAAACCACTTTTTTTCAATAATGAAAAGAACCTTCAAGAGCGATACTGCTTTTGAAGGTTCTTTTTATTTCAGGACAAAATACAAGATATTTAATATTGAAAGAATACTTCGCACTACTGGCTCTTGATATTGTTCTATGCTCTTCACTATTCAAACTCAAAATCGAATAGATTATTTGTACAATTAATTGTATGGGTATGGGTAAAAGTTAAGTAACTGTACAAACCCTATCTTTATACTTCTCTAATTGACTCACCAACTCTCGGTTATTCGATAAAACGGATATCTTATTCTGGCCATCAATCTTTCCATTTTCCATAAAGCATTTTTCAAAACCCTTGCTTTGTATAGGTATGATTTTCAAAGAGGAAATAACTTTTCCATTAATAAGATCAGCATATAAATGATTTAAGCGACCTAATTTCTCATCCATCATTTTTGCGATTTCTGCTAGGTTGGATGGAGTCTCCACAAAGTCTATCCACCATTCGTGATGAGAATGCTGTGTTTCCAATAGAAGGTTTGGCGCAACAGTAAAAGCCCTTGTTTTAAAATTAAATTGTTCGGATGCGGCTTTTAATACAATGCGTACTTCTGACTCGATCAAGTGCTCTCCAAACAAAGAAGTATATTGACTCAGGCGACCTGTAATTGAAAATTGATATGGTCTGGTATCACTGAAACGAATGAGGTCTCCAATGATATACCCCCACATCCCAGAAATGGTATTTAGAATGATTAGATAGTCCGTATCTTTTTGAACTTCACTCAATCGAAGCCTTTTCGGATATTTATTTTTACGATAATCTTCGACTTCAACAAATTCATAGAATATTCCATTGTTACTACACAAGGTCATTTCCGGATGACCGAGATTTTCCTGAAATCCTAAAAAACCTTCCGATGCGGTATACGTGTCTAGTGTATCTATTTCTTTTCCTATTTTATCAAAAATAAGCTGTCGGTAAGGTGCAAAGTTTACACCTCCATGAATGTATAATTTCAAATTAGGAAAAACATCCTTGATTAACTTCTCCTTCGTATGAGCAGACAAATAATCGAAGTACATCATTATCCAAGGCGGAATTCCTCCGAGTATCTGTAAATTCTTCGTAGATGTTTCCTCCGCTATTGTTCGGATTTTTTCATCCCAGTCTGCAATAGTATTTGTTTCGTAAGAAGGAAGTCTGTTCCCTTTTAACACCTGAGGCATAATATGATAAGAGACTCCAGACATGCGTCCTGCCAAGACTCCATTAATGTCTTCCAATTCTGGGGAACCTTGTAGCATCATGTTTTTGCCGAAAATCATATCGTAATTATCGGTCTGCCGAAAATAAGAAAACAACAAGTGAAGCCCAGACTTTGTATAGGTCTTTACGAAAGCATCAGTCACAGGAATATATTTCACACTAGAAGTTGTTCCTGAAGAAACAGAAAAGTACTTAGGTTTTCCAGGATATAACACATCTTCCTCTCCTTCTTTTATTCGAGTTATGTATGGCGCCAATTCTTCGTAGCTTCTTAAAGGAACAGATTCGCAAAAATCTTCATAGCTCTCAATGGCATCAAAATTATGTTCCTTCCCAAACTGTGTATTCGCAGCTTCCCTAATCAATTGATTAAACACCTCCGCTTGGTATTTCTCAGGATATAAAACACTGTCGTCCCATTTTTTCAAATGAAAAGAAGCGTATTTTTTAAGACCGAATTTTATTAAGCTTTTCATACTTTTATTTTTTAAGATTACAATTAAATTAAATCAGTAATTAATTTAAATTTTCAAATAATCGATTCCCTTCCAAAGTAATTCCTGCGTATCAAACGATAAGCTATTTTATTATTTCGCAATAAAAGCAACAAGCGGATTTTCCATTTACCTTTAGATATAATGTAGGAGTAACTTGGTTTCTTTTTATTTAAAATATCAAAAAGTTGTTTAGCTGCCTCCTCGGACGTAAGTGCTTTGCGAATATTTTGCTGTACCTTTTCAATCATCTTAGCTCCTCTTCTTTCATGTCGGGAAGCAGAGACAGGAGCAGCCGCTTGAATACTTTTCTGGTGCAACCCCGTTTGAACCATACCCAACCATATATCTACAATTGGAATTTCTTCTCCTGGAAATTGCTCCAGTCGAATGACATTAGAAAGCATGCTAAGTCCCGTTTTGGAAATACCATATGCCCCTTGGAATGGAAGGGGTAGTTGGCCCGC
>JBGCDT010000522.1:0-4695 GCA_045105695.1 Saprospiraceae bacterium | reverse complement strand
CTAACATGATTAGCTGTTCCTCTAAAACTCAATCAGTCGTCGCGGTGTCAACCCAAGCCTCAGAAGTAATACAGTTGTTTAGATCGTGCAAGACAATCACCTGGGTTAGATTGTTCATTGTAGAGTTGGGGTATTTGAATGAGAGTCACAAAGTGCCTCTATGTACCGATGCGCAGATGGCCATCAACTCAATTGAGAGGTTAACCAAGCAAAGTAAGCATCTAGGAATATACACGGCATATATTCGCCAATGTCTGTCTTCCTTCGTTACCTTGCACAAGATTAACACTGGGGATAACGTGTCCGATATGATGACCAAGCAGATGGATAAGAAGTGTTTCCAGAAGTTGAGGAAGTATATGTATCATGGCATCATCCTACGATTCATCGTTGGTAATGGCTAGACAGGACTGGCAACGTTTGAACCACAAATGGTGGTGCTTGAATAAATTTTATTTGAGGGGGCGAGAAGAGATTTGACAATGTTTAAACCGAAAAGCAAATAATAATTTATTCAATATTTGGATTCCGAAATCTTGAGGAATCATGTCGAAATTTATCGGAATCATAGGTTTGATGGAAGGGACCTTTGCAGGCCGAAATGAAGTAGAAAGATTAAAGTTATGAGATGTCTTGTATTTATTTACAGGGCTTTAGATGTTGGTTGTTTTGGGAGATATATATATTTATTAGGAATCGAATTGTGTTGGTATGGTTTTGCGGTTTTAGTTACTACAAGTCGAAGAGTGTAGCTAACCTTCAAATGTTTTAGTATTATACATTGATTATTGTATTTGTCAGAACGTTTAGAAAGAGCGAAGTGAAAGACGTTTCTTTGTTATTTATCAAATGTTACTTCATTTGAATATATTGAATTATAGAAGAGTATATGCTAGTACTCATGGTTTTTTAATCCTAGAACGAGGTGTTGGTTCTAATGGTTTTTCCATAAATAAATTTAGCGCAGAAAAAAAATTAAAATAATTTAGAAAATAAAAAATAGAAAAAAATAAAAAAGAAAATAGAAAATTAAAAACATAATCTAATTTAAACAAACAAAGAAAGAGAAGACAAACTAAAGCGTTGAATTAGGTTATACTTATTGAAAATTCTTTCTGGTTGCGATTAATTGGTTGGTACTACCCGAAGGTAGATTGCTGATTACTTGTTATATTGCTGGTGTTAGAAGACACCGTGTGTTGTTGCTGTTCTGCTTGAAAGTAGAAAGCTGTTGCTGTTCGAAGACAGCGTGCGTTATTTGAATTACATCTGAAGGTGTAAAGTTGATTGTGAATTTCTGTTAGAAGACAGTGTGTTGTGTGTTTGAGTGTTCTGCCCGAAGGTGGAAACCTGCTGAATTACTGCGATCCGAAGACAGTGTGAATTGTAATTTTGCCCGAAGGTAAAATAAGAATCAAAGCCTACTTGAAAGGTATTTGTTGAGTTTGAGAAGAATGGTTGCTTACGAAGTGAGAATTGCACCTGGTACAGATCTGGTGAAGTTTGTGAAGCTAGCTAAGGAGATTAATATCTGGGGAAAGGCTACTGAAGCTGAGCTCAAGGTACACGATGATGAAATTGCAAGAGATCAGTTTAGATACAAGAGCTTTGTCAGTGAAGTACAATCCTTACTAATGATATCACCACTCCAGTACAGGACTAGTCCAGAAAACGACGAAGTCAGAGGTACCAGGAATGCGGCCGTGTGGAAGAACATTATTGATTTTGATGTAAATGAAGGAATCGAAGTTGGCGACGAAGACTTCCTGTTTAATGCGATCAAGAATGCTGGAACTGATCCAACCAAGCCGTCAATGTACTTGGACAGAAAATCGAATGCTATTTTACATTCAAGAATTTCGAATAGACTTGAGCTTGACAAGAACGAAACTTGGAAGCGTGAAAAGGAATTACCAGCAGCGTTTAGATGTATGGAGAATACTTACTTTGGACACGCTGAAGAAGTGGTTAATAAACATAAGAAAGCTTTCAAGGAAATCAAATGGAAAGACAAAGAATCTATCGTTGCATTTAAGCAAAGGTTCTTGACCATGTGGAACAGGATCACAATATTCGATGAATATAAATCGTATGAGCTAGTGATTGAGATTTGGAAGGATGCTGTCAAGTACAAGAGGGTTAGTGATAGATTCGGTATTGTTGAATCAGATAATGAATTAATTGAAATGAAAGGAATAGGTGACGTGAGGATGTACTTATCGAGATATGTCAAACTGCTCAGTAGGTTTCTTGAACAGTCACGAGGAATCTGGAGCTTTGATGTAATTGCCGACTTAAGTCACAACGTACAGCTCAATGAACCAAAGGGTAATAATATTCGTCAACAAAGCAATGACGACGCCTATGACTGCAAGAAGTGCGGCAGAAGACATAAACGCAGATCATGCCCTGCGTTTGGTAAAAACTGTTTTACCTGCAATGGTAAAGGACACTTTTCTAGCCAGTGTAGGAAGAAACAAAGCGTCAATAACGTTGATGATAACGAAACCCAGAATGTGACTACTAAAAATGAACAACAAGATGAAAGTGATTCTAAAAGTTGGGCAGACTGGGTACACTGTACCATCTTGGATAGTACTGAGGAGACAGTCAATCATGAGTCTGGAGCGATCATAGAGGATGATTTTGATTATTTACCTGATGGATTTGATCCAGACGATCTGGTTGTAAATAACACAGTTGACGATGACGATTACACTTGGGCACTCTTGGATACTGGTTCAACAACCCACGTAGTTAATGACAAGCGATATTGTAGTACTTACTACAATGAGAAAAGTGAGATTAAAGCCACAGGCACGTGTGTACTTAGCACCGGAAGAGGAGATGTTCCTATTAGACTTAGTGGTAGTGAAAATACTTTTACGTGCTTCATGAAAGATGCTAGAATAGTTCCGGACACTCCATATCCTATTATTTCATGGAGTAAGATAATCAAGGGGATTCCGAATGCTTGCCTAGTAATTGGACAATATAATGGATATATCTCAACAAATCATCAAAAGAATCGTATCAGACTTGTGGTCAGAGGTGGATTATATTTTGTCAAGTTAAAGTTTATGAAGACCAAGGGAACAAATGAAATAGTTCACAATACGTTGGATGATATGCATCATCGAAGATTATGTCATGCATCTAATGAAATCTTAAAAAGGACTCTGGGTAAAGAAATTATTGAAAACAAAGAATGCGAGGTATGCTTGAAGGCAAAAGTAGACAGAGCTAGTGATGATCAGGCGTTAACGAAATTTAAAACAGAGGTCAGTGAAAGGATGGAAAGAGTTCATATTGATATCCTCGTTTCAAACGAAGCAAGTATCAACAACACTAAATTGATCTTGGTTTTGGTGGATGCATATTCCAAATATGTTTTTGGCGTGGAGATCAAAAACAAAGGATCCAAGGAAGTTATTAAAAAACTCGACCCTTTGTTCGCCAAATACCAAACGCCAAAACTTTTAATCGCGGATAGAGATTCACCTTTTATTAGTGGTGAATTTTCGGACTGGTGCTGTAACAAAAAGATTGAATTGAAATTTGTGCCTCCAGACAGACATAACTTCAATGGGCTTGCTGAGAACGCGATAAAGCTAATCAAAAGATGGAGTACTTGTATTAGATTGGATGCAAAGCTTCCAAAGGAATTTTGGAACTGGTCAGTATTATACACCATCGGGGTAAGAAACCGGACAGCGAATAGTTCCATTCAATACAGATCACCGTATGAGATGTTCTACAACAAGAAGGCTGACTTGGAGTTTCTCAGAAGATTTGGCTCTGTCGCTTACTATAGACTTCTTGACAACCCTAAAATGGAAGAGGCACGTGGCGTAGGGTTAGTCATGAAGCTCGATTTCGATTCGACACATGGTACTTATATTTTGTATTGCTTGAAGAACAAAACTTTTATTCGAAGATATCATGTTGACGTCAAAATTAAGGAAGAGCTTAACTGGTCGGACCTGGAAGATAAAGCTAACTTCCAAAACATTCACAACACAATCAGTTGTGAAGTGAAATCTCCTTTTCACAAAGTGAAAAGGATGGACCGCGAAAAGATCATGGAACTTGTAGACGATAAGCGACGAAAAGCATTATTGGCAGATGAACCTTATTCGTACGATGACATTGAGGGGAGACCTGATAAGGAGCTTTGGTATCAAGCATGTCAGGATGAATTAAAATCAATGGAGGAGTTAAAGGTATTTGTTCCTGTCCCTAAGACGACTGAGAATGGCAGTGAAGACGTCGCAAAATGTGGTTTTGTTTTTAAAAGGAAACGATCAGGAAGATTAAAGGCTCGGTTAGTATATAAAGGACACACACAACGTCTGCGTGTATTCGACGATCACAGTTCTCCTACCGTATCACCAATCGCACTACGCATTGCATTATCAATAGCTGCTAATGAAGGCTGGGGCTTTTTTACTTTAGACGTCAAGACTGCTTACTTAACTGCACCGTTGCCACCATCACCGAAGATGTTAATGGAGTTGCCAAATGGTCACAAATTGAGGTCAACTCATTGGGGATTGATGTTAAAGGCCATGTATGGGATGAGGGGATCCAGTAGAGCCTGGTATAACGAGTTACTTAAAACGCTATTTGGCCTAGGAGTTAAGCAGAGTATTTATGAACCATGTGTATTATATGCACATAATATTATAATTTTGA
>JBGCDT010000521.1:0-8534 GCA_045105695.1 Saprospiraceae bacterium | reverse complement strand
CAACTGATCCAATACCCCCTGAACGCCCATTGGTTCTTTTACCAAAAGGCCACTTTCCCTTTTTTTTTTTTTATAGGTTCCCAAAATAGATGACAGCGCAGCCGCTCCAATTCCAATAGCAGACTTGGAAAGGAAAGCTCTGCGGTTCATTTGTCTTGCTCGTTTGTCTGTTATTTTATTCATGTTTTATTAAATGGTAGAAGAGGGTTGGAGAGGGTAGAAAATGATTGAAGAGGGTTTTCACTCGTTTCTTGAGTCCCTTATGTTGTAGTCGTAATAATTTATCATTTTAAATTCAAGTACTTCTACATTCCGAGTGAAAGCCCTCTTAAACCTCTCTCCCTCTTCTGCCATCATCCACCCTCTCCTACCCCCTAGAAATACTCTCATCCAAATTCAGCATCAAATTCGACAACATTGATAGCGCAGCCCATTCCGCTAAATTAGTTTCGTCTACTTTGTCATCTGCTGATATTGTTAAATATTTCTTTGCCTTGGCAGTATCATCTTTGAAAATCTGAAGCTCTGTTTCGTAGTACGTGTGCAGCTTGTTATACTCTGATTCGTTTGGAGATCTAGCGGTTGTTTTTCTAAAGAGCGTTGTAATTTTTTCTTTTGTAGAACTATCTTTTTGCTGAACGGCTCGAAGGGCCATATTCCTAGCAGCTTCCAGTAGCTGTGGATCATTGAGGAGGACCAGTGCTTGTAAAGGTGTATTTGTTTGCTGACGTTTTACGGTACAGAGGTCACGGGTACTCGCGTCCATAATCATTAAATTGGGCGGTGGTACCGTGCGCTTCCAGAAGGTATACAAGGTTCTTCGATGTGCTTTGTTTCCTTCGTCGGGGACATACTTTGCAAGACTCCCTCCGCCTCCGCCAGTTACCCCAGACCATAGTCCTTCTGGTTGCCAGGGCTTTACGGATGGGCCTCCTATTTCATGATGCAATAGTCCGCTGATTTCCAGTGCTTGATCTCTAACCATCTCTGCGGATAACCTTAGCCTGGAAGCTCTGCTCAACCAACGATTCTCAGGGTCAAGTTCCAGCATTTCCTCTGTAACAACAGCCGCTTGCTGATACGTTTTAGAAAGTACTATCATTTTTAACAATGCTTTTACATCCCAATTTTTTTCCCGAAAGGTGATGGCTAGATAGTCCAACAGTTCAGGATGCGAAGGTAAGGTTCCTTGATTTCCAAAATCAAAAGAAGAGCCGACGATGCCTGTTCCGAAGAGTTGTTGCCACAAGCGATTAACAGCTACACGAGCGGTGAGTGGATTGTCTTTTGAGAAAAGCCATCTTGATAAGCCATATCTGTCGGTACTTATATTTTCATTAAATGGAAGGACAGCCTCTGGAGTTGCCGGACGAACTTCCTCTCCTGGATGATCGTACAAGCCTCTGTTTAAAACAAAAGTCTTACGTGGCTCCTTTCTATCGTCCATCACCATGAGTTCTATTTCCGCAAGGGTATCTGTATCATTTATAAAATCTAGTTGTGCTTTAATTTCTTCATCTGTCAAAGTAATAAATGGCCCAGGAGTGTCTCCATATTCTTTGATCATTCCGTACTCAGAAACGTTGTTGAAAAAGCTGTAGAGCTGGAAGTAATTTTTCTGCGTAAGCGGATCGTACTTATGGTCATGGCATTTGGCACATTCCATTGTGATACCTAAGAAAGCAGTAGCAAAAGTTTGTGTACGATCAGAGACATACTCTGCGCGATACTCCTCTGGGATGACACCGCCTTCGGCTGTAATTTTATGATTTCGATTAAAACCTGTCGCAATGATTTGTTCCAGAGAGGCATCAGGCAAAAGGTCGCCAGCCAATTGCCAGGTGACAAATTGATCGTAAGGCATATTTTCCTGAAAGGCATGAAGAACCCAATCACGCCAAGGCCACATCGTTCTTTCGAGGTCATCCTGATAGCCATGAGAATCGGCATAGCGCGCCAAATCCATCCAGTCAGCAGCCATTCGCTCTGCATAAGCAGCGGTATTCAATAAGCTATCTACTAAATTTTTGTAGGCTGTAGGACTATTGTTAGAAACAAAAGCATCAATGGCTTCTAATGAGGGAGGCAGGCCAGTTAGATCAAAACTAAGACGGCGAATGAGTTTTTCTTTTGTGGCTGGCTCGCTAGGATTGAAACCTTTTTCTTCCATCTTAGCTAAGACGTAATAATCTATTTCGTTGTTTGGCCAATTTTGTAATTGTATTGTTGGAAGTGCTGATTTTTGTGGAGGAAGGAAGGCCCAGTGTTTTTTCCATTTTGCGCCTTGAGCAATCCATTTCTTTAGAATTTCTTTTTCAAAGTTGCTCAGAGTTAGGTTAGATTCTGGAGGCGGCATCACCTCCGCTTCGTCGGTAGAAAAAATCCGTTGTACTAATGTACTATTGCCAGGATCACCAGGAATAATTGCATAATGATCTTTGTTTTCACCAATAGCTCTGAAGGCCATTTCCTCATTATGAAAAGCAAAATCACCTTCGCGGGTATTGGGATCGGGGCCGTGGCATTTAAAGCAGCGGTCAGAGAGAATGGGTTTTACATGGAAGTTAAAATCGACAGTTTCGGGAATGGATTCCGTTAGCATCTCGGTCTGATCACCGCTGTTCTTTACTTCCTCTTGTGAAGCAGAACAGGCTGATAGCCCCATCAGTGTGAAACAAAATAATATGTAAAAAAATACTTTCATGATACTGAATAACGAATAGCTCTAAGCTAAGGTTTTTGCTATTCAAATAAAAGCATTCGTTACAAAACCACGGCAAATAGTCATAAACATATTTTAGAAAACGCCTATTGCTTTATTAGTTTTTTGGAAATTACTTTTTTGTCTTTAGTCAATAGTCTAACTAAGTAAATTCCGCCAGGTTGGTTTGCAATACTTATTTCGTTGCTGGAAGTTAATTCGTAATTAATTGAACGACCACTGACGTCGTAAATCTCTATTTCTTCAATCATTGAAAAATTTTCAATCTGAAATATTCCTGTAGATGGATTCGGAAATATGGAAAAATTTTTTATGTCCTCAGATATATTATCCAGACTGGATGTTAGGCCACATTCAATTGGATCATTAGTTAATCGCTTTAGCGTTGTTAACGAATCTGTGTAACAAGTCAAAGAGATTTTATATAATTCATCTGAACAACCCATTGCTTTCCAAGGAAACAAAAAGTTCATATCGCCAAATCCTTCTATCATTATTTCAGTTAGAACATCTACTCCAAATAAACCATTTTTAAATTCTTTTGAGACACTAAAGACAGAACGAACTATATTATCAATCGGAAACTCTGTAGCTTGACCAACAACATAAACTAAAGTATCTACCTCTGTACCGATCTTTATAGGTATGCTCCATGAATCTCCTGTAACTACATCAAAATCATATATCATAATATGGTCTTCAGTTTGCCCAAATTTGGCATATATCTTTCTATCCGTACTTTGGTAAGTATAAACCCGATCTTCTACGTTTGAGCAATCAAACATATTTTCTATCTGCAGAATTTTGTTTGTGACATTATTGATAATCGTATCTTCGACGTAATTTATAGTAATATAATTGGGATTGTCGGGATTAAAATGAAAGTCAGTATAAATCCATTGCGCACCTGGCGGACACCATTCTACTTGAGCAAAAATATTGTTAGAAAAAAGAAAAGTAAGGAGTAGTACTTTCAGTAAGTTTTTCATTTTGATAGCTTTTGAAAATGTGAAGAATCAGAAAGGGCTATTTTTTGTTGTTGCTAACTTAAGTTTTTTTTTATGGAAGGCCAAATTTCGGTATACTCAATAGGAAGTAGTTTGGAGATGTTATCATTCACTGAATTTTTCTCTATGTACATTTTATTGTCATTGGTCCGTTACCATTAAACGAAAAGTCAAATTCACCCGTGGCCGATGTACCTTTTTTGTCGGTGGTAAACGATGCAGCCAATTAACTTGCGTCTCTCCTTTCATCACCAGCAGTGAGCCTGCTTCCAGAAAAACATCGATTCGCTCCTTCGTTTTTTTGTGTCGAAAAAGAAATTTGCGTTCTGCTCCAAAACTCATGGAGGCGATGGCGCTGTGTTTTCCCAAAGATTTTTCATCGTCGCTGTGGTAGGCCATTCCTTCGGATCCATCGTGGTAGAGGTTGAGGAGGCAAGAATTGTAGGTGGCTTCGGTTTTTTCTTCAGCTATTTTTTTGAGTTCCAATAATTCGGGAGTCCAGCTCAGAGCTTGCTTAGTCGCTCCAGAGTAGGTGTAGGAAAAAATTTCGTCGCCATACCAGGCTACTTTTCTTTTGGTGATGATGTGTTTTCCGAAGATGAAGGCTTCATCGTTTTTCCAGGGGATTTCTTCGAGGAGGTATTGGAGGTAGTGACTGGATTTTTGGTGATTAAATATTTTGCCGTAGTAGAGGACGGTGCCGTCGTTTGGGAGGAGGTTTTTGGTGGCTGGGTTTGGGTGGAAGAGGTCCATGTAATTGTATTGTTATTAGATTGTTGTTTTATAACTACCTAGTGAGTTTTCATGCAAACCCGATTTAAATAAACTGAATTTTTCGGCTTCTCCATTCATTTACTAAAAGTGAACAGGTAAATAAAACGAACAAAAGCGATAAGATCAGATCATCAAGAACTAAAAAATTAGCTGAAGTCTTCAAATATAGAACTATGCCCAAAGTCATTTCTTTAAATCAATCTCAAAAAGAACAGTGCCGTAAACAAAGCCAATAGAAATCAATCCAAAAATTATAGTTAAAGGATTAAAACTTGGATCACTTTTATAGATGGAGTAAGATAGCCATCCAAAAAATATTGCTATTAAAGGACCAAGGATTCTCAAAAGAAATACTTTCACCTTAGTAAACGTGAAAAAATACTTGGAGTTTTGATCTGAATTAATACTCCTAACAATAACATCAACAAGCGGTATAAATACTCCGAAGAAAATACACATCCAAAAGCCGAATTTTGCATTTGACTTAGCCTCATCAAATGTATAAAGAATTTCATCTGAGTCATTAGCTATTTGAAATACTTCAGGATTTACTTTTTCAGATTCATTCTTTTTAATCCAAATATTCGTTTTTCTAGCTTTTTTTAATTTACGTTTTAGCTCTTCATATTTAAGATTCAGAGTGCTGTTTCCGATGTTTTCAAATATGGCGTATTCCGTATTATCTGTCATTAGAACAATAACCAACTTTGATCGAATACTTGTACTTCTTTTATAACTAACTCGTTCGTAAATAAGTTGTACCTCATCAATAATTCCACTTCTTTGTAAAAGTGAATTATGATCTAAAAAATTAGTTGGAGCATAAGAGTAGAAAGCCATACCGAAAAAAAGTATGCAACCAACTATAGATTTATATGAAAATCCCCTGTAATTCATTTGTTGGATTTTCTAAGCTCTGTAAATTTATCCTAATTACTAACAGCTCCCTCCTCAGCACCAACCCGCTCCCCTATCAACCAAGCCCGCGCATTCACAAACGCCGCCAACCAAGGCGACACCTCATCCGTTCTACCCTCCTCATAATGCGCCCAATTCCACTGAAAAGTAGATCGCTCAATGTGCGGCATCATCACCAAGTGACGACCATCCGCACTACACATCATCGCTGTATTGTAATCACTGCCGTTCGGATTGGCAGGATACTCTTCGTAGCCATATTTCGCCACGATATTATACTGATTTTCTGAAAGCGGTAAGTTGAACTTTCCTTCTCCATGAGAAATCCAAACGCCCAGTTGGCTGCCCTCTAAGTTAGAAAGCATCACTGAATTGTTCTCCTGAATGGTTACTGAAGTAAAATTACTTTCGTGTTTTCGAGAATCGTTGTGGTGCATCTTCGCTTGCTCCTCGTGCGATGGATTAATGAGTCCTAGTTCTAAAAACAATTGGCAGCCATTGCAAATTCCTACGGAAAGGACATCTTCTCTGTTGAAGAAATTTTCTAAACTCGTTCGCGCTTTTTCGTTATAACGGAATGCGCCAGCCCAGCCTTTGGCAGAACCGAGTACATCAGAATTGGAGAATCCACCAACGGCTCCGAGGAACTGTATGTCTTCCAGGTTCTCCCGACCAGAGATTAAATCTGTCATGTGAATGTCTTTCACATCGAAGCCAGCGAGGTAGAGGGCGTTCGCCAATTCTCGTTCGGAGTTAGAACCTTTTTCACGGAGGACGGCTGCTTTGGGTCGCGGCTTGGAATCGTCTATGTTTGGCAACTTTCCAGTGAAGTCATCAGGGAACAAAAACTGTAATGGTTGCTTTTTGTAATTTTCATAACGAGTTGTAGCCAGATTGTTAGCGGTTTGCTTTTGGTCTAACAACCAGGAGGTTTCGTACCAAGCATCGCGTGATTCAGGGATGTCGAAGACGTGGGTTTCTTCACCATTTTTCAAAGTCATCTTTTCGCCGTCAATTACTTCTCCGATGAGGTGACAGGTGATGTCGTTTTCTTTGAAAGTAGCAGCGACTGATTTATCTACCGCCTGAAAAACGATGCCGCTGTTTTCCGCAAACAATACTTTTACGGAATCATTTTCTGCTAATTTGGTAAGGTCAATTTCTGCTCCGAGGTCAGGGGTTGAAAAACAGAGTTCCAATAAAGTTGTAATCAATCCGCCAGCAGAGACATCATGTCCTGCGTTGATTTTTCCTTCCCTAATCATCTCCTGCATCAGGTCAAATGTTTTGGCGAAAGCCGCTGCATTTTTAATATCAGGTGTATTTAAACCGATCTTGTTTTTCGTCTGCGCGAAAGAAGAACCACCGAGTTGGAATTCATCATTCGACAAGTTGATATAGTAAATAGAACCGCCATTCTTTTTCAAAACAGGTTCTACCACTTTCGTAATTTCATTGCAATTTCCAACCGCAGAGATCACCACAGTTCCAGGTGAAAGGACTTCCTCTGTTCCATATTTTTGTTTCATCGAAAGCGAATCCTTACCCGTTGGAACGTTGATTCCTAATGCAATAGAAAACTTTGAAACGGCTTCTACCGCCTCGTACAATCGCGCATCCTCGCCCTCGTTGCGACAAGGCCACATCCAGTTTGCGGAAAGCGAAACGGACTTCAATCCATCTTTCAACGGCGCCCACATGATGTTGGTCAATGCCTCTGCAATAGCATTTCTAGAACCTGCCGCTGCATCTATCAACCCACTCAATGGCGCGTGACCAATGGAAGTTGCAATCCCTTCTTTACCTGTATAATCCAAAGCCATGACACCACAGTTATTCAATGGCAATTGCAATGGACCAGCGCATTGTTGCTTGGCCACTAAGCCACCGACGCAGCGATCTACTTTATTCGTCAACCAATCTTTACAGGCCACCGCTTCCAGTCGTAACAATTTATTTACGTAAGCTGGAATATCATCTACACGAGTTCCTGGAGGCGTATATTTTCGATCTACTTTAGTATCCTCCATTATGGTTTTTGGCGAACTGCCGAACATGTCTTCCAGTGCCAAATCCATTGGTTTTGCATCCGTCGTTTCTGACTGAAAAGTAAAACGGTCATCACCAGTCACTTCTCCGACCTCGTACATAGGTGCGCGTTCGCGTTCTGCAATTTTCTGTAAAGTTTCTAAATCCTCTGGAGAAATCACCAAGCCCATTCGCTCTTGTGATTCATTACCGATGATTTCTTTTGCAGATAAAGTTGGATCGCCAACCGGTAGTTTATCTAAGTTGATTTTGCCCCCTACCTCTTCCACCAATTCAGACAAACAATTCAAATGTCCTCCTGCTCCGTGGTCGTGAATAGAAACGATTGGATTGGTATCACTTTCGACCATTCCTCTGATGGCGTTGGCAACTCGCTTTTGCATTTCAGGATTAGAACGTTGTACCGCATTCAACTCGATTCCAGTACTAAACGCTCCGGTGTCCGCAGAAGAAACGGCTGCTCCTCCCATTCCAATTCTATAATTATCACCTCCAAGGATTACGATCTTGTCTCCTTTCTCAGGTGTTTCTTTGATGGCTTGGTTTGCTTTGCCGTAGCCAATTCCGCCAGCGAGCATGATTACTTTATCGTAACCTAATTTACGGTTGTGTTCCAAATGTTCAAAAGTCAGAACGGAACCATTGATGAGCGGTTGTCCGAATTTATTTCCAAAATCAGAAGCTCCGTTAGAAGCTTTGATTAGAATATCCATTGGCGTTTGGTAGAGCCAGGGGCGAGCGGGCATGGCATTTTCCCAAGGACGATTTTCTTGCAGACGCGAGTAAGCCGTCATGTAGACTGCTGAACCTGCGAGCGGTAAAGAACCTTTTCCTCCTGCCAGGCGATCTCTGATTTCTCCACCGGAGCCAGTAGCTGCGCCGTTGAATGGTTCTACTGTAGTTGGAAAGTTATGGGTTTCCGCTTTTAGCGAAATAACAGATTCGATTTTTTTCTTTTCGTAGAAATCCGCTTTGTCGGCAGACTTAGGTGCGAACTGCGTAATCTCAGGACCTTTGACAAAAGCGACATTGTGTTTGTAAGCGGAAACGATATCGTTTGGATT
>JBGCDT010000520.1:0-20257 GCA_045105695.1 Saprospiraceae bacterium | reverse complement strand
GTCGCCAGCTTCTTCTGTCACAATCATACGAAGTGAGTCCTGAGGAATACTATCGTTCAGAACTTGTGCTTTAGTTGCAAAAGTGAGAAAGGTTAGAAGAATGATCAACGTAGATTTCATGGAATATGAACGTTGTAGTTTTAAAGGATGTTTTGCAACAGCTTTGCGATATTGCGCTCTAGCTTTGCGCCTGATTTTAAGACCCAGCGAAGTTGGCTTGAAAGTGACGGTGGAGTTCGTAAAGCGGGTATTTAGTATGAGTACTTCGTACGTTTTGCACCCGACCGCTTTACGAACTATTGCTCTGCTCTTTCCCTTCTTCGCTAGATACTTAGGTAAGGCGCAAGGCTATTTAGAAAGAGTCCTTTTCTAGGAATTCTAAGATACTATTCAGATCTGTATCATTGGTAAATGGAATGACGATCTGGCCTTTGCCATTACTTTTTCTCTTTAGTTGTACCTTTCTATCAAGCATTTTACAAAGACCATCTTCTATATCTCGATAAGCAGAAGTGATTGTTGCTGGTACTGTATCCTTTGTGGAACTAATTTTCTTTGGGTTGTTATAAGCGGAGGCTAATGCCTCTGTTGCTCTTACGGACAGCTCATTCTCCTTTATACGATTGTACATTTCTGTTTGTAACAATACATCTACGCCACAAATCGCCTTTGCATGTCCCATAGAGATTTCTTTATCTCTCAAGGCTGTTTGGATGACTTCTGGTAATGAGAGTAGTCGTAAATAATTTGTTACAGAGCTTCTTCTTTTATCAACTCTTTTTGCGAGAGTTTCATCGGTCCATTTGTATTCTTTTTTAAGCAAACCATAAGTACTCGCAATTTCCATAGGATTGAGATCTGATCGTTCTAGATTCTCAACTAGTGCCATCTCCATCATCTCCTCATCACTAGCTTCCCTGATATACGCAGGTATTTCCTTCAAGCCTGCTTTTTTACAAGCACGTACTCTTCTCTCACCACTTATTAATTGGAAGCTATGAGCATTCAATTTTCTAACTGTTACTGGCTGAATAAGGCCATATTGTTCAATTGATTCAATAAGGTCATTCATTGCTTCTACCTCAAATTTTGAACGAGGCTGCCAAGGATTAACCTCAATAGCTCCGATCGGTATCATTGCAACGATATCCGTTTTATCTTCAGGAGTTCCTTTACTATGATCCATATTGATTCCCCCAAGTAAACTCTTCAATCCGTTGCCTTCGTTGAATTTTTTCTTTGCCATTATCCTATTTTTTTCTGTTGATCGTCTTTAGGTGATTTTACCACTTTCATATTGTCCTCATTATTATTCAAAAACTCTCTAGCGAGGTTGAGGAAGTTGACTGTTCCTTTGCTTGTTGCGTCGTAGAGTACGACGGGCGTATGCATATTAGGTGCTTCGCCAATTTTTGAGTTTCTATGAATGATGGTCTGAAAGACTTTGTCTTTAAAGTATTTTCTAACCTCTGCAACGACTTCATTTGCCAAACGCAAACGGCGGTCGTACATAGAAAGTAAAATGCCTTCTACTTCGAGGTTTGGATTCAATTGTTTCTTTACTAAGCCGATGGTATTCATCAGTTTGCCTAAGCCTTCGAGTGCAAAAAATTCACATTGTACAGGGATGATTACAGAGTCAGCTGCGGTCAATGCGTTTATGGTTACTAGCCCTAGAGAAGGCAAGCAATCTATGAAAATGTAATCGTATTCTTCGCGCAATCCTTCAAGCATGGTTGTCATCACATTCTCTCTACGCCATTTATTAACCAATTCTATTTCGGCTCCGACCAAATCAATATGTGAAGGAAGCAAATATAAGTTAGGCGTATCTGTTTCGACAATGGCATCTCTTACTGGAAATTCATTGATGAGGCAATCGTAAATACTGTGTTCAATATCATCCTGCACGAAGCCGACACCTGAAGAAGCGTTGGCTTGCGGATCTGCGTCAATGAGCAGAACCTTCTTTTCCAGAATAGCTAGAGAGGCGGCCAAGTTGATGGCTGTGGTCGTTTTTCCGACTCCTCCTTTTTGATTAGCTAAAACTACTACTTTTCCCATGGGTGAAATTTAGTTTATGAATCCTACAAGCACTACTGCTATGATCGCAGTTCTTAATAGATAAATGACTGGGCTTCAATTGAATAACGTTATTTAGTTATCGCTTTTTTAAAGCTGCCCCGTGTCGGAGAGGAATAGTGATTATAGTATGTTTATGATTCGATGCAATTTGCGCTACAAAGATAGTTATTTTCGGAGGATTCACGAGGGTTCTGATGGATATAAACATTTTTTGTTTGAAATCTGAGACGAATAGGAAACTTGAAGTCAGAACACAGATTTTTTGGATGACGCTGATTATTTGGATTTTCAAAGCGCAGCTCGCGGTGCAATTTTGAAATTGCGCTTCGAGTCTGCTCCCAGGATATTTCAAGTCAAGAACTACCTTCAAAATACGATGAACCATTTATTGCTTCGGTTGTCTTATTGACTGGATACAGAAACACAATTTTTATATAAATAAATCTATTTACACTTTATGATCACTATCATTTCAGGTACAAACAGAAAGAATAGCAAAACTAAAATTGTTGCGGAAAGTTATTTAGAGCTTTTCAAAAAAGCTACTGATGAAGAGGTCAATTTTCTCCCTCTTTGTGAAGTCTCCAATGACATGCTCAAGGATGGAATGTACCAAGCGGATGGACAATCAGAGGACGTTGCAAGGCTCCAAGATGAAATGATTTTACCTGCCCAGAAGTTCTTCATTGTCTCCCCTGAGTATAATGGTGGAATACCTGGAATTCTAAAATTATTCATTGATGCCATTTCCGTTAGAGAATACAAATCGACTTTTAAAAATAAGAAAGTCGGACTGGCTGGTGTGGCTTCTGGCCGAGCAGGTAACCTCAGAGGCATGGATCAACTCACAGGAGTTTTCAATCATGTAGGTAGTATTGTTATGCCTAATATGTTACCAATCTCTGGCGTGGGGGGATTGACTAATCATGAGCGGGTTACGGATGAGGGTACACTTAACGCTATGCAGCAGCAAGTGGAAGAGTTTGTCGCTTTTTAATACATCACTCGACTAAGCAGTTAAAAACTATAATATTATCGTTTTTTTGATTTAGATTAAACAGGATGGTTTTGGCTTTCCTGTTTTTTTTATGATAACTAACAAGCAACCTTTCTTTATTGGCCCTGTCCTTAGGAGGGAACCAATTTTTCAAAAACAAAATAAAACATCATGAAATCTTTTTCAATTCTTTTAGCAATAGCTTTTCTTTTTTGTTATACCAACTGTGAAGCACAATGGAGTAAAATAAAAGGAGAAGGACCAGTAGTTGAGCAAACTTTAGAACTTGACGAATTCAGTAGTATCGGACTTGGAATTGCTGCCGATGTCGTACTCACCCAAGGACCAAAACAATCGGTCCGAGTCAAAGGCCAGCAGAATATCATTGATAATATCAAAACCAGAGTTAAAGGAAATTCTTGGAATATTGGCTTTGATGAAAACGCCAGTGATTACAAAGAACTAATCATTTACATTACCATTCCAACCTTAGAATCGCTTGCTATTGGAGGCTCAGGTGATATCACTTCTACAAATCATTTCGATAATTTAGATGATATTAAAATCGCTATTGGAGGTTCTGGTGACGTAAGTTTAGATTTGGATGCTAAAGATGTGAATGTGAGTATTGGAGGTTCAGGAGAGGTCGCTTTGAAAGGATCTGGAGATGAATTAAACATTAGTATAGGAGGCTCAGGTGATATCAGTGCTTTTGATTTTCCAGTAGAAGAATGCAAAGTTAGTAGCGCAGGGTCTGGTGACATTGACGTACATGTTTCTGAGCACCTCAAGGTGTCATTGGTCGGAAGCGGAGATGTAACTTACCTAGGAAATCCTCAAGTGAAATCAACGGTCCTCGGATCAGGAGAAGTAGAGAAAAAGAATTAAATAATAACAAAAGAGTCATCTCGTAAATAAATTACGAGATGACTCTTTTGTTTAAAATAATTGTTCTCAAATTTCCTTTATGGGAATAAAGCAGTCTTATGTTTTATTTCTCTAATGGTTAGGAAGCCAAGACCGTGTTTACACGACTTGGTTTCTTTCTTTTACAGCTGAGCTTAAAATATATTTCAAATTGAAAATACAAAGGATTACCACTATCGCCAACCAAATGTACATCCAAACAGTTTTAGGAATAAATACAAATAACTCAGCGTACATTTCTAAATCAGAGCTTGGACCAACTCGGAAATCCTGAACGATATGAAAAAGACAGGCTAAACCTAAGAACATCATTGCTTCTCTATCTAGGCTGGTTCTATTGGCAATAAAAAACAAGGCTAACGCAAAGACCATCAAAAAACCTGTAGTATACAATCCGTCAAACCAAATGAACCCGACCACAATCATTAATACAGCCAAGACATTCAATCCTATCTGAGATACCTTTCCTTGTTTAGACCCCATGTAAAATAATATATTTCCTAAGATAGCAGAACCAATATATCCTCCCATGAGGATGATGGAACGAAAACCACCTCTTGTTGTAGTCATCCCAGAACCATTCGGGTTAATTTGAACAGAGAGTACTTCTCCACCAGTTATAAGTGCCCCTAGGGCATGTCCAAATTCGTGAAGGAAAGTAACAAGCAGTGTTATTGGGTAGAGAATCATCTGACCATATGCACCTCCAAAGAATTTCAAACCTAGGTATAATAACAGTACGATGAGTATACGAAGAAGCGTGTTGTTTTTCATGTGCTGTAATTGTATTATCTACATGGCTTTACCCGTAGATCGGTTAGGAATGAAGCTAAATATCTATTGGTTACAAAGATTAGGTTTTGTTCTGGGTTTTAGAAGAAATAATCTATAGATGTTTCTAATTTTTCTATAAGTATTAACTTTCCAAAAATAGGCTTTTCACTTCCGTAGCATCTTTTGGTTTTAATCGATTAGCAAGAATTAAACGAATTTCTCTTCGGCGAATAGCTCCTTCATAGAGACGCTGTTCTTCGTTGGTAAGTGGTTGAAATTCGGGAACCTTCTTCGGTTTTTTATCTTCGTCATTCAAAGACACAAAAGTGAAATAGGCATCATTACAGCGCCTTGGGTTATGGCCTTTTACATCTTGTGCATAAACATCTACATAGATTTCCACAGAAGTATTAAAAGCTCGAGTAACTGTAGCCTCTAAGGTTATGACATCTCCAACATGAATGGGTTTCTGAAAAGAGACATGATCTACTGACACAGTAACCACATGAGCCTCGCAATGTTTTCCAGCGCAGATTGCCGCAACGATATCCATCCAACGCATAAGGTTGCCTCCCATCAGATTACCTAAAGGATTGGTATCATTAGGCATTATCATTTCTGTCATTATGGTTTTGGAGTGTGTACTTGTTTTTGGTTGCATGAATTTTATTTTGTAAAAACTGAAATCTGGTTGTCAATATTTCGCAAAACATCCTGTTCAGGACATTTACAAAGTAGATTTGATTTATTCACAAAAGGAAATCAATGCTTCCGTCCCTTAATATCTCCCTGCTGATATAAAGCTTTCTCCTCAGCAACCTCTTTCAGAAACTCCTCATTTGGTTTGAATAAATCAAGCTGATTGATTTTCGGCTGGCCAGCATCCACCCAAGCAGAATACCAGATACATCCTATAGCGTAGATGGCATCGCGCATGCGAGCCTCTACCATACCGTCTAATCGTTCGGCATAAGCGCGGACATACTCTTCGCACTCTGTACGAATGGTCCTACCGTTTCGATTATCAAAACAGTATTGTTTGTCTGTAGGAAAAGTAAGGCTGAGTTCTTTTTCAATTAATAAAACAGAATCTACATAGGAATGTGATTTCAAAACAATGTCCCAAAAGTAGTCTCGTTTATTTGAAATATATTTGGCTGGACCAACGAAGTAGTCATATTCTTTATCCGCAAGTAATTCAGGAACACGGCTTTCCCAAAAGGCATGAATTCCTACTTGATTGGTCATTTGCCCATTATAGTTTTCAGTCGTATGCAAGGGTACGTGTGCATCTCCAATGTAGTGTCCGTAATCTGCGGAGAGACGAAGAATTCGCTCCGTTCGCTTTTTGGCAAAAGCGTCTTTGAGTCGAAAATAATAGTTTAGTAAATGGTAAGGAAGAATTCCATAACCAGAAAACTGATCCTTGGCAAGCACCTCACTGCAATCTATATTCAGTCCTTCAGATTGAATTAAAGCTTGCAAGCTATCACAAGCTAAAGTCCAATTCTCTTCATAATACTGTGGTAATATATTTTGTTTAAAGACTCGTTTATAAGCCTTCCGGGAAATAGTAGTTTGGGTTCCGTCTGCGTTCTTCAGAAACTCAGCTCCTGTCTCTAACAATGGTTTTACAACTCTCGTTTTTATATCAGGATAACCGATCAACAGGGTCGTATCCCCCTTGCTATCAACGACATATACATCCGCATATTGCAATAGAGCCTCATCCCAACGCCTTGGTACTTTCTCAAATGGAGCAACACCCCAATGATCCAAATCTATATAGTGTCGCACTGCTTCATGCTTACTGGCGTAGCGACGCATATCTGGATCAACGGCATGTTCAGTTACAAATTCAATATGGTTTTTGTAAAACCCCAACATTTTTTGCGGAAGCGTAAAAACAGCCATTCGATTGATTCGTCGATGACCAAAGAAGCCCCATTCGGATTTACAACCTTGCTCTACTTGCGACTCCCCTGCCCCACTAAACAAGCTGCTGTAACTGACTACAGCAAAGAAGATTAAACATAGACAGAGCAGTATTTTTTTCATGTAAATGTATTGTTACAATTCAACTTAAATTCTTAATCTAATTTGCTATGAGCGCTTACTTCTTTTCTTCAAAGAAACTTTCGTAAGACCAGAATGCACGACCAAAATTCCGTTGTTGAACTACATAATCATCGCCATTGCTGTGGTCTATATGATAACGCTCCACAGCTGTATTCATGAGTACCTCTTCATCAGAAACAGGTAGGCCATCATCACCGATCTTACGTAGCGGATGGAATCTTCCAATCTGGGATTCTCCAGTTTTGCTTTTCACAGTCATAATCGCGAAGGGCATCATTTGAGAAATAGAATCTCGGTGCTTATAATTGTTAATGATATTCTCCGCTTCAAAACGATTAAAACCAACTAGGTAACTTTCTACAAAACCTTGCTTTACCGGACGATTGATGGTTGGTGTGATTTCGTTGAAAGGAGTAACCTCATATTCTCCATCTTTCTTTTCTAAAATGAAAGATTTGTTTTTCTGTTTAGGATATTCTACGGAAACATAAGAGATGTCCTCCAGGTCATAATCGAATATATAGCGATCTCTAAGGTCAATTTCCTTCTGCGAATAACGTACTCTGACACCACCATTAAAAGCAGGTAATTTCATAACGTAAGGTTGTTCAGAGCCTTCCATAATCATGAATGTTCCTTCCTCGTCTTTGTCCAAGCCTCCGACATAATAGGTCTTCATATTATTTCCTTCTCGGTCGTAGATTTCGACCTTTATACCATGGCTTCCTAGAATTTCTACGATATGAGGAATCGCAGCTTTTGCAGGTATGTAGGACAATTCGAGTCTACCAATCGTACTTAGCAAAGTCTTAATAGCATAGGGCCTAGCTTTGTATTTTCCGTTCAGTTCCCACTCATCATCTCCCTTGCGTACAAAAGTATTCGTTTTCCCCTGACGGTTGGCAATGAATATTTTCCCTACATCATCTGTATTCTCCACTGCAAACTTTCGGTCATCTATATTCAGCGTCGTCATGGTCGTGTCTTCTTTATTGACAAACCAAAATGCAGCTCCACCTAACAACAGAAATGCAAATAATAATATCAGCGTATTTTTCATAATTTCTTTTTAATAGTAATTTCCTAGTTAGCTTTCAATAGCAAAAATCAACTTTGAGCATATTTACGTCGTCGCCAGAAGTTGAAAAGTAGTCCGAACACCAGCAGTAAGGCGACCGGCAACAATACATTAACAAGCTGCCATTTCAAGCTTTCTGATTTTGCTTTCACTTTATCTAACAATCTTAATTTTACTTCTTTTGAACGTGCTTCAATAATTCCATCTTTATCAATTAGGTACTCCAAAGAATTCATAATAAAATCTTTATTAGAATAAATACGTCGTTCATATTTATTGAATCCAAGTGGCATGACTTCTTCTGTTTCAAAATTTGCGATGAGGTTTCTGGCTATGTCCCCATCAGAAACAACGATCATTCGAGTATCAACAGATTGTTCATGAAACTTGTCGCCAATCTCTTCCAAACCCTGAAGTAGATTCTCTTTAACTCTATTTTGAAAAACAGAAGGGAAAGTTCCTTCCAACAAAACAGCCATCGGTTGCGGACCTTTGTTGAACTTGCTTTTGTCTGGTTCGTAACGGAGTATTTCAAAGTTCAACTGCACCGGCGTCAACTGCGTTCTAGTATAAGGCGACGATTCTAATAGTACCGTTTTCTTCACTGGCGTTTTCGTTCGGAAAGTATCAATGGTACTTGGAAATTGTAAATTGAGTCGATCCAAACTCTTCACGATTGGATGTGAACTTCGTGGCACCGGTATCGGATGATAATACCAAGGGAACATTTCCATATTGTTTCCAGTGTTCAACGGAATCTTGCTACACTCTAAATCCAGAATCAGATTAGATTGGATCTTTACTCCGTATTTGAAAAGAATGTCTTCTAAATTCAATGGGTACTCGAAAGGGATGTATCTTTTTCGACCTTGCAAAGAATCTAAATTAACCACCAGCGGGTCAATTAACCAAAGTACTTTTCCACCTTTCATGATGTACTGATCCAGTTTGAATTTATCATTGTCGGAAAAAGGAGCCCTAGGTTTAGCGATAACAACCACATCAGCCTCTTCTCCAATTTTGTAAACAGAATCCAAAACGATCCTTCCACTGTTGTAAAAAGAGCGCATGGTGTTTTCCAGATCTCTGGTTTGTAAAGGGTTCAATTCTCCATGGCCTGAAGTAAATAGAATATCTGGTTTCTTTTCTATTTTTAGTTTATCAATAGCATTGGCAATTTTATATTCTAAAAGTCCAACAGAGTTGTTTAAAACAATTTCAGGAGATAGACCGGGGACCTCTTGTTCTAGTAAATTGACAGGGTATGTTCGGCCTTTGAAATTTACAACGGCCCAAGGATAAATAATCAATTCCTTTGTTTCGTCTACATCTTTCACACGCAACGCTGTCGGCGTTATCCCAACATCAGATAAAGCTTGACGGGCTTGATTAATTTCATCTTTACTACCTACATTCGGATTACTGAACTCATATTCTACATATCCCGATTCAGATCTAAAATCATCTAACAGTTCTTTTACAGCTGTTTGTAAGCGTTTGAATCCTGCGGGGAACTCTCCATCTAACAATACTTCTACAAAGACAACATCGTCTAAACCTTTCAGTAATTCCTTAGTTGGTTTTGTCAACGTAAAGCGCTGCTCTTCAGTCATGTCGAAGCTCGTATAAATGTAATTACTGACGACCATGAGAAAGGCGAATATGGCTATGGCCAAAACAGGTTGAAATATCGTGTGCGAATTGTTAGATTTTTTAATCAGGTATAAAGCCCAGATAACCGGCAGTGCCAATAGCAATCCAAAAAGAATCCTGGCACCTATACCAATGGAAGGGTTCAGCGCAACCATCAAAACCGTGGGTATCAAGGCGATAAGCCATTCTTTCCAACCCAAATCTTTGAAACTGAATTGTGATCCATCCAGTACTCTTCCTTTCAGCGAAAGCAAGGAAAGCATCAGAAAAATGCCAATCACTGAAAAGAAATACAACACATCTCTACTATCTATTAAACCTCGACTGATCGATAGATAATGGTATTCAATTCCAGCTTTCTGAACTAAGTCATCTGTCTTCCCAACGAAGAAAGGCAACTTACTTACATAGAAAAAGCCCCAATAAAAAAAGAAGCATAAAAAGGTAGCAAGTAGAAATGCTGAAATTTGATTTTTAGAAAGAGAGGAAGCAAAAACACCAATGGATGTAAAGGTAGCCCCCAGTAAAAACAATCCTAGATAGGACCCCATAATGGCTCCCGAATCCAAATTACCTACCGGTGATCCCAACTGATGCACTGTGTAGTAATAGAACAAAGTAGGAAGCAATGCAAAAACCAATAACAATACACTTGCAAAATATTTCCCAAGCAGAATCTCTAAATCACTAATGGGCTTAGTCGCTAATAATTCAATGGTTCCAGTCTGTTTCTCTTCTGCCAATGAACGCATTGTAATGGCAGGAATTAAAAACGTAAAAATCATAGGCGCCATTAAAAACAGCGTCTCCATGGTCGCATAATTATAATTCAGAATGCTGGTATCTGGAAACACCCACATCACCAAACCCATAATAATCAGAAAAACGCCAATCACGACATACCCGACCAGAGAGGAAAAAAACGATTGTATTTCTTTTATAAAAATACTCCACATAGTTGTTTTGTTTTGGACTTTAATTGATGACTAGCTAAAGTCCTTTATTTTTTTTCTGCTGTTAATTGTTGGAAAACATCTTCCACACTAAACACATTTTTATTCATCGCCAATAGAACCAGATTTTCTCTGACGGCAAAGTTGAATATCGCAGGACGGATATCGGTCTCTGCTGCGCCTGTCAATTTCCATTGATTATGCCCCTGAGCATTTACCGTTCGAACACCTGGAATTTGCTCCAGCTTAGCAGCAGAAATACTTTGTTGGAATTCAACAGTGACTACACTTTCGCCTTTTACCAACTGTTGTAGATTCTCAATCGGATCATCTGCGACTAGTTTCCCTCTATTGATAATCAATACCCGATCACAAAGCGCCTGCACCTCTTGCATAATATGTGTTGAAAATATTACCGTCTTTTCCTGACCAAAGGATTTTATCAATGCTCGAATCTCTACCAATTGATTTGGATCAAGACCTGAGGTTGGTTCATCCAAAATCAAAACCTCTGGGTCATGCAACATCGCCTGCGCCAATCCCACACGTTGACGGTATCCTTTAGAAAGAGCGCCGATGAGTTTGTTCTGCTCAAGACCAAGGCCCGTACGTTCAATCATATCAGCCACTCTGCTCCTTTTATTGGACAACTTATACAGTCCAGCAACAAACTGGAGATATTCTTTGACGTACATGTCTTTGTACAAGGGGTTGTGTTCTGGCAAGTAACCAATAGCTCTTCTTACAGCGATAGGATTCTGGGTAACATCTTCTCCACTGACGGTCACATTGCCCTCGCTTTGAGGAATGAAGCAGGTAATGATTTTCATTGTAGTGGTCTTGCCAGCACCATTTGGGCCTAGGAAACCAAGCACTTGTCCCTTCTTCGCTTCGAAGCTAATATTGTCAACAGCACGTTGAGTGCCGTATATTTTGGTTAAGTTTTCTACTTTTACGGACATATGTTTATATGATCTATGGAAAGGATTTTTTCCTTAAAATATACAGGTCATCCTATGTTATAGTATATCTTTCACTTAATTGGCAAAACTACTAAAAAACGATACATCGCCAAAGTGTATGATAAGTCAAGTTCACATTAAGATTAGAGGTATTTCATGCTTACACAGTCAAAAGTAGTGAAGAGTCAATGAATAGGCACTTTCGGGAAATCTTACTGGATTTTAGAGACTTGATGTAATGTCCGTTTTGTTACAATTCTGCAAGAACTAAAATAATGAGTATATAGTTTAGATGCTAATGTTATATTGAGATCTGTTTTAAAGTAACGTTATAAATTAAATGAATAACCAAACATCAATCAATCAACCAATCATGAATATTATTAAAACTGTATTAGTCCTCGCTACTGTTATAATTTTTGCCAGTTGCGGAGCAGAAAACAACTCAACAAAGCAAACGGAACAACCTAAAGTAACTAAAGGTGAAGTTCCGATGTCCAAGCAAGCGGCTGACTTAACCGCAGCTTCTCAAGAGGCGATGAACAGAAAGAAGATGGATATGGTTTCAGAGGCCGAGAGCGGTATGACCATCGCTGGAAATAAAGACGCTAAGCTTTCAACTACAGAACCACAAGTAGCTGCAAAACCTCCTGTAAAGAGCACCTCCGCTGCGGAAGAACTCAAAGCAGTCAAAGTCAATAAGACTCAGCAGCCAAGCAAACCTGTAGAAGCAAAACCTGTATCAAACACTAGTACTCCATTGAAAGTAGTAAAAGAAAAACCCGTAGCTCCACCTACGAATACTGCTCCTACCACCAAGCCTGTGGAAAAACCAGCTCCAACAAAAAAAGAGGAAGCCAAACCAGTTGATGACAAAGTAGACCATGCGCCTTTTGATGCTTTGCTTCGTAAGCATGTCAGTAGTTCTGGAAAAGTAAATTACAAAGGCCTCAAGACAGATCAATCTAAATTAGACGCTTACTTAGCTGCGCTCTCTGGGAATCCAATCCAAAGTAGTTGGAGTAGAAACGAAAAAATGGCTTACTGGATCAATATGTACAACGCCTTTACGATAAAACTAATCGTGGACAACTATCCAGTAGAAAGTATTACTAAGTTGGAAGGAGGCAAGCCATGGGATAAAAAATGGATAAAATCTGGTGATGCTACTTATTCGTTGAATCAGATAGAAAATGAAATTCTTAGACCTCGTTATAAGGAGGCAGCAATTCACTTTGCAGTAAATTGTGCTGCGAAATCCTGCCCTCCCCTACTCAACCGTGCTTGGACAGCGAATAATCTGCAAGCTAATTTCAAAAAGCAGGCAAAGAACTTCATTAACAGCGCTAAGTACAATAAAATAAATTCTGATAAAGTAGAAGTTTCCAAAATCTTTGACTGGTACAAAGCTGATTTCGGAAATCTAATCGACTACTTAAACAAGTACTCCGATACAAAAATAAATAGCGATGCTTCTATCAATTATTTAGAATATGATTGGGCTTTGAATGAATGATAAGCCTTAATGGAGTAAGCAACTCTTTAGCGCCACATTTCTAAAAAAGAAATGTGGCGCTTTTTATTTATAACAATACAATTACGTAAACCATTTGTAGCTAAGATTGTCTTTGTATATCAGTTTGAAAATCCGTTCATCGAACTTTCTCGGATCGTCATCGAAGAACTTAGGTTAATTTTTTACTTGCGTGCAACTTTACCGTAGTTAATGAGTCCTCTGAGTATAAATGGAAAAGCCAAAACGGATTAGAACTTTTCTATTCATTGACCAAACCAAATTTTTAGTAACCTCAATATCCATTTAAACAATTATGAATTCTTTATTCGTAGCTCCAAAAAATATTCTATTTCTAGCCTTCTTATTTTTCAGTCTTCAACTCGCAGAAGCTCGAGATACCTCCGCTATCTCTTCTGCTAACACACAAGGAGGAACCGTTTTTAGCAGTTTTTATAACGAAGACTGTTTGAATCTGACTATAGAATCTAACTTTCAGCAACTGATTGATAATAAGAACACAGACACTTATCAGAAGGCTAAAGTCAGTTATAAGTCCAACTCAGGAGAACTCGTCCAAAGAGATATTAAAATCAAACCTAGAGGTAAATCTCGGAGAAGAGCTTGTGACATTCCGCCATTTTTCATGAAATTTTCTAAGAAAGATTTATTGGCTGATGGCTTGATGGCTGACCACAAACTAAAAGTAGTAACCCATTGCTTAGAATCAGATGCAGTCGAAGGAGAGCAAAATATATTAAAGGAATTTCTAACTTACAAAATGCTGAATGAGCTAACGGATAAAAGCTTTCGTGTGCAGCTTGTTAGAATAAGCTACTTAGACACAGAAACAAAGGAAACCTCAGAACGATTTGGTTTCGTAATTGAGTCTTCAAAGGAACTGAGCCGTCGTTTGAACAGCAGTAGATTGAAAGATGTCGCTATTGAAACGAAGGATCTGGAACAGACTCAGTACAATACCGTGGCTATGTTTCAATACATGATTAGTAATACAGACTGGCAGATTCCTTTCTTTAGAAATGTAAAAATATATCAACCAAACGAAGGTGGTGCAGCAACTGTCGTTCCTTACGATTTTGATTTTGCAGGCCTGGTCGATGCCGAATACGCAGTAGTAAATCCAGATTTTGCAAAAGAGCAGGAGGATATCAGAGATCGAATTTTTCTAGGTCATTTTGAATCAGAAGCAGCTATGCAAGAAATTCTTGATTTGTTTAAGCAAAAAAAAGAAGCTATTTTGAGTTGTTGTAAAGATTTCACACATCTTTCCGATAAGAACAAAAAAGATGTAATTAATTACTTAGAAGGTTTTTATAAATCCATAGAAAAGAAACGAATTGTTAAGCGCGACTTTTTAAATAAGGAAAAAATAAATCCTTATTACTAGAGTTACAAAAGAATGGCTTGCTTGTTATAAGATACAAGCAAGCCATCATTGTTTCTAATCAATTAATTACTTTACGAAAGCATCCGTCAATTGAAACTTTGCATTCACTGTATTCTCTGAACTTCCCCCAACCATCACATCAAAGTCACCGGCCTCTACAACAAACGCTCCTTGGTTATCATAAAAACCTAATTCCTTTTCTGTAAGGGTAAAGGTGATTGTTTTTGATTCCCCTGGAGTCAACATCACTTTTTCAAAACCTTTTAGTTCTTTTACTGGACGAGTAACAGAACCTACTCTGTCGCGAATGTATAATTGAGCGACCTCTGCTCCTTCCTTGACGCCTGTATTTTCTAGGGTAAAGGAAACCGTAACCGTTTTAGCTGCATCGTTTTTAGCTACTTTTAAATCAAAGTAGGCAAAATTAGTGTAGCTCAAACCGTGGCCGAAATGAAATAGCGGGCTATTGCTTTCGTCAGTGTAGTGCTGCCAGAAAACCTCTGATTTTGGTCCTGGCCTACCTGTTTTTTTGTAATTGTAGTAAATAGGAACTTGTCCTACCGAACGAGGGAAAGTCATTGGAAGCTTACCACTTGGGTTGTGATCTCCGTATAGAACTTGAGCAACCGCATCTCCTGTTTTAATTCCCAACTGCCAGGCCTCTACAATTGCAGAAGACATATCAACAGCAGAAGGAATAGCTAGCGGGCGACCGTTCATTAACACCAGTACTATGTTTTTATTTTCTTTATAAACAGCTTCCAACAATTCCTGCTGCAAGCCTGGCAAACCAATATCTGCGCGACTTCTTCCTTCTCCCGATTGAAATCCATGTTCGCCTAAGACCATGATAACGACATCAGCTTTCTTAGCTACTTCCACTGCTTCTTTGATGCCTGTACGATCAGTTTCATTTATTTTCAGTTCCATATGAAATAGAGCATCGCTTTCTACGAATTTCACACCTGAGGCATGAGTAATGTTATTTCCTTCATATGCCTTTAAACCCTCTAAAACGGAAGTAGCGGTATTATTGTCAGAAGCCAATCGCCAGTTACCAAGAGGACTATTTTTATCATCGGCCAATGGTCCAATAACAGCTATGTTTTTGCCAGACTTAGGAAGCGGCAACATATTTTTTTCATTCTTCAATAAGACGATGGACTTCTTTGCCATGTCTAGCGCAGCTTCCATCTGATCCTCATTATAGGTCAACGTTTTTTCACGAGCTTCATCACAGTATCGGTAAGGATCATCGAATAAGCCAAGTTCAAATTTTAGTTTTAAAATACGACTTACCGCATCATCAATTTTAGAAATATCTACCTTACCTGATTCAACCAAATCTTTGAGATGCTTAATATATAGGTGTGATTCCATGTCCATGTCCGAACCTGCATTGGCTGCAATCTCCGTAGCGTGTTTTCCATCTGCCGCATAACCATGATCGATCATCTCTCCGATTGATCCCCAGTCAGAAACCACGAAACCCTTATAGTTCCATTTTCCTTTGAGGATGTCTCTTTGCAGAAATTTATCACCTGTCGCTGGGATGCCATTCAGCTCATTGAAAGAATTCATAAAGGTGGAAACATTCGCTTCTGCAGCAGCTTTAAAAGGAGGCAGGATAATGTTGTGTAAAGTAGACGTTCCTACATCAGCTGTATTGTAATCTTTACCTGATTCAGCGAAAGCATAACCTGCAAAGTGTTTAGCGCAAGCTGCAATTGTATTGTTAGCACTTAAATCATTTCCTTGAAAACCCTTTATTCTCGCCACTCCAATTTTGCTTCCTAAGAATGGATCCTCACCTGCACCTTCCATCACGCGTCCCCAACGAGCATCGCGTCCTATATCAACCATAGGAGCGAAAGTCCAATTCAAACCAGCAGCTGATGCTTCGATAGCAGCCATCCGTGCAGATTTCTCAATCGCTTCTAAATCCCAACTTGCAGATTCTGCCAATGGAATCGGAGCTGTCGTTTTGAAACCATGTATCACATCAAATGCAAAAACCAAAGGAATTCCTAGACGCGAATTTTCGACAGCTATTTTTTGCATCGCTCTGACTTGCTTGGCTCCTCGAACATTTAACATAGAACCGACCAAGCCTTTTTTTACCTGCTCATATTTGTCTTCGTTATTTCCTCCTTTTGGAGCAGGACCAGTGGGATCAAAGAAACCAGTGTACTGATTCATCTGACCGATCTTTTCTTCAAGGGTCATCTTGCTCAGTAATTCTTTTACTTTTTTATCCGTAGAAGAATCTGTCATGGTTGAATTACTTTTTTTATCAGTGTCTTTTGCTTTAGCGGCAGTGCAACTGTAAACAGCAATAGCAACAACTGCTAGAAAAATTGAGGGTAAGAGGTGTTTAAATTTCATTGTACTGAGTTTTAATCAATAGAGTAATTTGGAAATAGAATTTAGACAAATAGAATTTCAATAACCGTAAATATAGCTCATCTTTCTACAATAGTGTTCTATCGACACTATTAATTCTTCAACAGGAACCTGTACTGACTAAAATTGTTGGAAATTCTCAGTAATAATCAGATTTTTTATTGATGAAGTAGTAACCTTCCGATTCATGGACCGTAGACAGGATCAAACAAATACTGCACTCTTTTAAGTAGTAGTTTTAAAATACAACATAAACCATTTTCAAGACATGAACTATTTTACCAAAGTTACTTTACTTATTTGCTGTCTAGCCTTTTGCACCACTACTAAAGCCCAAAGCGCATTAGAGAAAGCAGAAACTTATGCTAAAATGGATGCTCCTTTCCTTAGCATCAAGTACCTACAAAAACACATCAATAAGCAAAAAAATGATCGGTCAGCGATGAGACTTCTTGCTAATACCTACCTCAAAGTCAACATGGCTTCGCAGGGTCAGAAGTGGTTACTGAAAGCCAACAATATTCCAATAGTGATTTCTTACTTCCAGCGAATAAATGAACGATTGACTAATACAAGGAATGATGTGAAAACCGTAAGCTCTGAATCTTCGTCGAAAACAGAAGACCTTTCTAAACCAGCATCTACTGTTGTTTTACCAAAAGATCACCTTATGATGGTTGCTAATTTGAATCAGGTGATGGCCGTAATTATCTAGTAACTGTTATCAATAAACAATAAAAAATGACCTTCATCACTAACTTGATGAAGGTCATTTTTTTATAACTGCTTATTTAGCAATTAGGACTACCGTACGATTCGCCTTCCATTAAGATATTCAATGACTCTCGCGTTAGCATATCTTCTGGAAAGTACATTATCCAGAAACTCTTCAGCTCTTATTATTCGCTCAAAATCACCCAATACGTAAGCATATGTCCCGTGCTTGGTTTCCTCTAACATTATGTTTCCGTGACTGCTGAAAATTTCGTGACTAAGAGGAAGCTCATAAGTAGATATCACAATTTGGACTTTATAGCCCGTGTAATCTACAGGTAGTTTCTTTGGGGCACGAACAAAAGTTTTAGTTTTCACTCCAGATTTATCTTCATCTTTATAGACTTCATAAATTGCATTGTCTTCAAAATCTTCTTCCTCTTCATCTGTGGAGTCAGGCCATGTAATATTATTGTTAGAATCTACATTATTAGACTTTGGACGTTTGACCTCAGGAGTAACATCTAATTTATTGCTGTTTACGGTTTCCAATTTGGGTTGCGGCTTGGAAGGTTTTTCAATTTGCTTTTTCACTTCAAATTTAACTTCCTTCTCTGTAGGTACCGATTCTTCTTTTTCAGTCTGGACGGTCTCGTTTAAGATCTGCTCTTTAGACATTTCGGCTAGGGAAACCTCAGAAGCTTCGATTGGCTTAGCTTCGACGACTTTTGCCTTAGGCTTTATTTGAGGCTTTGGTTCTACCGGTGGATTTTCTTTTTTAGGCGGATTCGCTTTTGCTTCTTCCTGCTGAGCAAGTTGTTTTTTGAGTTCGTCAGGAAGCTCTCCATTGGCACCAACCTTTATTTCAGAACCCTCTAGTTCAGCGAGTAATTTTTCCATGTTCTCTACGTCCTTCATTTCTGCAAGGCTACGTTTCTCCTGCAAGTTATCATGTACCACTCCGATGACTTTAAATTCAGTACGTCGATTTTTCTGATGTCTCCTTTCGCTACATTCTACACCATCGCCACAACTGTTTCTGAGTTTGCTTTCGCCATAGCCCCTCGCAGTCATCTTTTCTTTTTCAACACCTTTGTCAATCAAATATTTCACAACTGATTGCGCCCTTTTCAAAGAGAGCTTTTGGTTGAAAGAACGATCTCCTCTTGAATCCGTATGTGATCCAATTTCGATCAACAGATTTTTGTTATCATTCAAAAGAACAGCTAGTTCATCCAACTCTTCGCGCGAATCAGATTTCAAACGAGCAGACCCAACGTCATAATAGATATTGTTGATCTCAATTTCTTTATTCATAGTCACTGGCTGTAATTCAACATTCGCCAGTAAGGTTCCCATTTCAAAACCTTCCGTAAGTACTTCTGCAACTCCAGGCTTCACTTCCCCTACTCCATCAAAACAAAGAATACAACCCTGCACATTTACATAAGCTTCCAGTCTCTTATTGTAAAAACCTTCTTTCCGCAACAGCACGGTATAATGATTTCCTTGTTCAAAACGACAACTAAAGGTTGGACTTGGATGGTCTTTCAAATTCAGTACTTCTTTTTGATTTGTATTATTATAAACCTCAATCCAAGCTCCAGTAATCGCATCGACCACAACATCTTCATTGTCTCTTGCAGGAGCCAAAGTCACTTCAAATATGTAGCCTGGCATACGTTCCATTTCAAACTTAGCGAACAGCTTATCTCCAGCTATTTTATCAGCAGCTGAGACTACTTGTTCTACGGGTTCGAATGGTTTTTTATTGATACGGATGAGGTAGGACTTACCGGCATCTACAGCTAGCTCAAACTTTCCGTTTTCATCAGTATAGATTTCTCCTTTTAAGGCCTTTGTAGATTCATCAAGTACTGTGACTTTAGCAGTTTCTAGATAGCCTCTGTTACCAGATTCGTAGACATAGCCTTGAAGGATTACCTGTGCATTTGCTGAAAGGCAAAGCAGAACAAAACTCATAGCTAAAGTTAACTTTGATATGAAGCCGTTTGCGAAAGTAGAAGAATATGAAAATTGTGAACGCATGGAGTTACTATTTTGTAAATCGTTTTTTCTCATGAAAATGGTATGTTTGCAGTCCTTTTCAGACTTTTAATAGACGACTGTATTTCCTAGAAACGTTGCATTAGGACTGTAATATTTCATCTCCTAACAAAATGTTTACAAACGGATAAATCCAGTCGCTTCGCGCAAAACTACTAATAAACTATGAGTCTTAGAATTGTATTTATGGGAACGCCTGAATTTGCTGTACCCAGTTTAGACGTATTAATTCAAAATGGTTACAATGTCGTGGGCGTTATTACGTCTACTGACAAAATGGGTGGCCGTGGTAATAAGAAATTACTGCAATCTGCTGTAAAAAAATATGCCGTTGAGAAAGGGCTGAAAGTACTCCAACCGAAGAATTTGAAACATCCAGATTTTATAGAAGAGCTGCGAAGTTTGAAAGCTGATTTGCAGGTCGTCGTTGCTTTTAGAATGTTGCCAGAGATGGTTTGGAATATGCCTCCGATTGGTACGATTAATTTGCATGGTTCGTTGCTACCTGAGTTTCGAGGAGCCGCTCCCATCCACTGGGCTGTCATCAATGGAAAATCACAAACGGGTGTGACCAGCTTCTTCTTAAAACATAAGATCGACACAGGTGATATTTTGCTTTCGCAAACGATGGAGATCGGACCAGA
>JBGCDT010000519.1:0-3381 GCA_045105695.1 Saprospiraceae bacterium | reverse complement strand
ATTCTGAAGACTTAGAAATCAGAGAACCAGAAGATGGAAACGATCTTTGGGCTAAGTTTGTAGATGGACAAAGGCTAGAATTAATAGGTACGCCTGATTTATTGGCGGACGGCACTGTAGAAGCTAAAGGTGATGTAATAGCAGGGTATAACAGAACAATGAGAGCTGGCTCAACTACGAATAATGTTCATCTAGCTGGTACACAATGGGGAAATTTTGCTACTTATGTAGGTGGACATTTAATGTTTAGAAGTGCCGTTAATACGTATCCACCCACTCCTCCCCATCTTGTCCAACTCACTCCTCCCGACTACCTTTGTTAAAAATGATAAAAACAAAGAGTATGAAAAAATCAGAAAGGATCGATCACATCAACTACTGGCGTCAGAGTGGTCAAACCAAAAAAGCGTATTGTGAGTTGGCAGGGATTAAGTATGCGACATTTATCTCTTGGTTTAAAAAAGAAGAGCCAGGAGAAGTTGGCCGATTTGTAAAAGTAGAAAAAGTAAACCACTCAGGACAGGGTAGTGAATTAGAAATTGTGTTTCCCAATGGCGTTCGATTATTTAGCACCGGATCAATAACAGTAGACTTACTTAAAAAACTGCGAAGTGTTTGAGCGAACAGGCGTTTATTATTTGTACGATCAACCGACAGATATGCGCAAAAGTTTTCACACCTTGGGAGCCATCGTTATATCCAGCATGGGCTTGACTTTGCAGAGTGGAGCAGGCTTTGTTTTCATAAATAGACGCAAGACGCATTTGAAGATGCTTCGTTGGGAGGGAGATGGATTCAGTTTATATTTTAAGCGATTAGAACAAGGAACTTTTGAGCACCTCACAGGACTGGATAATTACAGTTTGAGTTACGAAAAACTGATTCTGATTTTGCATGGAATAAAGACGAAAAAAATAAAAAAGAGAAAGCGTTTTTCTTTAGGGAAATCGGGATAAGAGTGGTATTTTTATGTTGTGTCAAAAAGGGAATTACAAAGAGAAAATGCAACACTTCGGGATGAAAACATCCTATTAAAAGAAGAGAACGCGCAGCTCAAAAAAATGATTTTTGGAGCGAAACGCGAACGCTTTGAAAGTACTCAAAATCCACAGCAGGGCAAACTCTTTGAACAAGAAGAAGTTGAACTCCCACTGTCTGAGTCAGCAGAAAAAGAAGAAAAAACAGTTAGTCGTAAAAAAGGAAAAGCCTCTCGAAAAGGAATAAAAAGAAATCGTTTTCCGCAATCTTTGGAAAGAGAAACGATAAAATTGTTACCCACTGAAGTTGCACAAGAGGACTCCACAGAAATTGGACAAGACGTAACAGAACTGTTAGCTTATCGACCTGCGAGTTTATACGTTAAAGAAATTATTCGTCCTCGATTAATTAATAAAGGCAATGAAGACAGCGTTGTTTTTCAAGCTCCGATCCCTCCTCGGATTGTTCCAAAGGGAATGGTGGACGAGTCTTTGATTGCTCAAATCATAAATGAAAAAATTCAATTCCACACTCCGATTTATCGTTTTGCAAAAAAGCTAAAACAAGCGGGTGTCGATTTTATAAAAGAAAACAATCTCCACAACTGGTTCCATACCGGAGCTGAATCATTGCATCCGCTCTATGATTTATTGGTAAAAGATATTTTAGCTCAGGGATACATCCAGGCAGATGAAACGCGGATTACGGTTTTGGCAAAAAATAAAAAAGGAGCTGCACATCGTGGACAAATGTGGGCCTTTATGGCACCGACCATCAAGGCCGTTGCCTTTAATTATGAACCGAGTAGAAGCACGGAATCTGCCAAAGTTATTCTAGATGATTTTAGTGGAAAATTGCAAACGGACGGATACGCTGTTTATGAAACCATCGCAAAAAGAGCTGATATTGAACTGAGTTATTGCATGGCTCATGCCAGAAGGAAATTTTACGATGCCAAAGACGCTGCTCCTGATTTAGCAAATTATTTTTTAGAAAAAGTACAATCCCTTTATCATATAGAGGAACATTGTAGAGCTCAAAACTACTCCCATCAACAACGACTTGACCTAAGGCAGAAAAAAGCAATTCCTATTTTAAAGAAACTCCAAAAATGGTTGACCGACCAATATGCTGATCAGAATTTGTTACCGAAAAGTTTGATTAAAAAAGCAATTGATTACTCGTTGTCCCGATGGAAAGGACTAAGTGCCTATGCTCAAGATGGCCAGTTGGAAATTGATAATAATTTAGTGGAAAATACGATCCGTCCAATTGCATTGGGACGTAAAAATTATCTGTTTGCTGGCTCTCACCAGGCTGCACAAAACCTGGCCGTGCTTTATTCTATTGTTGGTACTTGCCTGAAAAATAATATTAATGCCTACCAGTATCTCCACTGGATTTTAAAAAAGGTGGCTGCTCATAAAATTACTCCGGAGGCGGTGGAGTGGTTGCCGCATCGGGTGAGTCCTGGTGTGCTGGCTAGTGGGGACTAAGGTACGGGGTTGGTTGGGTGCTTACGATGAAGCGATACAAACGCTTCAAAGGGAGTAGAGTACTAGCCGCAAGATGGCTGAGAAAAATGACCGTCGCTTTCCCAAATCTGTTTTATCATTGGAGCTTGGGTTATCAATTAACCTAACAAATTGACTACATAATAAGAGCCGTATGAATCGAGAGGTTCACGTACGGTTCTGTGAGAGGTTAGGGGGGAAGTTCCCCTTTCCTACTCGACTAGCATTAGTTACTCTCGCTTAGTTTTTTTATTTTTTTATCAACATTTGAATGATAATTTTTATCTGTACTCAATTCTCTTGCTTTCGTATAATTTTTCATAGCCTTATCAAAATCTTCATTTATTTCATACGCCTCTGCTAAGCTATCATAAACATTGAAGCTATTAGGATAGAGAATCGTATTTACCTTAAAAATGTCTAGTGCCAATTTCATTCTCTTTCTACTTAAGAAGTCATACCCTATTACGTTCAAAGTATATTCATGGATATCTGGATTCTTTGGATTATTCTTCATGATGCTTTTGTACGCAGAAAGTCCTTTTTCAAAATCACCATCAAGAAGATGTTCAATAGAGATTTTATCCTCATCTTTCATTTTAATGTAATTTGAAATGATATTCCCATTATGAATATCAATTATCTCCATAGTCATATTTGTAGACTTTGGGTTAAAATGAATTAGCTGCTGAACATTTCTACTCACATAAATACTGTCGGAAATTTGAATTAATTCTGTTGGTTCCATTCCTAATTCCTTGCTATAAAGTATATTATTTTTTTCATACACTTTTATTAGTTCATTATTATTAATACGATACCTGCCACAAATTTCATCAAGTACAGTATTGTTAAGTTTCTTTTTCTCATATACAGGAACAAAATCAGG
>JBGCDT010000518.1:0-3047 GCA_045105695.1 Saprospiraceae bacterium | reverse complement strand
CCAGCTTCGATTACGTCATCGATGTTTCCTTTCAAGTTGAAAGCTGCTTCTGGGTACTGATCTACTTCTCCGTTTAGGATCATGTTGAAGCCTCTGATGGTTTCTTCGATTGGTACCAATACACCTTGTAAACCTGTAAACTGCTCTGCTACGTGGAATGGCTGAGACAAGAAACGCTGTACTCTACGTGCACGGTGTACTGCCTGCTTATCTTCTTCAGACAATTCTTCCATACCTAGAATCGCGATGATATCCTGTAGCTCATTATATCGTTGTAAGATCTGCTGAACGGCACGGGCAGTTTCATAATGCTCATTACCGATAATCGCTGGGTCAAGGATACGAGAAGTTGAATCCAATGGATCCACCGCAGGGTAGATACCTAGGGAAGCAATCTTACGACTCAATACTGTAGTTGCATCCAAGTGAGCGAAAGTAGTCGCCGGTGCAGGGTCAGTTAAATCATCCGCAGGTACATATACCGCTTGTACAGAAGTAATAGAACCTCGCTTTGTAGAGGTAATACGCTCCTGCATGACTCCCATCTCCGTAGCTAGTGTTGGCTGGTATCCTACCGCTGAAGGCATACGCCCTAGTAGTGCAGATACCTCAGAACCTGCCTGAGTGAAACGGAAGATGTTATCTACGAAGAAGAGGATGTCACGACCACCAGTTGGGTCATTCAAATCACCATCTCTGTAGTATTCCGCAATGGTCAATCCAGACAAGGCCACACGAGCACGTGCTCCAGGAGGCTCATTCATCTGTCCGAATACTAATGTTGCTTTTGAATTTTCGAGTGCTTTCTTATCTACTTTCGACAAATCCCATCCGCCTTCTTCCATAGAGTGCTTGAATGCCTCTCCGTAGTCAATTACATCAGATTCTAAGAATTCTCGCAGCAAATCGTTTCCTTCACGAGTACGCTCTCCCACTCCTGCGAATACAGAAATACCTTCGTATGCTTTTGCAATGTTGTTTACCAGTTCCATAATCAATACCGTCTTCCCTACCCCTGCTCCTCCGAAGAGTCCAATCTTTCCACCTTTTGAGTAAGGCTCTACCAGGTCGATTACTTTGATACCAGTATATAGTACTTCTTTCTCTGTAGAAAGATCTTCATAACGTGGTGGGTTTCTGTGAATCGGGTAAGCATCTGCTCCCTTAGGAACTGCTCCGATACCATCCACCGCTTCTCCAACTACGTTGAAAAGACGTCCCTTAATAGCATTACCAACAGGCATTGAGATAGGCTTGCCCGTATCAACGACCTCTATACCGCGGATCAAACCGTCAGTAGAATCCATTGAAATGGCACGTACGCTATCCTCTCCGAGGTGCTGCTGACATTCCAAAATAAGCTCTTCACCAGTAGGTCTTTTAATGGTAAGGGCATTTAAGATTTCAGGGAGTTCGCTTCCTGCAAAACTTACGTCTACTACAGGTCCGATTACTTGTTTGACACGACCGATATTCGCCATGATATATTGCTATTTTTGTTAATTTAAGTAAAGTCTTTCTGAAAAACGGTGCAAAGATATATTTTTTGATGGTAGAAACCAAAGGAAAAAGGAATGGTGATTTTTATATTTTTGGGCTTTGATTTTTAGGTGGATTGAGGAGGAACAAGGATGACCTGAAGGCAGGCGCGGATTAGAGGGATTTTCACGGATATTTTACATTAGCTTTGCGCGCAGCTCCCGGTGCAATTTGAAAATTACGCTGAGAGTTCTGCTTCATCGTAATCAAAACTTTTGATTTTCTTTTGGCCGTTTTGCGCCTGCCTTCAGGAACTGTTGCTCCGCTGCACCCACACTGCTCCAGGTCCTAAAGGCAGGCGCAAAGCTTTTATTAAAACAAACAACATTGATCAGCATCCTACTCCCAGTCTACAACGCAAAGCCTTGGCTTGAAGAATGTCTAAACAGCATTCTTCAGCAGACCTTTTCGGATTGGGAACTCCTAGCCGTAAACGATCAATCCACAGACAACAGTCTTTCTATTCTACAACATTTCGCAAAAGCAGACAAGAGAATACTCGTTTTACAAACTAAGGAAAAAGGAATCATCCCAGCTCTCCGTCTCGCCTTTAAAAAAAGCAATGGTCAATTCATCACCCGCATGGATGCAGACGATGTAATGGCTCCGCAAAAACTGGAAGCATTACATCAGTGTCTTTCGGCAAATGGCACTGGTCATGTTGCGACTGGCTTGGTAAAATACATTTCTTCGACGACTTTGGGTGATGGTTATCTGCGCTATGAAAAATGGATAAATGGACTTTGTAAAAATGACACACATTATAGTGACATTTACCGAGAGTGTGTCCTCCCCTCCCCTTGCTGGATGACTTATCGGGAGGATTTGATTCGTTGCAATGCTTTTGAGCCAAATCGTTATCCAGAGGATTATGACTTATGTTTTCGTTTTTATGAAAATGATTTGAAAGTCGTTTCCGCTAAATCTGTTTTGCACTTCTGGAGAGATCATCCAGAGCGGACTTCCAGGAACTCGGAGACTTATGCAAATCAGGAATACTTTGATTTGAAATTGCCTTGGTTTTTAAAGCTGGATTATGACAAATCACGACCTTTAGTGCTTTGGGGAACTGGCAAAAAGGGAAAGTATCTCGCTAGAAAATTAGTGGAAGCGAAAATTCCTTTCCATTGGGTCACTAATAATTTGCGAAAACAATCAATACATATATATGGTGTAATGACTGAAGCGCATCAGATCGTTGAACAATTGGAGTCTCCGCAAATAATCGTAGCAGTATCTGCACCGGAGGATCAGAAAGACATTCAGAACTTTTGTAAAAAAATGAATAATGAAATTGGTTTGTATTTCTTTTGTTAGAAAACTCAATATTGGGTTAAGATGAGGAAGCGATATTATTTATACGCGTTTGCTGCACTGTTTCTATTTCTAGATACAGGTTATTCCTTTTTTCAATTTTTGGGAGAACCAATGGATGGAGATATGGCGGATATTATTCTTCCTTCGCCGCGCTGTAGTGAGGTGCTGGATGATCCTTTTGGTTGGTCAGC
>JBGCDT010000517.1:0-6263 GCA_045105695.1 Saprospiraceae bacterium | reverse complement strand
ACGGCTAGTAAACGATTGATCTCGTTCGTCCCTTCATAAATTCTAGCAATCCTTGAATCGCGATAAGCTCGCGCAGCCGTTCCTTCTTCTGAGAAACCCATACCGCCATGAACTTGAACTGTTTCATCAACAACATAATCTAAAGTTTCAGAACCGGCTACTTTTAAAATAGCACATTCTACAGCATACTCTTCAGCGGCTATAAGCTTAGCTTCTGCAAAAGTTTTTCCTTCTTCTTTTAGTTTAGCAATCTTATCTTGCATCAAATCAGAGACACGATACATTGCACTATCCACCGTAAAAGTTCTTATAGCTTGCTCCGCTAACTTGTACTTGATTGCTCCAAAATTAGAGATTGGTTGTTTGAACTGTTTACGTTCATTAGCATATTGAATAGCAGATGTAATACTAGCTTTTGAGCCACCATTGCTTAATACGCAAAGTTTGAAACGTCCAACGTTTAATACATTAAAGGCAATCAAATGCCCTCTTCCAATTTCCCCTAAAACATTTTCAGCAGGTACTTTTGCATTTTCAAAAAAGACCTGACGAGTTGAAGAACCTTTGATTCCTAATTTCTTCTCTTCTGCTCCAAGCGAGAATCCTTCTGTTTCTTTTTCTACAATAAACCCTGTAAACTTATCGCCATCAATTTGTGCAAAGACAATAAATACGTCTGCAAAGCCAGCGTTGGTGATCCACATTTTCTGACCATTCAAAATGTAGTGCTTACCGTCTTCAGTCAACTCTGCTTTGGTCTTAGCAGCTAAGGCGTCAGAACCAGAACTTGGCTCAGTTAAACAGTAAGAAGCTTTGAGCTCACCATTAATTAATCCAGGTAAATATTTTTCTTTCTGCTCCTCTGTTCCATAATAAAGGATCGGTAACATTCCAATCCCTGTATGAGCTGCAAAGGTTGTACTGAAAGATCCGGAAGGTCCGAAGGTATCGCAAATCAAAGTATTGGTATTTGTATCCAACTGCATCCCTCCTAAGCTTTCTGGCATATGTGTACCCAGTAAACCCAAATCAGCCATTTTTTTAAGAATGGTTACATTGAGTCCCTCTTCTTGCTTCTCCAAGCCCTCCATGTTGGGTATAACCTCAGAATTTAAAAAATCCAAGACCATATCCCTGATCATTAGTTGTTCTTCGTTGAAATCTTCTGGAATGAAGGTGTTCTGAGCTATAGAGTCTTTGATGATAAATTCACCTCCCTTAAGTACTTCGGAGGCTACTAATTTTTCTGGATTCTTTGTCATCTCTTGAGGAATTTATGTGTTTTTAAATTATTAGCGAATTTTCGCTTAAAGTTAATAATATTAAACCAAAATGTAAAGTGTGACGATTCGTTTTTGGCGATTTTTCGCGAAAAACTTTCATTCTGTGAAGTATTAGTTATCCAAAAAGTCATAAATAGTTTTTTTCTCAACGGAAACTTGAGCTTTGAAAAGAATTATTTGGAGGGAAAGCAGAGATACTCTTTAGAAAAGACAATTGTTATTCCAAAGTAAAAGACCGGTAATGGTATCTGAATGGGATTTAGGGCTGATGCCTAAAACGAGTTGTTTGAATATAAACTGAAAAAAATACTGAAGAGATTAAGGGTTATTTTAATGAACGCCCCAGGTAAACGGCCCCACCAATGGTGTCTCGCTTTCCGCCTGTAACGGAGGCAAAGCAATTCGGGATCTGTTTCAATCGTAGCAAACCCATCAGCCCCATCAAGATTGCTTCTTTGAACTGTATGGTTTCCAAATCAGGAATTTCAATAATCAATTTAACTTCTCTTTCGCAATGTTCCTGAATACATTTCATTAAAAAATAATTCAGTGCACCTCCTCCACTTACCAATAGACGGAAATTTGATTTATTAATTTTTTCTCGACGAATGATTTTCACTATAGCTTGGGCGGTTTGATGGGCGAGGTGTTTACAAGCCGTGTGCAATTTGTTAGGGATTTCTGTAGATGAATTGTTATAGAGAGGGAAAACTTCTTTTAATATTTGTTGATTATCTAATGATTTAGGATATGCTTTAGCGAAATAAGGATGTCTGTTGAGTTCATCAAAAAGCGCTTTATCCACTGCTCCGCTGCTAGCAATTTCACCATTATGATCATAGGCTTGTCCGACTTGATTAGCTAGTCGATTGAGAATTTGATTCGCTGGAGCGATATCGAAAGCAACGATATTGTTTTCAGTAACTGCTGTGACGTTAGCGATGCCTCCAATGTTTAGATAGAAATCGTAACCTTGAAATAGATAGCGATCTGCTGCCGGAGCAATAGGAGTTCCTTCTCCATGTAGTGCGATATCTTGCGTTCTGAAATCTGAAACGACCGTATATCCTGTTAGTGCGGCTAGGGCTCCTCCATCTCCGATCTGAGTAGTCATAAATTTATCAGGATGGTGATATATGGTGTGACCGTGGGAGGCGATGAAGTCTGGTTTTACTTTATGCTTTGCGCAAAACGTATTGACCAGCTCAGCGAGATAATGACCAAAGTAAGTGTGTGTTTTTGCAAAAATCAACGCAGGTTGATCTGGGAGATTTGATAATCTAGTAACCCAAGTCTCTGCAAAAGGAATAGTCTCTGAAATCAATAACTCCCAATCGGCAATCGGCGCATTACGGTCTCCACTGTAATCGAACCTACAAAAAGCAATGTCTAGCCCATCAAGTGAACTGCCAGACATCAGGCCAATAGCAAAGTAAGATTTTATCATTTTTCCTGCTCTATTTTCAGGCAGTAAATGTACATAACCTTTTGGTAAATCATCCTTCAAAGTTGTGTATTCATCGGTAAATAAAAATAGTTCGTAAAAAACTTAGGAAACTTTTAAACAAAAAATAGTTTCCTTGGTTTTTTCATCATACATTTGCATGAACTTAAAAAACAATCTATTGGAGACGGAGAAAAAAATATTGACTGCTATTGAAGGACTCTTCATGCGATACGGAATCAAAAGCGTAACGATGGATGATATTTCCAGAAAGTTAGGGATGTCCAAAAAGACCATCTATCAATATGTAGATAACAAAGCAGATTTGATTCATAAAGTGATGAATCAACATATAGAAACGGAGCTGAAAGAAATGGAAAAGATCCGGGAAGAGTCCAAAGATGCCATTGATGAGATGCTTGGAATTTCAAAGCACGTCACTCAAATGCTGCGGCAAATGTCTCCTACGACCATTTATGATTTACATAAGCACTATCGAGAAACTTGGCTCATGATGGAAGCATTTCACAAAGAGCATATTTATAATTTCATGAAGATGAATCTCGAAAAAGGCGTGAAAGAAGGATTGTATCGCAAAGGTTTTAACCCAGATATAATCGCTAAGTTTTATGTTGTGCAAACGCTCTGTGTCGTAGACGAAGATCAGTTTTCTTTACAAGATTATAACAAGGAGAAACTATTTGTCGCTTTTTCGGATTATCACCTTAGAGGTGTCGCTTCTGCGAAAGGACTGAAGAAACTAGAACAATACCTTTCTAAATCAAAATAATTTTTAAACATAACTAACGATGAAAACCAAACCCACAAAAAGTCTTTTCCTATGTCTTTTTGCTTTTCTGGGCACTTTTAACTATAGCTTTTCCCAAGAGCTAATGACTCTTGACAATGCTATTAGCTACGCCTGGCAAAACAGCATGACCATCAAAAATGCAAAGCTCAATCAGACTGATGCAGATGCTTTGATCAAGGAAAGAAAAGCGACTGGTCTACCACAAGTAAATGGAACAGCAGACTATCAGTACTACTTTCAGTTACCTAAAATTTTGTTGCCAGCAGCATTAGCGACAGACCCAAGTACAGGGATGACTTTGCCAGAATCCGAGCGCGAAGTTAGTTTTGCACTCAGAAATAATCTGAACTTCGGCCTTTCTGCAAATGCTTTATTATTTGATGGTAGTTATCTCACGGCAGTAAAAGCCGCAAAGAGATATCGTGACTACGTGGACCTTGAACTAAGGCAAAAAGAAAAAGAAGTATCTGATGCTGTTCGCGAAGCTTACCTTCCTCCATTGATATTGACAGAGAATATAAAAATACTAGAGAAAAATATTTCTAATATAGAAAAGCTAGAAGCAGAAACTGCAGCGCTATATAAAGAAGGTTTTGTGGAGCAGTTGGATGTGGATCGACTCACACTCTCTTTAGCCAATCTAAATACACAAAAAGAGAATTTGCAAAAGCAAAGAGAGACGGCTGTCAACTATCTGAAATTCACAATGGGTTTTCCAGTAGATGAAGAACTAGAGCTAAGTGATGATATAGATGCTTTATTAAAAGATGCTACAGAGGAAGATCTAACTGGGGCAGTCAATTATAAAAGTAGACCACAATATCAGGTGGCACAAATGGGAGCGGAATTGAACGAACTGAATATTGAGGCAAATAGAAAAGGGTATCTGCCTTCTGCTGCTGCTTTTGCTTCTTACTCTTATGGCTATCAAGGAAATAAGTTTGATGACTCTGGATTTTGGTTTCCTACTGGAATTGTAGGGCTTCAACTCAATGTTCCTATTTTTGATGGCTTCGATAAAAAGGCAAAAATTCAACGTGCAAACATTGCCTTAGAGATTGCTCGTAATCAAACTAAAGAACTGGAGCGAGCTATAACATTAGAGGTTACCAACGCTAGAAAAAAATATAACAATGCTCTTACAATTGTAGAAAGCCAGCAGAAAAATATAGACCTCGCTCAACGTATTTACGATACGACTCAAATCAAATATCGTGAAGGGGTTGGCTCCAGTCTCGAAATTACTCAGGCAGAACAAAGCCTTTTTGAAACCCAACAGAATTATACGAATGCGCTTTACGAACTACTAGTTGCAAAAGCAGAACTAGACAAAGCATTAGGACGATAAGTACTTTTAGTGTCCTGCTACCTGTCTACCGGTAACCGGATACCGAACAATCTCACAATCTAGAAAATCAAAAATTAACATAAATGAAAAACATACTTAGTATCCTCGCTGTGGTTCTAATTTTCACAGCCTGCGGATCAGAAACAAAAACAGAATGGCCTGCCGACCTCGCTGGTAAAAAAACATTACTTCGAGAGAAAAAGGCAGAATTAAAAAGCATGCAATCCGAGATCGACAGCCTCATGGCTCAGATCGAAAAATTGGATACCAAACAAGAAAAGAAACGTCGTTTGGTAACGACTCAGGGAATCAAAAAGCAAGACTTCAATCGATTCGTCGATATGCAAGGTACAGTAGAATCTGGCGAAGCGGTGATGGCTAGTAGCGAAACAGGAGGACGCATCACTCAGCTAAATGTCGAGGAAGGACAGTTTGTCTCTAAAGGAAAATTGATTGCAAGAGTAGACATGGAATCGGTCAACAAGCAAATTGCAGAGATGGAAACTTCCCTGGGGCTTTTGGTGGATGTGTATGAAAGACAGCAGCGTCTGTGGGATCAGAAAATTGGTTCTGAGTTACAATTGCTAAAAGCTAAAAACGATAAAGAGCGCGTAGAGAAGAGTTTAGAAACGGCACGTTTCCAATTGACGAAAGCGAATGTATACGCGCCGATTTCTGGAGTTGTAGATATGGTGTTTCTGAAAAGCGGAGAGATGGCAGGACCTGGATCTCCAATTGTACAAATCTTAGATACTCGAACAGTAAAAGTTGTAGCTAACCTTCCGGAAAATTACTTAGGTGTAATCAAAAAGGGAGAGCAGGTAACAGTGAAATTTCCAGCCATCGGAGAAGAGCGTAAAGCGCGTGTGAGTTTGATTGGTAGAACGATCAATCCAGCTAACAGAACTTTTGAAGTAGAAGTAGAATTGAATAATAAGAAGGGTGTTTTGAAACCAAACTTATTAGCACTCATGATGATAAACGATTACTCGAAAAAGGACGCTATTATATTGCCACTAGTGGTCGTGCAACAGGATGTCAGCGGTAAGAGTTTCGTATACGTAAATGAAAAGGGAGACGAAGGACCAATGGCTAAAAAAGTCTACCTCGAAACGGGCGAAAGCTACGAAGGAAATATCATAATCACAGAAGGACTCAAAGGAGATGAAGAGATCATCGTCGACGGTGCAAGAGGTTTAAGTAATGGCGACTTGATCAAAATCGACGAAGCTAAATCCCCCCTCACTAAAGCAGAAACCAAATAACTATGGCAAACATACTAGAAGAATTTAAAAAAGAACTACGCGAGTTTTCGATAACGTCATTAGCTGTTGATAACCGTACAAGTATCTTCCTTTTCACATTTATGATATTGCT
>JBGCDT010000516.1:0-8306 GCA_045105695.1 Saprospiraceae bacterium | reverse complement strand
AAGGTGGATGAGGAAATAAGTGAGCTGAGGCTAGTTCGTGAGACACCTTATGTACACAATCTCCTTATGTGCGCAATGCACCTTTTCAAAATCAAACAATGGAAGAATTCGAAGAAACACAAAACGAAAACCAAGAGCAGTCTCAAAACGAAGAAGCTGTTCCGCCACCCGCTGGTTTTGAAAATCAGGAACCTGTGGAAACGAGTACGCCGATTCAATCTACGCCCTCTTGGCAGGAGAATCGGCTGGATCTTTCTAAAGTGACGAACGCAGTAGACAAGGTCAAAGCAGAACTGGGAAAAGTAATCATTGGGCAGGACGAGACGATGGATTTATTGATCGTAGCTTTATTCACTGGCGGGCACGTATTGTTGGAGGGAGTGCCGGGGATTGCGAAAACGATGACGGCTAAGTTGATGGCGCAAGCTTTTGATGTTGAATTTCAGCGGATACAATTTACGCCGGATTTGATGCCGACGGATGTGGTTGGTACGAATGTCTTCAATATGAAAGATTCCGAGTTCACTTTTAGTCGCGGACCTATTTTTTCCAACTTTGTTTTGATTGATGAAATCAACAGAGCACCGGCCAAAACACAGTCTGCGCTCTTCGAGGTCATGGAAGAGTATCAGGTCACGGGGGATGGTATTACTTATCCGATGGACAGGCCTTTCGTCGTGATTGCTACGCAGAATCCGATTGAGCAGGAAGGAACTTATAAACTGCCAGAGGCGCAGTTGGATCGTTTTCTCTTCAAGATAAATATGGAGTATCCAAACCTGGAAGAGGAGCAACAAATTCTAAAAAGATTCAGAAGCGATTTCCAAATCAAGCAACAGAATGATGTCGCACCAGTCTGTAGTCGTGCGGAAATTCAAGACTGTAGAGACTTGATTGAAAAAGTGCAAATCAAAGATGAACTACTGAATTATATTGCAGCCATCATTCACAATACAAGGAACAATGGCGATCTCTTTTTAGGAGCTTCGCCTCGTGCTTCGCTTTCCATCATGAAAGCGGCCAAAGCTATTGCAGCTATGAATGGTCGCGATTTCGTAACGCCAGATGATATTCAATATGTCGCTTACCCAGTGCTGAACCACAGAGTCATTCTTACGCCAGAACGAGAGATGGAAGGCTACGATTCAAAGTTAGTTGTAAATGATATTGTCAAAAAAATTGAAGTACCTCGGTGAGAAATTTATATTTAACAACACGGTTTTTTATTCTCTTCGGAGGGATCGTTGGATTCTTTATTTTTAGTTTCCCGCTGTCTTATCTATTTCCGCTTGCACAAACTGCGCTGGTGCTAGCGGTGATATTAGTGTTGGTAGATGTAATGTTGCTATTTAATAAATCAGTATCGATAAAAGCGCGTCGTCGTTTGCCAAAAGTTTTGTCATTAGGCGATTCCAGTGAAATCAAAATCGAGTTACACAACCAGTCAAAACAAAAATGGAAAGTGCAGTTGATTGATGAATTGCCTGTGCCTTTTCAGAAAAGAGATTTTGATGTTCGATTAGAACTAAGTGCAGACGAAGAGAAAGAAATCATTTACGAAATCAGACCGCTAGAGCGAGGAGAATATACTTTTGGAAAAATAAATATGTTCATCGAATCTCGTTTGGGTTTGGTGAAAAGACGATTACAGCATGACCACCCAATGTCAATTTCGGTCTATCCTTCTATCGTCCAAATGAAGAAGTACGAACTCCGTGCTTTCGACCGAGTCTCCTATACGCAAGGCATCAAAAAGATGAGACGTCTGGGACACAGTTACGAATTCGAGCAAATCAAAAACTACGTACGCGGCGACGATATCCGTAGCATCAACTGGAAGGCCAGCAGCCGCCACGCCCACCTGATGGTCAATCAATACGAAGACGAACGTGCGCAACAAATTTACTGCATCATAGATAAGAGCCGCGCCATGCACATGCCTTTTGATGGCCTGAGTTTGATGGACTATGCTATTAATACCACTTTGGTCATGTCCAACATCGCTTTGCAAAAGCACGACCGCGCCGGCCTCCTTACCTTCTCAGACAAAATCGGAAACACCATAAAAGCAGAACGCAAAGCAAACCAACTCAATAAAATACTCGCTGCGCTCTACAAAGAAAAACATCGTACGAATGAAGCGAACTTCGAACTGCTCTATCACTCTGCGCGTAAACTGATCAAAGGAAGAAGTTTATTATTGTTGTTTACCAATTTTGAAAGTCAGTATGCCTTGGATCGAGTGCTACCTATTTTGCGACGTATTAATAATCTGCATTTATTGGTTGTCGTCTTTTTTGAAAATACAGAGATCAAAGATTTTGTAAAAACGAAGGTTACGACTACAGAGGATATTTACCTACAGACTATTGCACAGAAGTATCTTTCTGAGAAAGAACAGATGGTGCAGAAGCTGCGGCAGTATGGAGTACAGGCAGTATTGACGAGTCCGGCGGATTTGTCGGTGAATACGATTAATAAGTATTTGGAGTTGAAGGCGCGGGGGTTGATCTAGGGGGATCTTTTTAGGTCTCAAATTTTATATCTCCGTCTAAGTACATTTTGACCAGTTCTGGTCGGGAGTTAATGTGTAGTTTTTTATAGATGTTTTTTACATGATATCTCGTCGTATTTATCGTAAATCCCATGTTATCAGCAATTAACTTATAGCTCAACCCATCGACTAAAAAACGTAGTACATTTGTTTCTTTTTCAGTCAGTTGAATTTCTTTAATGTTAATTCTCTTGACATTAAAAAAACTAATGATTCTCCTGGCTATAGCCGGAGACAGAGCGGGTACTCCCTGGTCAATGTTAGATAAAGTATTTTCTATCTGTTCCAAACCAGAATCTTTGAGAATATAGCCGGAAGCTCCTGCACGTAAAGCTTTAAAAATACTATCACTATCTTTAAATGAAGACAGTATCACGACTTCTGTATTCGGGAGCTTTTTTTTCAATTTTGGTATAGCTTCGATACCAGATATACCAGGCAAACCAATATCCATCAAGACAAATCGAATCTTATTGTGTCCTTCACAATGTTTTAAAAAATTTTCAGCAGACTCTGAAGACAAGATAGGATCAAAAATAGAGGATTGCTTTAGAATGCTCACCAGTTCATTCCTGACAAAATCATCATCTTCTACGATTCCTATATTTATCATTTTATTAAATGGGTGCTAAAAACTAAACTTAACGATATAATTTCCGGGGTTATCGACTATATGTAATTCCCCTTTTAAAGCCTTGGCTCTTTTTTTCATGTTATTAAGTCCCTGACCTTTAGATGATTTTCCAGTTTCTTTTTTTGAAGTATAAAAACTAGAGATGGTCATTTTAAAATATTTTGTGCGCTCTTCCGAAAAAGAGATTAATATTTTTTCTGCCTCAGTGTGTTTTAAAATGTTATTTATACTTTCTTTGAAAATCAGATAAGTATTTATTTTTCTTTTTGTATCCAGTATTTTGTTTTGGTTCGAAATATCAATGTCGAATTTGTAAGGGATACCAAAATCTCCTAAAAAGACATCGGCATGGTCTTGAACTCGTTCTAATAAATTGGCAATAGTTTCATTCCTTTTATCTAAAGACCATACAATGTCATGCATATCATAAATGAGTCCATTGCTAGTCATTTTTATCTTTTCTAAAATATCCGCTTTCTCTTCGTTATTCACATTCGTTTTTACTATTCGACTAGACAGCATTTTTATACGGTTTAACGAAGCACCGATATCATCATGCAGGTCATTAGCTAAATTGTTTTTTATTATATCGATTTTTCTAAATTCTTTCATTTTATTAAGGTAGAAGGCCAATAAAGCAAAAGCGAACAGCGCAAAAAAAGCAAAAACCATTGCTCTCAAATTAGATTTATAAATTTTAAGGTTCCTATCTTTTTCAAGGTTTACCGTCTTTAACTGTAAGATTCTATTCTCTCGTTTTTTTAGGTCGAACAAATGATTTAGTGAAGCTATTTTTTTATTTACTTCCAATTCGTCCACTTCTTTTTTAAACCTAAGAAGCTTTTTATAAAATCGAAAAGCATTTAAATTATCGCCTTTTAACTCGTAGCTTTCTGCCAGAGTTTGGTAGATTTCATCGTAGTATAAGTTAGTATCGACTTCTTTTAAAAGCAGAAGTGCTTTTTCTGCATATGAAATCGCAGGCTTGGCTTGCTTTAGCTTCAGATAGGCTACTGCCAGACCAGATCTTATCATCACTTCCCTCTCTTTGTTCTCAATATTTTTATTCAGATGCAAAGCTGATTCGTAATACTCAATACCTTTATCAATATCTCCTTGAAGCACAAAATTCCTTCCTTTGTTATAGCTAATCAGACTTAACCAACCACTATCTTTCAGCTTCATAAAAATAGAATCCGCTTGAAGAAAGTAGTTCAGTGCCAATTCATAAGATCCATCGTCCTGACATGCTTTTCCCAGATTATTAAAAAGTATGCCTTTACTCCTGTCTTTTCTTAGGGTGTCTGCCAATAAAAGTGCTTCCTTATAATAAGCTTTAGCTTTTGTGTTATTGCCATTCTCGTTTTCAAGAATTCCCAAACTTGTATTTGCTCGTAATATCACTTTTGGACTTTGTATTCTCTCACCTATTTCCTTGACCTGCAGGTGATATTCAAGTGCCTCAAAAGGCTTTCCTTGCTTCCAGTAAATTCTTCCCATATCGCTCAATGCATAAGCCATAGCTATTGAGTCGTTTTTTGCAATTCCTAAGTCTAAAGCTTTTTGAAAAAATAAAAGGGAGGAGTCAAAATCGTTTTTCCTATGGGAATATACATAACCCAGACTTCTCCAAGAGGAATACTCTATTGAATAATAAGGAATCTTTTGACATAGGTCTATGGCTTTATAATAGTAATAGATCGTACTGTCAAAATTCTCCTCGTAGTACAGGTCTCCGATCTCAGCCAACATAAGTGCTCTAGTAGAATCATTAGTCTCCAGAGGAAGTTTTTGAAGTAGATTACTTAAAGAACTATCTTGTCCGTCAAGGGAATAAATACCACCCCAGAAGAGATAAACTAAGATTGACAAAGAAATCTTTCTAAACATCATCATTTAGCTATATATCAAAACCTATTCCCTTTTAAAAGCTCACTCTGATAAGAATAGAAACTATCCCTTTTGAACTTCACACTATATGCTAATTTACATTGTGAAATATACTCAATTGACGGTATTGATTCCTCATACAGAGATATATAACTTAGCAAACTGAATTCGCAAACTTCTCCTGTGGTGGTTTGTTATTTTTAAATTAAAATATTCCAGTACTATGAAAAATCAAAGAAAAAATTACAATTCCAAATTAAAATCCTTTGATGATATTTCTGTCAGCAAAAAAGACTTAGAAAACGTCAAAGGGGGTTTTTTATTCAAAATGGTAGACGATGTTCGTTGCGGACTCGAACGTTCTGTTTCAAGGCTGTTTGGTGGTAATGGTGATGGCAATTGGTAGTTAGGCAATGAGAGCACCTTCAAACAAAAATATCTTTTTGGAAAAACATGAGTCATCCCATAAGTAATATGTGCACGTAAGGGATGGAAAAAAGAAACCTCCTGTGTAAATTTGAGTATTACCACACACTCAAAACACAGGAGGTCTTATGTTTAAAAACATACTGCAAAATAGAGAATATAATCCAATCCAACAAAAGTCAGCAGAGTTTGTGCTGAGTCAATCTGGCGAATATTTACGTCCTCTGGAGAAGAAGCTTTCCAAGCAGATAGATGACAGATACGTTCGCACCTTTTTCGATTTATTTATAGCTATTTTAATGTTTCGCAATCGCCCTATGAGTCTGTTGCTCAGTGAATTAGGTGGTTGGATTGCAGGTTTTGACCGTGCTCCTAACGGTACGAAAAGAATTTCCAGATTACTGCGATTTAAAAAGTGGGGACATGAGTTAATTCAGGATTTTTTCTTTGATCAGGGCAAGCAACGGATGGAAAAGTTGCAGGCTGCTGACAAGACACCTCTTTTACTTTGGGATGATAGTCAGGTGGAAAAACCAGAGAGTTGGTTTCTAGGTGGATTATGCAGCGTGATGAGCAGCAAATCTAAACGATTGACCAGAATCAAACCTGGTTATTACAATCCACCAGTAAAACGCGTTTGCGTCCCGGGCTATAAATGGACTGGTATTAATCTAACCGCACTTGGAGAAATTCCATCTGTTTTTCAGATGGAATGGTGGACGACCAGAGGAGTTCATAAAGAACAAGGAAGTAATATTATTTATCGAATGCTTAAAAAGATAGACGATCGAATTGGTCGCATGGCTCTTCATGTCTTTGACAGAGGTTATGCTTCAGCAAAGATGGTAGAATGGTTGACTGATTTCAAACAAGACTTTTTGATCAGATGGAAAAGCAATCATTTTATGATTGACCAAAACGGAGAAAAGAAAAAGATATTCAATATTGCCAAATCCCATCGAGGCAAGTACAGAAAAACGGTTTGGGACAAACAGCGCAAAAAGCAGAAACGTGTTACCATTGCCTGGACAGCAATAAAACATCCTGAATTGACTGATAATCAGTTATATCTGGTAATAGTCAGAGATAAAAACAACTATAACAGTCCGATGTATTTAGTGACTAATGTCAAAATTGAAAACGCCGCAGATGCCTGGAAGATGATGCACGCCTACATGAAACGATGGGACATCGAACAAGCTTTCAGATGCTGTAAAGCTGAATTAGGATGCGAATCGCCAAGACTTTGGTTTTTCAAAAACACGCTCAAATTACTATCCATACTTACACTGGTCTATGATTTTCTGCTGCGCATGATCTGCAACTGGAAACCATGGGTCCAAAGGTTATTTCAACAATGGGCATATAGAACAGGAAATCGGTACCGCCAAGCGACGATACCGATTTACCGGTTAAGAGCTGCCGTTTCGAATGTGCTGCTTTCTCTATTCTTTACTCAATTGGCTATAACGCGTGGATATGCTTTGAGCCCTTAGCTTACGTGCACACTCTACTTATGGGATGACTCATGTTTTTATTTTTAGTAGCCCTATCCACTCCAAAATAACTCTTACCTACCAATACGCTCACAAATTGTTCATTAGTACATTGTCTAAATAATGTTACATAATTAATTTGGGTCACTACATCAAGATGTAGTGACCCAAATGGCGTATGAACTATTATAAGACATATCTTGCAGGTATATATTTGAAACTATTTCAAGGCATCATATTTCCTGTTGCCTTTCTACCTTACTTACTAACCACCTTTGCCTAACCAAACCGATCTGTTTTGCATATATAAATGTAAAATAGTCACAGTCACTATTAAAGCTAAAATACAACCAATTCTGGTCGTAATCTAATAGTCTGTAACAACCCAACTAATCATAAAAATAACCTCTATCTGGCTATTCTGTTTGGGATAGCCCTGACTTTGTTATGTCCCCTTGATAAGCGAAAATTGAATACACAGACAAATACTTAGGATTCTGCGCTTTTAGCTAAGTCACTATAATGTTTTTCAGAAAACAATTTTTTACTAATAAAATTACAAATTATGAATCATTTTAAACATTTACTCTTTTACTTATTGTTGTTCGGTTTGGGGCAGGTTTTTGCGAATGGCCCAGCAGATCCTCCCGGAAAATTAGTTGTGGATGAATTTGCCAGTCATTCAAATACACTATCTTGTATTGTAACGACGGACAATTGTTCGATTACTATTTCTAACTTAAGTAATAGTGACTACACCAAGGTCTTTGATGCCAATTGGCAAATAGTCTGGGATTGCAACCCTTGGGCAAATGGTGGTTGTAACACTACAGAGGTCATCAATGATTTGAGTAGTGGTACTTATTGGGTTCAGGCTTGTGGACAAACAACAGCTTATACGATAGCTGGTTGTAGTCCATCAAACCCTTGTTCAAATCAAGGTGGCGATAGTGACAGCGATGGCGTTTGTAACGACTTGGATTGCCAACCCAATGATCCGGCTTACCCCGCTACGCCGGGTACGTCTTGCAATGATGGAAACCCGAATACTGCAAATGATGTCATTACAGCTGATGGCTGTGGCTGTGCAGGCACTCCTGCAACGGGCGGACCGTGTTCTGTTTCCACAGACGGTTGTGTCATTACCATCTCCGGCCTTGACGGTTCTGAATACATCAAAGTTTTTAATTCCTCCTGGCAAATCCAATGGGATTGTAATCCATGGGTAAACGGTGGTTGTAACTCTACCGAAACGATCACTGGTCTTCCAGCAGGCAACTACTATGTACAGGCATGTGGATCGAAT
>JBGCDT010000515.1:0-12544 GCA_045105695.1 Saprospiraceae bacterium | reverse complement strand
CTAGAAAAAAAACTTTGTGAAACATCGTGTACTTAGTGGTAGGTAATCACCGAACCAAGCGCTTTTTCATTTTCATTTAAATTTTCATTTTTATTCAAAAGAGGCGCTTCCTCTAACACTACGTGCACGTTCGTCCCACCTAGGCCAAAAGAACTGACACCAGCCCTGCGAGGTTCTTCAGATTGTTTCCATTCGCGACCTTTTCCATTTACATAAAAAGGACTTTTGTCAAAAGGAATCTGAGGATTAGGTTTACTAAAATTTAGACTAGCTGGAAGATATTCCGCCTTCAAGGCAAGTGTTGTTTTGATGATTCCTGCTACGCAAGCTCCCGAATCCAGGTGACCTATATTGGTTTTTACAGAACCTAAAGCGCAGTATTGTTTCTGCTCCGTGAAGTTTGCAAAAGCTTTAGTCAGCGCAGCAACTTCTATAGGATCGCCAAGTCGCGTACCTGTACCGTGAGCTTCTAAGTAAGAAATGGTAGACGGATCAATCTGTGCATTTTTATACGCCTCAACAATAGTCCTACATTCCCCACCAACAGCAGGAGCCGTAAAACCAATCTTTGCTTCTCCATCATTTCCAATGGCAGAACCCTTGATGACTGCGTGAATCGTATCTCCATCTGCCAGTGCCTTTTCCAATTTTTTTATGACAATGAAAGCCATCCCATGTCCTCGAACCATTCCATTGGCATCTGCGTCAAAAGCACGGACATAGCCATCGGGAGAAAGGGCGTGGCCTTCCTTATGCAAATGCCCACCAGCAACCGGTGGCTGTATCCTCCCCCCTCCTACCAGCAAAACATCGGACTCTTCTAACAACAGATTCTGACAAGCCAAATGCAAGGCAACCCCCGAAGAAGAACAGGCCGTCTGAACACTCAGAGCTGGTCCTGTGAGGTCTAATTTATAGGCCACTCTAGTCGCTGGAAAATCTTTTTCTAAGGTAATTCCTAATTGGAAATCATCAACTGACTTGAAATAATTGGGATGCGTAATTACATTATTAACCAAATAAGTATTTCGAGCAACAGCGCCGTAGACTCCTATTCTTTGGTCTTTATTGCCGGAGTGATAACCTGCGTTTTCCAAAGCGGTGTAAGCACATTCCAGGAAGACCCGATGCTGTGGATCCATGAGCGCAGCTTCCTTGGGCAAGTAGCCAAAAAACTCAGCGGCGAAGTGATCTGCATTTTCCAACGGCATGCCACGGCTTACAAAATTTGGATCATTTAGCAATTCAGGATCCAGGCCCGCTTTCGCTAAATCATCTGCTGTAATTTTTCGACTGACGTCTTTTTCGTTTTTGAGGTTGTCCCAAAACTGTTCGATGTTATCGGCACCGGGCACACGAATACTCATTCCGATGATGGCGATGTCGCGGGAGCTCGTTGATTTTATTGAAGCTTTTTCTAATGTTGTTTTTTTCTTTTCAGAAATATTTGGATAGCCAAAATACTCAGCAACATTCCAAGTCGTTTTGCTTAGGAAATTATCATTTAGAACACCTTTCCATTTGTCTGCGAGCTTTGGATCAATCTGCCCATGCTCCAGCAAACGGATGTCTCCCATCGGCTTAGAGTTTTGATAGAGGCCATCGACCATTTTATTTTCTAGGTCTTTGTATGGATTGATGAGCGCAGGATCGTAGTCCAAACCGATTTGCTGACAGAGCTTTGTCATTACCTCTTTAGGGTTCGTAACCAGCTCTTCATATTGTAACTGGAATTTTCTTTCGGAAGGAATACCTTTCAGAAATTCACTAATGTTTTGATGGCTCTTAGTCCAGATCAGTTCGCCTAAACTTTGTCCATTATATTCATGTGGTTTCAGATACATTACCTGATCCATATGCATTTTCTCGAAAGAGCGAACCATCGCGTACGGATGACGCAAGAGATGGATATAGATTGGGTTTTCAAAATCCAACTCTGCTTTTTCCAACGCCTTTGGGTCAAGTGCGTAGGATGGTGATTTATCTACTAATAAGTTGTTACCGATTCTACTTTGCAGTTCGGCGTACATTTCTTTTGTTGTAAGACCATTGCCTGCCTGGCTTTCGCCAACAGACAGGTTAGAAAACTGCTGAATAATAGTAGTCGCTTCTTCAGCAGAGCAGTTTTCCAGTTGCATCACCATGCGAACCAAGCCTTCCGACCAAAGTTTAAACTTGCCCTGATAAGCGGCCTCTCGGTCTGCTAAAGTATTGAAATGTAGCAATTGTAACTCATTGGAAGCAAACAACTTAGGGTGCCCTGCCAACATGATTCGCAACAAAGAAGTCCCTGACCTAGGCGGTGCGAGTATGAAGACCGCAGGTTTCAACTTCTTTGTATTACTTTCCAGATTCAGTTTTTCTGTAGGAACAAAAGCATCGAAATTCAGAAAGTCTTCCGCCTCCAATTTTACCTCCTCCGGCTTTTCATTATCACCCGTCCCAAGCGAACTGAGCGCTTTTTCATTTTTATATAAATTTTCATTAAACAGTTTAACGACAGCCTCTGTATAATCCTTCTTCAACATTTTTGCGAATGCAGCAATTGTCGGATGATCAAAAATACTAGTGATAAAAATGACTTCACCTAATTGATCTTGAATCTTACCGATGAAATCAGCGGCTTGTAAGGAGTTCCCACCGAGTTCAAAAAACTTATCGTGAATACCAATCTTTTCTATCTTCAGAATACGTTGCCAAAGATCACAAAGCAATTGTTCCAGATCATTTTGTGGAGCAGTGTAAGCCTGTGCTAACAATGGTCTTACATGCCCTGGTTCTGGCAAAGCGATGCGATCTACTTTGCCCGCAGTTGTCAGCGGCATTTTTTCTAACAATACAAATACGGCGGGGATCATGTACTCCGGCAACTTATCTGCAAGGTGGTCTCTCAGCTCAGAAGTATTGATGCTGTGCCCTTTTACAGGAACGAGATAAGCTACCAATTTTTGATCAGCCGATTTTTCACCTTTGAGTAGAACCGCTGCTGCACTGACATTGATGTGGCCCATTAATGCCGATTCAATTTCTCCAGGTTCTATTCGGTAACCTCTGAGTTTGACTTGAAAATCAGCTCTTCCGACGAATTCGATATTTCCATCATTTTGGCGCAAAGCCAGATCACCTGTTTTGTAGAGACGATCATAAGGAAACTCATCAAAAGGATTTTGAATAAAGCGTTCTTTGGTCAGTTTTGGTTTATTCAAATAGCCACGAGCGACACCTACTCCAGAAATGTATAATTCGCCGATAGCTCCTACTTCGACTTCGTTTAGATCTTCATCTAAGATGTAGGTTCTCACATTTTCTATCGCTTTTCCGATAGGTACTCTTTGTAATTTAGCGGAAGCCGGGCTAGTTTTAAAAATGGTCGCTCCGACTGTTGCTTCGGTCGGTCCGTACTGATTTAGGAAAACACAATTTGGTAATTTATCGAAATGTTGTTGTATCAAAACCGGCGGACAACTTTCCCCTGCTACAGACACATGCTTCAGGGTATTCAACTGATGCGCTTTGGTTCTTTCCAGTAAAAGGCCGTATAAAGAAGCAAAAGTCAACAAATGCGAAATGGCGTGGTCTTCTATAAAATCAGAAATCTGAGAAATATCTTTTTCCAATTCTTCAGGAGCCATGACCAGTGTTCCTCCAGAAAGTAAAGTCCAAAAGATCAAAAGAACAGAGCCATCGAAAGCGAAGGAATAAGCATAGAGAAACCGTTGTACGGGTTGTTGCACAAAGTTCAATTGTCCTTGTACCAAATTAATTACGCTATGATGTTCGATCTCAACGCCTTTTGGTTTGCCGGTAGAACCAGAAGTAAAAATAACGTAAGCTAACTGCTTGGGATCATCCGTGATATTAACCCTGTGTATTGGAAATTTTGCGAAAGCGGAAAGATCAGCAGCCAGTGTTTGAATATTACCGGTGAAATGCTCGAAAAAGTCAATCAAGTGATTTTGAGTCAACAGAATCTTAGCTTTTGATTCTTCAAAAATGTACTGCGTTCTCTCCTTTGGTGTTTTTGGATCAATCGGTAAATAAGCAGCACCTGCCTTGAGAATTCCAAGAATACCGATTATCATTTCAGCAGATCGCTCAACGGAAATAGCGATGAGGTCCTCCTTTTGAATGTGTTGAGCAATGAGGTAGTGTGCGAGCTGGTTTGCTTTTTCATCTACTTCCTGATAAGAGTAACTACGTTTACCAACGACCAGCGCTTGCTCCTTTGGACAGCGGTCTGCCATCCATTCGAAGACCTCGTGGATACATTTCTTAGTCGGTAATTGAAGATGTGTTGCTCCTTGCTGCATTATTTTATGAGGCTGAGTTTGCTAATATTAAAATTTAGTTATATAAGAAAAAATTAGACCATGTATTGAAATGGGCACCTTATATAGGTACTATTTTAAATAAAATTCTAAAAGTGGAGGTTAGGGCAGATTGTATCTTAGGACATTATAGTAATAAACCGAACAAAGTTTGGAAAGTAAAGTGTGTGCTCGTTTTGCGTAAATCTGAGTCTATCTCTTTGAGGGTAAAGGATTTATAGTTGATAAACGGATTTAGTTTATTGCTCAAATTTACCTTTTTTCTCAGAGGTGGGCAATCTTAATTTTGGGTAAAAAACACATGGTTAGAAATAGTGATTGGTTTATAAATAAGACATTTCTTATTGGAAAATCTTTACTTTAAATTTCCTTCAATGATAGACTTATGAAGTATCTTTGGCTATCCATTTCTAATATTAAAAACAACACGTCCAAATGTCTGAAGTAACCGAAAAGAATCCATTGTTTAAGCCTTTTTTAATCCCTTCTAAATTATACATCGGCGGCAAATCGCTAAAAGATATTGAGACTGGAGGTAAAAAAATTTATAAATTGTCTTCTAATGAAAATCCACTTGGCGCTTCTCCAAAAGCAATGGAGGCGATTAGTGCAGAAGTGAAGAACATTGGTTTATATCCTGACAATCGGGACGGTAAGCTTAGAGAAGCACTGCAGCATTTTTACAAGGACGAACTGAAGGCGGAACAATTCATCACAGGTAATGCGGGTAGTGAAGTACTGGAATTCATCATCCGTGCTTTTCTCGAAAGAGATACCGAATATATCGTAACCAATCCGATGTTCAAACCTTACCAGATGTTCTCTGACAAGATGGGTGCGAAGATGGTTGACATCAGACTGAAAGCTCCAAATTATGAATTGGATGTAGAAGGTATTATTGATGCAATCAATGAAAAAACACGACTCATCTTTCTGACTTCCCCTAATAATCCAACTGGTACTTATATTCCAAAAGATAAACTGGACCGACTGATCGATCAACTACCCGATCATGTGGTATTAGTGTTAGATGAAGTATATTATCTCTTTGCTGATGCGGATGATTATACAACAGCTCTACCTTATGTCCAGTCGGGTAAGCAGGTAATCGGACTGAATAGTTTTTCAAAATCCTTTGGTATGGCTGGTATGCGACTGGGATATGCTTACACTACGCCAAAACTTGCGGAGTACATTCAGTGTCTTTACAAACCTTTCATGATCAATCGCTTAGGTCTTGCAGGAGCGATTGCAGCATTAAGCGATCAAGAGTTTTTACAACAAACAGTAGACCTCGTAAAATCTGGCCGGGAGTACATCTATGCTGAGATGGATAAACTCGGAGTCCGTTACTGGAGAAGCCAAGCTAACTTCATTCTCTTTGATCCACCGATGGCAGACAAGGAATTCGAAACTGCTATTTTGAAGGAAGGGATTATGGTTCGTCCAGCTACAAGCTTTGGTGCGCCGGGATGTGTGCGGGTGTCGATTGGGACAGAGGCTGGGAATCGGGCATTTGTGGAGGGATTGAAGAAGGTTTTGGAAGGTTGAAGAGGGAGACGAGGGTTTTGGAGGGGAGACGAGGGTAAGGGGTGGACGAGGGTTTTCACTTAGGACCTGGTGTGCTGTATTTATTTAGACGGTTTGTTATTGATTTCTACAGGTGATCCTTCTTTCTTATTCTTTCCTTTCGTAGAATAATTCTCTGTCGTTGATTTTATCATTTAGGTAAATGATGCCTAAGGTTTTGGAAAAGGCAATATCTAGGCTGGGGTCAAAAGGTTCTTCGAAACCTGGATTGTTCAGATCTACTTTGATCACATCGTAATATTGCTTTCCATTCAGAAGGAGACTATCGTGGGAAGTGGTAAAATTTGCGTTCTCTTCTAGGAAATAATGAATCATTAAATTTTCTCCCTCCAAGAGATTGCCAGCGGATTGAGCATATCTTACAAGGAGATGCTCTTCTGAATCCGCTGGATTTGTAACATCTGGAAATTTAGATAAGGTCAGAGTAATAGGCAAAGTCAAATCAGAATTTGATAGTGTTAACCTCATCGTTTGAATCTCTCCTGAAACGCTTCTAAATCTTGTTGTATCCTCTGTACAAGTCGTTCCTCCAAAATAACTTCCCATTGTTTCTTCAATTTCGCTAAAAGCAAAATCTACTTCTGTTTCATCTGCTGTAATAAAAACGATTTTGGAGCCTTCCTGATAATTTTGGAAATAGGATTTGGATTCTTCAGATAAAAACTCAGTTGGATAAGTGATGGGTTCATCGCAAGGATTTTCGTCATCTTTATCTTTACAATTGCTGAATATGCAAATCATGTAAAGGCTAGCTAGCGCCATTGCGATAAAGCTTTTATTATTCATAACTTATTTGTTTTATTTACAGATGATTCCTACAAACTTAGCTAATTTTCGCACATGAAAAAAATCATCTTTTTGTACGGCTGTTCTCTGGCTTTGCTATTCTTGGTTTTAAAATACATCGATTATCATCTCTTCCTTCGGAACCTTTCTGTAGAAACCTACTTGGGTATTATCGCTTGTATTTTTACGGTTGTCGGCATTTGGATGGGCTTGCGACTGACCAGTCCAAAAGTGATTATTCAAGAAAAAACAAAAGAGACTGTCTTTAAGCTAAACGAAGAAAATCTGAAGACCGTTGGTATTTCCGGCAGAGAGCACGATGTATTGAAACTCATGGCTAAAGGATATTCCAATCAAGAGATTGCAGATCAATTATTCATTTCTTTGAATACGGTGAAAACCCATGCTTCGAAGTTGTTTTCAAAACTAGATGTGAAAAGAAGGACTCAGGCAGTTCAACGGGGTAAAGAACTGGGATTGATTTAAAACTTATTAAATACCCTATCCTACTAAAGTGTCAATTTTTGATTCACGCTAGAATTCACCCGAAAGTATGAGTCTCATTATCAAGCACTTCCCTATCATTGTAGCTCACCAAAATTAATTCATTATGAAAAAAATAGTACTTACGTTTGGAATTATCTCAGGACTGATCTCTGGTTCTCTTTGTTTTATTATGGCTCCGGGGGAAGGAGAAGTTCCTGATTTTGCAAATGGTCATTTATATGGTTATGCGACTATGATCATTGCCTTGTCAACCATATTTTTTGCAGTAAAGCAATATCGAGACAAGTATAATGACAGCGTTATTAAATTCGGAAAAGCCTTTCTAATTGGCTTGTATATTACTATGGTCGCTGGAGTAATATACTCCATTTGCTGGGAAGCGTATCTAGCAACTTCTGGCAATGATTTCATTGATCAGTACATGGAATACAGTCGAAACCAAATGGCCGAGGGCGGAATGTCTATAGCAGAAATTAATGCTGAAATGGAACCTCAAATGGAAATGGTAGAAAAGTATAAAACAAACACGCCTTTTAGAATGGGCCTTACCTTTCTGGAAATTTTGCCAGTTGGTTTGATCATCTCTTTAATTAGTGCAGGCCTGTTTTCTTTTGTTTTGAAAAAGAAGGAATGATAAAATCTTTTTGATTCGCTTAAGGAGCATCCCCAAACTTTGCACTAGTAGAACCTGTAAGTATATTGAAAATCAATTATTTACGGGTTTTCTTGTTTTAACTGTTGAGAAATACAGAATAACAACAAAAGCCAAATGACAAGACTTTTACGAATGGTGAGGTATTTGTATTTATTGTATTTGTTCCCCTTATTTATTAGGAAATATAACCTTTACCTCCTTCATAAATCCCAAATTGCAAAAACCATCTCCCTTCTAAAATCCCCTTCTTTAATAACCACTTGCCTTACTGCTTTGTACTTAGAATTGAAGAATTCTGAACTGCTATTAAATCAGCATTTCAAACTCGTACTCTAACATACAACAATGAAAAACTTAGGTAAAATACTATTCGTCTCTATGATGCTGATGTCTACCATGACAACAGCGCGGACGTTGTATTGCGAAGTGGAGACTTCCCTACCTTTAGAAATAACGCTACCTAATAATATCATCCTGGATACGCTTAGCGGAAGTAAATTGAATTTTGATCACTGGGTTATACAGCTGAAACCTGATCCCTTTCTAGATGGAATCCGAATCAAAGCTACACAGAAAAACATTTCTTTTGATTGGGCAATTAAAACTTTAGACGGTGAAGAGTTGGGTTCTAAAACTGAAAACCGTAAAGAGGCTCGATTAGATTGTAGATTTTTACCGACAGGTACTTATGTATTGGAATTAAGGACTTCGACTGAAACCTCTTCGGTTAAATTGGTTAAGTATTAGCCCGCGTAAGCAAATTAATATTATAACTTTCTACAAAAATTGTTTGAGACCAATAAGCCTCCATATTTACAGTTGTGCTAAAAAAAGAAAGGCATTCAAGGAAATCTACCCTTGAATGCCTTTCCTCTTCTCTTCACCTCATATCATTCCAATTTTATTACATCTTTACTATCCGTTTGTAGACAACCTGATTATCATATTCTAGTCGAAGCCAGTATACTCCGTCTAACAATGCTTTTACATTTATTACTTGTGGCGATTCTATTTCATATGTTCCCATTGCTAACTCCTGCACTACGCTCCCCTTCGCATCCACAATCTGATAACCTGTCGGGATTCCCACTTCAGTATTCCAACTCAGATAGACTAAATCATTACTCGGTTGCGGGTACAACTGAATACCATATTCATCTGCTATTTCATCTACGCCGACGACCTGGCTCATGACATTAGAAATAATCAAAGAATCGCATCCATAAACATCCTGTAACAATACTTCTACAATCGTGTCATTCGTAATCAAAATACTATTATAGAAAGTACCCTGCTGCACTGTCGTATCAATTATAGTGACTTCGTTTCCGAACACATGCAGGTGAAAGAAATCCATATACAGACCTTCAGCGGTCATTAATGAATCCACGATTAACTGATCCTCACTGATTTCTACATCCATGAATACATCGCCTGCGCATACATTGATATGTTCGCTAGTTGCAAAAATGGGTGTGCGTATCGTTTGTGAAGTTTCATTGGTAATAATTGGATCATTAAAATCAAAATAGATGGCAGCCTTGTTTCTTATTTGAGTACCAAAATCAATTTCAGGTACAGGCATCAAGGAGTATTCTACAAAACCATGTGAAGCAGCTTCATTGGTTGTACTGTCCGGAAGCAGTATGTTAGAAAAAGTAAAAATGAGTTCTCTTTCTGTATTTAATTCCCAAGTAAATGGATGACTAGCACCTTTAACTTTTAAAGTAGATAAATCAAGGTGTTCCGAAATAGGATCAAGAATTACGACAGTAAAAGCAGTATCATTTCCAGTGTTTTGAAACTGGACTGTGTAGCTCAATTCCCAAGACCGGTCAATGAAATTTTCAGAGCCATATCCTTTTGGTATAACAGTCTTTATATTTGGATCATAAGAACCAGTAATATTTCGGCAAATCACTTCAGAGAAAGGATCAGCAATATTTAACGGAAATAGATTGGCGGTTAGAGAGACTGATCCACATTCTGTAACCAGCGCAGCAGCTGTACTTGAAACTGGATGAGCAATATCCTGATCTGCCTCCAGACGAAGTGCATTCATCTCCGCAGGTACTACAACTGATTTCATTTCTCCAACTTCCAGTTCAAAAGTGTCCGCTACTATCAGTAATACAATATCCTCATTTACAATTTCTATTCTAAACTGCCTCGCTTCACTCATATTACCAATGCCTATATTTTCCAATTCAAAATGTATACTGTCGTTCAAACAAGTACCATTTACCGTAATGGTCGATCCATCCCAAAGACTATCCAAGGGAGTACAGAGCGAATCCGGCGTTACGTAGGTAGTTGCGCAAACGATATCTCCTACGTCTACAATCGAGCAATCTGGGGTGACAGACATAACTATAGTTCCACATTCTCCTGCTGCTACTGATCCGACTTCGAAGAGATAAGAACTGTCCGTTTCTGTAAATGGAAAATTAGCAGAATTAAATATTAAATTTTCATCTAACAATACTTCTACAGAAGCATCATCTGCCTCAATGGTTCCTTCATTGCAGTAGTGTACGATGTAAGAACCGTCAATACAAGGACGTAAAGGACTAAAGCCGATATTGATTTGCATCAAAGGACAATCGTACTCAATAGGTACATAGAAATCTAGTGGCGTGATGGAGCCTGGACCAACCCCAGTTAGTAAACTATCATTGAAGCAGGTACCCCAGTAATTATTAGGCAGTGCCAGGTGAGCATTGTAATTTCCACTGTCTGGTATAAAAGCGGAATAGTAACCATTGGGGTTTGTACTCGTGTACAACGTTTCCGTATTACCACTAAATTCTAGTAACCAACCATAGATTCCAAGAGTGTCTTCTTCTGTATCGAAAGTGCAATTGGAAATCGCATCTACTGTCACACGACCTTCTATAAAAGCGCCCTCATTGATTTGATTTTCCGCCCAGACCAATTCGTCTGAGTCTACATGGCAGATAAAATCCAAGATACCATTACCGGTCAAATCTGCTAGTTCTACTCTCCCCTTGCCATCTGCATCAAGTATTAGAAGTTCACTAAAATTAGTGGGGCCGACCAGCTGTTTGCACCAGCCTCTTCCTGCGTAAAAATCTTTTTTACCATCTCCATCAATGTCCCCTATTTTGATTCCTCTCAGGGAATTAGCATTATTGGCAATCAGATAATCATCGAAGTCACCAGCATCATTCAGTAACAAACGAAACTCATCACCAGCTCTGTAAATAATATCATTATCGAGATCATCATCAATATCTCCAATGGCCAAAGCGTAGATTCCATCTTCAATGATCAGGTGTGAAGTAAACGAGCCTCCCGATTGCATTTTGAAATAACGCAAATGATTATCGTTGTTGACAATGTCTCTGTACACACAATCCAGTGCTCCATCATTGTCCATATCCTTGAAGTCGATAATTTGAAAATGATCCGATCCGGCAGCTACTAGGTGACTAGAGAAAGTAGCTGGGCTGGTTTGCTCATACCAAAGGATGGCTTCATCCGTTGCTCTTTGTGCGCCTATGTCAAGGTCTCCATCATTATCAAAATCGCCAGCGGCTATTAACTCCGGAAATGTATTGTTAGCTAATACTTGTTTTGGTCCAAAAGCTACAGTTGTTGTAGACAGGTTTTCAAACCAAACCAACTCTTCCGGACTTGCTGCTGCGATCACATCACGATCTCCATCTCCGTCCAGATCTTCAAAAATAACTCGGGTGATAAACTCATCAGGAAATAAATTCTGAGGTTCTGAGAACTCTCCAGCAATACCTAGATTTTCGCACCAGAAAACTTTACCACTTAGTGTAGAACCGATGAGCAAATCATTATAGCCATCTCCATTCAAATCTGTGGCAATTGGATAAGTGTAACCATCTACGTGGCCTGGAATTCTGATTAGATCATTGAAGGTATCATCTGTACTAAGGTTATTTTTTAGCAAAAAAGCGCCGTCGTTGTAGCTATAGTCACTTGTCCAATTATTGAGCGTGACATCCGTATCTCCATCATTGTCAAAGTCACCTAGTTGAAAATTTTTAGGTCCAAAAATGTATTCCAGCTCAGTTGGAATATTATGAGTTTCAAAATTCCCAACTCCTCCAAGGTTTTCAAACCAAGTAAAGAAGCTTGGAGAACCGTTGTCGCTGGTTATTAAATCTAGGGATCCATCATTATCGAAATCAGCTACGATTACAGAACCTCCTTGAATAACAGGATCGAGAGGTTGAGTGGTCCAAGGTTGCGTAGAAATATTTTGATAAAGAATATCAACCCCAGAACCGGAAGAAATGGTCACATCATTGTAGCCATTCAAATCAAAATCTCCAACAGCTAGTTTAAAGGCTGCTCCAGGGAAAGGGTTGGCGTAAACAAATTCCGGATTAACTGAAAAGCCTCCCATTCCATCAAGGTTGTAATAAATCTCTATTATGTAGGAACCGCTAATTTTTTTTGCAATTACGATATCCAAGTCATTGTCCTGATCCATATCTGCCAATACCAAATCTAAAACTGTAATCGGTGACCCTGTTTCATAATAAACAATCGCATCGTCGAAAGTGCCATCCTCCGCAGAGTTTATATATTGCATAAACGCAACGTTGCTTCCTCCTGATTTAATAATATCCTCATCGCCATCTCCATCAAAATCGCCCAACCGAATCATAGTAATTCCATC
>JBGCDT010000514.1:0-32055 GCA_045105695.1 Saprospiraceae bacterium | reverse complement strand
GATCAGATTCGACGTTTGTTTGCTTTGGATGAAATTGGTAAAGAGCGCTTGGAGCAAATCATCAGTACTTATAATAGTTTGACAGAGCTGATGGTCTTTGCTTTGCTTTCGCAATTATGGGATACTAAGTTTCTGAAAAGCGATGCGGATATTTCTGCTGAAGCGAAAAAAGTCATCAATAGTTATTTCCAACAGGAAGTAGAAGAACTTTCTTTTTATGATTACATGAAATTGTTGCGGGCAATTCGGGAAGTCTTTGAAGAAAACAATATTGAGTTTTTTATTGAAGAGTTCAGCGAACTGCGAAAGCTTATTTACGAAGATGAAGTTTTCTCTGGAGCGCATGAATATCTCCAGATGATTAAACAACAGTTGTACAAAGAGAGGGATAAAATCGGGGGAGATGAAATGCGCAACTATTGCATCAATGGAGAACGACATCTCAGTAGTATTTTCGCAAAGCTTGGTTTCTTAGTCAAATACAAATTAGTAACGGTGAAAGGGATCGGCCTCATCAAAGCCAGACATAAAAATCCAACGTACCGAGTGAAAAAAGTTTTCCTGGACAACATCACCGCAGGACTCCTAGACGAAGAAGCGATGTACGATACGTTTACAGATAACAATGCCGTTATACTGCTCAAGGCAAAAGACAACTTTGCAGATTACCTGAATCTGTCTCCTTTCATCATTGATGAAAATGCACTGATCGGAGAGCGAAAATCCAAACTGTACTTCTTCTCACACTACGACAAAGAAAAAGGAAATTACCATTACAAATTCGCTTTCAACACTGGCGACAAGCTAATGGTCAACGATCAAAAATATCCAGAAGTGAAATCTGATTTTACAAATTTTAGCCAGCTCATTTTAGGATGAAACGCATAAACAGTCCATTCAAACTCCTAGATCCATATACCCTGGAAGATCGCGACATCTTCTTTGGGAGGGACCGCGAGATTGAGGAACTCTACGAGATGTGTTTCCACACCAGTTTGTTGTTGGTCTATGGTCAGTCGGGGACTGGGAAGACGAGTTTGATTCGTTGCGGATTGGCTAGTCGATTTAAAAAAACGGATTGGTTTGATTTATTTATTCGTCGTCAGACCAATATTAATGAGTCGATGCGGGAAGCCATTCGTAAGTCTGCGAAGATGGAAATCCCAAAAGAATCTTCTCTTCCAGAAATGATTAATTCACTATTTCTGGATTATTACAAACCGATTTTTTTAATCTTCGATCAGTTTGAAGAATTATTCATTTTAGGTTCTAAACAAGAACAGGAACAGTTCATTAACGACATTGCATTTTTGCTGCGGCAAGAAGATTTGCCTTGTAAGATTATCATCGCCATGCGGGAGGAATACATTGCACAGTTGTATGATTTTGAGAAAGTAATTCCAGAGTTGTTTCACAAAAGGCTGCGGGTAGAACCGATGAGTTTGGCAAATACAAGAGCGGTTATTGTCAACACTTGCGAGCAGTTTGATATTTCATTGGATGATGGCGCTGCGGATAAAATCGTAAACGTCATCACAGAAGAGCGGGGCAGAGTGCAGCTCCCTTACCTTCAGGTCTTTTTGGATTTGTTGTACAAAAAAGCTTACGCAAATAATCCAGAGAAAATACACTTCAGTAATGCCCTACTTTCAGAAACAGGAAAAATTGATGATGTGCTGGTAGACTTCATGGAAGAGCAACTAAATGCTTTCAGCGAAGAGCACGACGACAAAAACATGGCGCTTCGTTTCCTAAAAGTTTTTGTAACCAACAAAGGAACTAAAACCCCCGTCCAACAACAACGATTGAAAAACCTACTCCCAGGTTTCACCAACACTGAAATACTCACCTGCCTCAATTTTTTCGTAAACAGAAGAATCCTACGTCCATTGGAAAACGAGCAGTTCGAACTCACACATGATAGTCTCGCTGCCCGAATTGCTACTACAGAAATCCTGCTCTACCGAATGCCTGCACTCGCTGATTCTGAGTACGCGGCACCGCACGATTCCAGAGTGGGATACAATGCCTATGGCAAAAGAATGGCGAAGATATTTTTCGGAAGAGATAAAGAAATACAAATACTTTTTGATAAAGTAGCCAATGAACCTCAGTCCAGAACAACAACCGTTTATGGAGCAGTGGGTGTTGGAAAAACATCTCTGGTTTTAGCGGGACTTGTTCCTCGTTTAGAAAAACATTTTGAGGTGAATTATGTAAAGGCAGAACCTTCGCTGATACAAACTATCAGAGAACAGTTAATTTATCATAACAATACTTCTGCAAAACAACTTTTGTACAAGCTACTAACTTCAAAATCAGAAGTAAACAATACCTCAGAGGTTTTAATCATAGATCAGTTTGAGGAATTTTTCATTTGGTTGGAAAACGAGCAGGAGAAGGAAAAGCTTTACAATGAATTGGCAACGATGATTTCCTCAAGACCAAACATGCACGTCGTTTTCGTTGTACGTGAAGATTATTTTTCGCAGTTGTCTGATTTTGAAACCATCATGCCCGACCTTTTAGATAGTCGTCTTCGGGTAGATCCGATCAGCCGTTCGCAAGCCAGAAGAATTGTAATCGGCATGGCAGAACATTACGATGTAAATTTTGAAGATCAAAAAGTAGTAGACCGAATTATTGAAAACCTGAGCGAAGAAGACGGAAAAATAAATCCGACCTTTTTGCAAATCTATATGGAGCAACTTTGCGTTGGCGCAAACTAAAAAACCATGAGTAAAACAATCAGCCATCAATTATTGGAACAGATTGGAGATCCGCGCAAACTCTCGCAGCGGAACCTCGACAACGTACTGACTTACTCAGAACGGGCGCTCACAGATGTAGACAAAGGTTTGACCACCAAGATACTTTCGATCTTTATTCCAAAAGAAGGCATCTCTCGACTACTCAGTTTTAATGAAGTCATGAAAACTTTGGGTTCCGGTTTTTCTAACAAAGAAAACACAGTACAAACCGTTTTAGACAAACTAGAAGAAGGTAAAATTCTTAGCTCAACGGATGACTGCGCTTACCGCATTTCCAGCAACGCACTCGCCGCTCAATTGTATAATAAAATAGAAGCGGATCGGATGGTACTAAGGAAGGTGGAAAATTTCATCCATGATCGATATACTATTTTTGAAGATAAAAAAGTGTTGTTGACTCAGCAAGACTTGAACTACATTGGCCCCTATCTCAATACCATTTCTCCTACTAAAGAGGAACTTGATTTTATTGAAAAAAGCAGGGATGAGCTTTCACAAAAAAAGAAACGAAGAGCCTTCATTCTAACCTTTATTATTAGTATCCTTTCTTTATTATCACTTTTTGCTACCTGGCAATATCTTCGTGCAAACAAAGCGCTGAAGGCGGAGGAAAAAGCAACGCTTCAAGCAGAAGCAGATCGGGCGGCGGCAGTCAAACTAGCCAGAGAAAACGAGATACTCGCGCTACAGAAAACGGCAGAAGCAGATAGTATTCGAGTCCTACTCGCGCGAAACGAAGCTCTTGCAAAACAAGCCAGAGAAGAAGCCCAAGCCAACGCCATTCTCGCAAGAGACAATCAAATGCTGGCAGAAGCCAATCGCATAAAAGCAGACAGCAATGCCACCCTCGCTTTCCTAAATGCACAGTATGCGGAAGAAGCCGCCAAGCGTGCCGTTGACTACGAAAAACTAGCTGCCAAAAAAGCAGCACTCGCTGAACAGGAAGCCATTCGAGCAGGGCGAGAAGAAGAATTGAAAAACAAAAACAAAGCGCTTCAGTTAATCGCTTTCTCTCACAGTCTTGCAAAACAAGCAGCACAGATGGGCGATGAGCAAGCGGAATTAAAATCGCTTTTATCTCACACCGCCTTTAAGATTAATGAAAAAACACCGGACGGAGATATTTTCCAACAAGACATTTACGACGCCCTTTATCAATCTGTAAAAAGCATCAACCAAGCAAAAGGCAATGACAACTTTAATAAGATTCTGAACGAACGAGGTTCTATTCAGTCCATTGCTTTCGCTAAAACGAAACGAGGCAAAGTATTCTATACCATTAGCAGCAGCGGGCTTCTAAAACGATGGACGGTGCAGAAATGGAATGACATTGAGAAACCAAGTTATCGAGTGGAAAACATTGATCAATTAGATCAAACCTTGAATACACTTGCACTGAGTGCCGACGACAGATGGCTGGCCGTAGGTGGTGAACTTTCCGAAGTTTTACTTTATGATTTGAAAGCTAAAGACACCCAGCCGATTAGCTTAGAATTGCACGATGGTATGGAAGTCTTTGGATTGCAGTTTCTACCAAATGGCAAAAGCTTGTTTACGCTAGGTGCAGACAAAACCATAAAGCGATATGACATCGCTAGCAAAAATATCAGTACGGTCGTTTCTTCTTCTGAAAAAATTACAGCTTTCACTTTATCCGCTGATGCGCCTCATCTGCTCTATTACGGAACCGCTTCTGGAAAACTATACGAAGATGACCTCACTGGAAATAGCAAAGCTCTTCTGATCTCAAGTTCTCGCGAAACAGCAAAACAAATAACAGCCATAGATGCTGTTTTTAACAAAGGTCGTCGGCAGCTTTTTGTCGGACATTCTAATGGTTTGTTGAAAATCATAGAGGCAGAGCCGGGTGGTATTTTCTCTACCGATAAAAACAATATAGTGGCACATAATATTTCCAGATTTCATACCGCGAAAATCAGTTCCATAAAACACAATGCAAATGGTCAGTACATTGGAGTAACTTCTTATGATGGCCGGTCTACACTTTGGAATGTACATCGCGCGGTGACAGATCTGTATTATCAACCGATGGTTTTCGCAGGAAGCTCTTGGGCTACAGCAATTGGGTTTTCAGAAGAGACACCACATGTTATAGTTGGATCTCGGGAAGGAGAATTGGTTTTCTTTAATCCTGATCCAAACATCTATGCTAAATTTATTTGTGAAAATGTAAAACGAATAATGGAACCAGATGAGTGGGATTTGTACATCGGAGAAATACTCGAACCTAAAAACTATTTGGAGACTTGTAAAAACTAAACCATGAGATTCTTTTTTGCAATTGTATTGTTAGGTATCTGGTGTAGTATTTCTACTCCTGCTTTCGGGCAGGTCAAAAAGAGCAGCAAGTCTACTAAGCGTATTAAGAAAAACAAGAGATCGAAGTCCAAAGAAGTCATTTCTGAATTCGATCTGGAATACAAACTTGACTGTACGTTGAAACTCGAACGCGCGCGTACTCTTTTTGAGAAAGGGCTCCTAGAAAAAATACCAAAGTTATTATCGGATTGCGCAGACCGCAAAGATTTATCTTCCAGTACACGTGAAGATATTTACAAGCTGCTAGCAGAGACACACTTGTTTTTGAATGAAGAAGACATAGCTGCCGATTACTATGAAAAACTATTAAAAATAGAACCTTTCTTTGAGGTCCAGCCTTTGATTGATCATCCTGAATTCGTACACCTATCCAAGCGCTTCAAAACGATGGCTCCTTTTTCTTTTGGATTTAAAAGTGGTTTACGATTCACTCAAATAAATAGCAAAAAGCAGTTTCTAAACACAGCTACCGTCTCTTCCTTACAAGACACTTACAATGGAGAGTGGGATATCCTCGGCGGAGCCTTTGTTGCTTACCGACCGGGAGGAGGTAATTTGGAATTAAATATGGAAGTGCTTTACTCTTCTTACACTTACGGTTATGAGGGAGAAATGAATGCTACAAATCCTACCGATTCTATTCGACTGGTGTTTAACGAAGATGCTCGCTTTTTTCAATTGCCCCTATCCGCTAAATATCTGTTCGGCTCTAAAAATTTAAGACCTTACGCCTTTGCTGGAGTAAGTCCAATGTTCATCCAAAAGGCTAGGTTGGAATCACTCCGAGCAACCGTTTCAGAAAATGGTAATTTTTCACAAGAGCAAAATACCGGTGTAGATATTTCTAAAGATTCCAACAATCCTTTGCGTAATAGAATCAACCTTAGTACGCATATTGGCCTAGGTTTGCAATACGACCTAAAACGGTTTTACCTCTTCGCCGATGTTCGCTACGATTATATGCTCACCAATGCAGTAGATGAAGACAACCGTCTCTCCAACAATGATCTTACAGATCGTTTTTTTCATGTGGATAATGACTTTGGAGTAAATGGGATTGGGATAAGTATTGGCTTTGGATATTCTTTTTATCGGACGGTGAGATTGCGCTAAATTTAAGGCAGAACACGAATTGTGTGGATGACGCGGATTATTTGGATTATTCCTTTGATGCGTACTTTGTAAATGTATTGTTATGAAATCCATCAATTAGAAAGATCTGTTAAAATCCAAACAATCCGTCTTTGCCTTAAGGTCATCCGCGTTCTTCCTAAAAATCTAAGCCTAGAAACGAATCTCAAATCGAGTCCACCCACCTTCCGTCTCCAATGAAAAATGTGCATCATGCTGCACCAGTATATCTCTTACCAGTGTCAATCCGACTCCCTGTCCTGTTGCTTTCGTACTGAAGAAAGGTGTGAATAGTTTTTCTGCAGCTGCTGAGTCGATGCCACTACCGTTGTCTGATATAATGATTCCTGGATTTGGATGACTGAACGTCTCTAGTTTTATGATACCTTCCTCGTGATCAATAGCTTCCATTGCATTTTTAAGAATATTTACCAATGCTTGTTCTATCTGCTTAGCATCAAGAAAAAGCTTAATCGGAGTGACGTGTACATCTTGTTGAATTTGTATATTTCTCTTAGAAGCCTGAGGAGTCATTAATGAGCTGATACGACTAACAAGGACGTTTAGGTCATTAGGTTCTAGATGCGGATTGGGCAGTCGAACAACCTCCGCGAAGTTTTTCATAAACTGATTCAGACTGTTATTTCTTTCTACGGCCGCTTGCAAAGCTTCCTGGATATCATCATCCATTTTAGCGTCAGCGACCTCATTATAATCCAATGTAGAATTCAATATCGAATTAATAGCTCCGATGGAATTATTTACTTCGTGGGCCATCATGCGAATAACTTTTTCGTAGGCGCGTTTTTCAGCAGCAAGGATCTCTTTGGAGAGTTCTTGAATCAAAATAAATTTCTTATGAAAACCTCTGTGAATGAAATCAGAGACTTCACATTTGTATTGCTCTATTCCTTTATGTTGAATGATGGTTGGTTTCCCTGTTGGTAAATTCGCAATTTGAGAAAGGAGCGGATGTTCGATTTCAGAAATTTCTTTATGTTTCCATTCTGCTTTCCAATGCAATAGTTCAGAAGCCTTCGGATTGATGTCAGAAATACGATCGTCATAATCTAACAATACAATTCCGGCAGGAGATGCGTTTATTAATTTCTGCAAAAAGTAATGTTGCTCTTCTACCTGTGTGCGCTCCTCTCGGATGCTGTCGATCATTTCATTGTAGACAGAAATGAGTTTATTCATCTCCGTAGAACCTGTGTTTAAAAACTTTACATTAAAATCTTTATCCTGAATGGCATCTGTCCCAGTAGCGATAAAATCTAGCGGCTTTATAAAAGAGCGATACATTAAATAGGAAAGAAATAGCGAGATTAGAATTCCAACTTCAGCCAATAAAAAATACAACTTCTGATCTTCCAATACTAAATAAAGAAGATAGCCAATCAAGGCATGAATGACGAAAATGAATAGCGTGTATTTTAGTTTGAGTGACATTCCTTTAAATTAGCTTTCGTAATCAATCCCAAACTTCGTCAACCTTCTGTAAAGCGCACTTCGCGTAATTCCCAAAGCCCTCGCCGTCGGACTCACTTTGTAATTATGGAAAGCCAGTGCTTTCTTTATCATTTTCAATTCCATTTCTTCTAAGGAAATACTACCAACAGCCGGCAAGCTAATTTTTCCACTGCTCATTGAACTATCCGAATACTGCTGCTGAAAATCTTTTGTAGTCAGTTTATCTTTTGCAGAAACCAGCGCTGTTCGTTCTACTAAGTTTTTCAACTGACGAATATTCCCTGGGAAGTTTTGATTTTGCAACCAAGACAATGCTTCCCGATCTATCCGCAAAGGTCTATCATAAATCTCACTTATATTTCTCAAAAAATATTTTGCTAATAGTGGAATGTCCGTCCGTCTTTGCGAAAGCGTAGGAATCTGAATTTTAATTAAATTAATTCTATAGTAAAGATCTTCCCGAAACGAATTTTCAGCCACCATTGCTTCCAGATTTTTATTGGTAGCACTGATGACCCGAATATCTATTCTCTTTGTTTGGCTACTCCCTAGAGCTTCAAAAGTTTGCTCTTGCAGAACCCGTAATAATTTCACCTGACTACTCAATTCTAAGTCTCCAATTTCATCCAAAAAGATAGTTCCTGTATCCGCCAGTTCAAAACGTCCAATACGATCTGAAGTAGCATCGGTAAAAGCTCCTTTCTTATGACCGAACATTTCGCTCTCGAAAAGCGAGGAAGAAATGCCACCAAGGTTTACTTTCACAAAAGGATTTTCTGAACGCAAACTTCCGTAGTGAATGGCCTCTGCTATAAGTTCCTTACCCGTTCCACTTTCCCCATTTATCAAAACAGAAGCATTGGTCTTACTCACTCGTTGCGCCGTTTCTAGAATAGATTTAAACGCAGAGTCTTCTCCAATGATGTGCTCGAAGTGAATGGCTTTTTCCTCCGTTTGTCGTTTGACCTTATGTAAATCTAACAAGGTGTTTACGGAATTCAGTAATTGCTTGTTGTCCCAGGGCTTGGCCATGAAATCGTTGGCACCCAGCTTCATTCCTTGTACGGCAAGTTGAACTGTTGCCCAACCAGTTATCAATATAATAGGGGTTCTTTTTTGTACTTCTCGAATACTTTTCAACATCTCTAGACCTTTTTTACCTGTCGTCTCTACTGCAAAGTTCATGTCCAGAATAATTAAGTCTGGCTGAAAAGATTCTAAAACATCAAGTGCTTCTTTGGGCTGGTGTACACCTTTACAGCTCGCACCAATCCTTTTCAGCAATAAGCTGATAGAAGTACAAACCGTTCGGTCATCGTCTATGATTAATACTTTTGGGTTCATTTTTTTTAAAAAGGTTGATGAGATAGATAGGGTTGTATCGTGCGAGGGAAAAAAACCTTATCGGCCTTATCCTCCTCATCAACCCTATCTACCTATAAAATTTACTCCTCATGCAAAGCCACCGCCGGATGAATTCCCGCAGCTTGTCGACTAGGATAAAAAGTACAAATCAAAACGACCAGCACAATCAGTACCATAGCCGAAGCCATTGCGTAATAATAATTGCTATTTTCTATATCTACTAATTTTAGCCAAGGAAGTTGGGCAGCGAAAAACAAACCTGCTAAAATTCCGATCAGAACGATGGCCATGACTTCTCCGATAAACTGGAAAGTGATGTCTCCGTCCGTTGCCCCAATAGCTCTGCGTAATCCAACTTCACCTTTCCTTTTGTTGATATTGTACCATACGACACCAAAAAGTCCGAGGGCAATATTGATGATTAGAAACGTACAAATTCCTAGCAGAGTGATGATTGGGATCCATGTTGATTTACTGTCTTGAATTCGTGTTTGTTCGAGATGCCGAATCGCAAAGTCTCGTCTTTTCGTAATATCGATGATCGCTTTGCTTATCTTCTGTTCAAGATCAGGGGTTGGTTCTCCTTTGAGTCTGATTTGTAAAGCTGCCGAGTCATTGATGTGACCAGGCTGATAAACCATTGCCATAGGGTTCTCTTCTGCGAACTCACCTTGGTAACGATAGTGATCTACGATACCTACGATTCTATCATTTTCTGAAGAGATGTTAAATAAGCTATCGATGATTGGCTTGTCTTTTAGATACTTATCTTTGAAGGCTTGGTTGATCACAACAGGTTTATACTTAGAGCGAGCATCGTCTTCGTTGAACCAGCGGCCCTTTACGATATTCAAACCGGCAACCTTTGCATAATCTTCATCTCCAAAAAATAAGTGAGTAGCTATTAAAAAGCCATTGTTATCCTGACTGGTAGACCAGACATTATTTCCCAAGGGAGAAACAAAACCAGTAAATCCAGCAGCTTCGATTTCAGGATAAGTACGCAACTCTTCTAACAATCGAAGTTTACTATCTGCGATGAAGGTAGAATCTATTTCAGGATCAGTGTTGTAGAGAACAGTTATTAAAGTATTCTCTGTGTTGTAACCTAATGGTTGTTGGTAAATACGCATGTTGTAAATCACCAGTGTAAATACCGCAAAGAGTACCAAGAAGGCTAAAAATATTTCTAAGAATAATAGAAAGTTACTCTTCTTTTTATTCCAAATTAAAGTGAATATATGCTTGATCATTTTATGATTTGTTTTAGGGCGTTTACAATAGCTAACTTAGACATTCGGTAAGCGGGAATGACTCCAGAGAGGATACCAAAGACAAAGCAGATGAAAAGGCTGATGAAAAATATTTTGTAATTGAAGGTCAGTGTGGAGTGTTCTAATATCTGACTGCTGTTGATTACATTAATTAATAACAATGCAATTACAAAACCTATAAGCCCTCCTATGAAGGTGAGTACAATGTTTTCAAAAACAAATTGATAGAGAATATCTTTAGAGGTTGCACCAAAAGATTTTCGCACGCCGATCTCCGCCGACCGCTCCATAATACGACTGATATTGAGGTTTATTAAATTCAAAGTTGGCAACAAAACAAACAGTGTCAACAAACCAATCAACGTCCACTTCAAAATAAAAATACTCTCCTTTGGATCTTCTTTGTAATAGATGTTTTTTGCGTAGTCTTCTAAATCTGAAAAAGTCTTTACACTCATTTTATTATAGTCATCTGGATTGGGAAGAGCGATCATACTTACTTTTTTATCTACCTCAGATCGAATCAATTCTCTTCCTTCCTCACTGTCCCCTAGAAACACGGCAGCAAAACCTCCCTTGTAATTATCGTCATAAGTAATTTCCGAAGGCACTGTAGTGATTGGTACATAAACATCAGCCATTACAAAACTCCTGTAATTCGTAGGCGTTTCTATAATCCCACCTACCGTATAAGATCTGCCGTCTAATACAATCTCTTTTCCCATTGCTTTGACATCTTCTCCAAAACAAGCATCTCGCGTCTTAGCAGTAATAATGGCTACGTTCTCCGCATTGTCAACTTGTTGTTTTCTATAAGCCTGCCCTTCCAAAAAATTGAAATCAAAAATATTCCAAAAGCGCTCATCCGTATGAATTCCAGATAATGTAAGCTTATTGTTATTTAGAAAAATATCGTACAAGGCTCCTGGACTGTAAAAGCTATAATCCTGCACATGTGGGATCTCTCTCATGTACTTGTCCAGAAATGGATAGCTTGGTGAAGAGTTAGACGTAGAAGTATTTCGTTCATCGTAAGTAAAGGTTGTGTCGTATACCATCATCCCACCTTGATTTGTGCTATCTACTTCTGCGATGGTATCAGGAACCATTTTCTGCATAGAAACCTGCTTTAGAAAAAGCATATCATCTTTCAGAGTCATCGGTGCTTTAGTCCCCAGTTCAGTATCTAGAAAAGAGGTTGTTACCATCAATATCGTCAGTGTAAAACTGATACCGAACAAACTGATGAACGTAAAGAATTTTCTACGTCCCAGGACTTTTATGGCGAGTTTTAGATAATTTTTTAACATTTTTATTAAGGATTGAATTGTTAAATGATTGAGGGATTGAATGGTGCTCAGTTCTGTGTTTTGAATGATTGAATTTTGAAGGGTTGAAGGATTGAATGGCGCTCAGTTCGTAGGCTCCGCGAATTGCTACGGTCGAAGGCCATTCAATCCTTCAACCACTCTACTGCACCTGCGATCCATCAAATAACCGCACTAATCGGTTTGTCTTCCGAGCCATAGATTCATCATGCGTTACCATGACGATGGTTGTTTTTTCCTCTTGGTTGAGTCGAAGGAGGATGTCCATAATTTCGTTGCCCATTACAGAATCCAGGTTACCGGTTGGCTCATCGGCGAGGATGATCTTTGGTTTTCCGACGATGGCTCTAGCGATTGCAACTCTTTGTTTTTGTCCTCCGGATAGTTGTCCAGGGAAGTGCTTCATTCTATTTTTCAAACCTACTTGGACGAGCGCTTCCTCTGCCAATCTTCTGCGTTCTTTTCCACTGACATTTTTTCGATAGAGCAATGGCAACTCTACATTGTCAATGACAGACAAGTCATTTATCAAATGAAAACTCTGAAAAATAAATCCCAGGTGTTGATTCCGAAAACGAGCGATGTCCTTTCCTTCATAGCGCTGGATCACTTCGTCATTGATTGAAATTTTTCCATCAGAGGGCGCATCGATCAAACCCATGATATTGAGTAAAGTACTTTTACCACAGCCCGATGGACCCATCACAGAAAGGAATTCTCCATCCGCTACTTCCAGATTGATGTTATTCAAGGCCAGGGTTTCGATGGACTTTGTTCGGTAGACTTTGTTGACGTTTTGTAGTTGTATCATTTTATAAACTTTTAACTGTTGACTATTAACTTTTAACTTTCACTTGGTTTTAAATTCAGAATATGAATTCTTGTTAATCCAATTCCCCCCCCATCAGCCCCTCCAACCGCGCCCTCGCTTCCCAGTACCCACGCATCGTACTTGTGTACTGACGCTGCGCCTGATCCTTCTCCCGCTGTGCTATCGTTAGCTCTGTAATGCTAATCACACCGAGGACATAACTTTCTTTTGCAATTTCAAAACGCTCCAAAGCAATCTGCTGAATAGATGCTGTCAGTTCTAAATCCTGAATCAGGTAATTCAATTCCGTAGCGGTCTGACGGACGGTCGACTCAAAAGTCTTTTGTTGCTGACGGACAGAACGCTCTGTAAAATCTTTTCTAGCCTGAGCAATTCCAACCTGTGCTTTTCGAGAACCCCAATCTAAAATCGGAACACTCATTCTTAGTTGTGCAAACTGTTCGCGCTGTGGATCTTTATAAATGTCACTCACTTTTTGAGCGGAGCGTACCAGACCGAAAGAAGCATTCAGATTTACTTGCAATCCATTTTCTCTTTTGGCTCTTTCTACATCGCGTTCCACTTCCAATAACATACGCTGCTGCGAAATAGGATTGTGATGCGTAGCTAATGCTTGCTCCAGTGCTTTGTCAGGATCTACTGGTTCTTTGATTTCTCCTTTTGGAAAAACAGGGGCAATACTTTCTGCATTATAATCACGCCCTAAAAAGTCGTAGATGGCCGTGGATGCATTGTACACAGATTGCTCTGCTCGTTGTCTGGATTGCTTTGCAGAAATTAACTCCAACTGCAACTGCTTCAAATCCCCTGTAGACAGGCGACCCAATGACTGGCGTTCTTCTGCAATTTCAAAAAGTTGTTGATTGCTTTCTTCATTCGCTTTTGCAATAGCAGCTTCCTGATGAGCAACTAAGAGATTGAAAAACAAAGTCGTCGCTGTGGCTTGAATAGCCAGTTGATCTATAGTTACTCGTTTCTTAGCTTCTGCCAATCTTAGTGGTGCAATTTTCTTTTCCCATTTCAATTCATTGAAAGCAAAGAGCGGCTGATTCAATCCGATTTGAATCGGGTTTCCATTAAATAGAGTAGACTCATTTTCAAAATCATCAAAGCGTTGTATGCCAGTGTTTATGAAAACAGTTCCACCAGTTTGAGGGATGGCTTGTACGAGAGAGAGACCAATTGTTGAATTGTTGTTGATAATAGGTTGGAACTGAATGGTTCCGTCTGGCTGTACAATTTCGCTAAAAGTTCGAGCGTAGTTTGGCAGATTTGCGGAAGCGGTCAGTCTTGGTTTTAAACCCGCTTTGTATAATTTGAAATTCAATTCTGATTCCTTCACATTCAATACTGCTTCTTGCGAATCTATGTTTTGGCGACCAGCCATTTCCATAAAATCAGTTAGCGTCAGTTCATCAATGGCTTGCGCCGAAAGCTCAGAAGTTGCTAGCAAGCAAATAATGTAGAATAAAGGGCGTAACCATTTTTGTACAACGGACATAAAAGAAGCTTTGGTTTTATGAGGTTTTTGGATGTAAGCAACTTCTCCCTGCGAAGGAGAAAAGCGATATTTTATAGTTGTATTATTCATGGGTTTTTATTTTTTGATTTCAATGACATCTAAGTGATCGTAATCTTTCATGTCAGAAATAATTACGCGATCTCCTTCTTTGATTTTAGCACTTTGTATTTCTACAAAATCAATATTGGTTAATCCAATTTTCACTTTTTCCTTCTCTGCCTGCTCTCCTCGGATTACGTAAATGTCTTGTTGGGTTGCTCCTGTGAATCCAGGTCCGTTGGAAACACGCAGCACATTTTCTTTCTCACTAGAGATCACATAAATCTCTACACGCATATTCGGACGCAACTCAGGATGATCTTCCTCCTTTAGTTGTACAATGAATTCTATGGTATTATTTGAAACTGCTGGTGAGATAGAAAGGATAGTCCCAGGCAATTTTGATTTATTGATTTTTACATTGACTGGCATTCCTGGTTTTACTAAATCTGCATATCGATCTGAGCAGCTGGCTTCCACTCTGAAGCTTTCCAAATTCGCTAATCGAACGAGCGGCTCCCCCTCGGTTACTTTTTGTCCGATGTTTTCATTGATCCAAGTGATGACTCCGCTGCGAGGAGCAGTTACTTTTGTTTCTTTTAGTTTTTTAGATAGCTCTGCAATTTCCTTTTTTTGGATTTGTACTTCCAGTTCTAAGTTTCTGCGATCACTGGTCACTACGTTTTTTCGGAAAGCTAATTCGTTGTCTAGTTTTTTCTTTTCCAGTTTTGCAATTTGCAAATTCAATGCGGCTTGATCGACTTCCTCCTGAGTAGAACCACCGATGTCTTTTAGTCTTTGAATGTCTGCGAGGTTTGCTTCGAGGCTGGTGACTTGTAGTGCTTTTATTTGTGCATCATAATCAATCTCGTTCAGGTTTTTGTCGTACTCAAATTGTAGGCGAGTGATGTTATTCTTTCTGAGTTCAAGCTGATCGTTTCTTGATTCGTAATTTAATTTGATGTAAGACTGATCCAATTCTAACAATACATCTCCGGCGTTTACTTTGTCTCCTGGTTTTTTACTGATGCTTTTAATTTCTGTTTGAATTGGAGCGTTTACTTGCTGCTCGAAAGAGGGGATGACAATACCTGTAGCGGTAATTGCGTTTTGCAAATTGCCACGCTCAACCGTTGCGATTCTAAACTTGCTAGGATTAATATCTGTTTTTAATAAATTTCTAAACCCAAAAAATCCAGCGACTAGTACTGCTGCGATGACGATGAACTTTATCCATTGTTTTCCTTTCTGTTGTCGTTGAATGTTTTCTGCTATTGGTCGATCCATGATTTTATTTTTGACTTAATTGCTAATACGTTAAGTCAAATTCCAATGGCTATGCCAACAAATTAACAACTGAAAATCAGTACCTTACGAAATTAAATTTTCATAAAACTGTGCGATATCGAACATATTTGTTCGGAAACGGAATCATATAATTCGTTTGAAGAAATAAATTTTTAATTTGTTCGAAAATAAAAATGAACTAACCAGAACCGTACAGTTTTACTACTTTAGCAGATAAACATAAACACCATGAAAAACACCACAGAAGCCCTTGCCGTCTTTCCAATCCGACATGCCATAGAAGTGCAATGGAGAGATATGGATGCCGCTCAGCATGTTAATAATGTAATTTACCTCAGTTGGGCAGAAAGCTCTAGAGTCGCATATTTCTATGGACTGGGCAACGAAGTAATTTCTAAAATAAATCACATTGGATTCATTCTCGCCTGGCAAGATTGTAAGTATATCTTCCCAGTCACCTTTCCTGATTCCATTCATATGGGTGTGAAAGCAACGGAGATTGGAACCGATCGATTCACGCTGGAGACACACATGTATAGTGAGCGTCACGATCGAATCGTAGCGATTTCCAAACAGATCGTTGTGACCTATGATTATAAAAAATTGGAGAAGATTGATCTTCCTGATTTTATCAAGGATAATATTGAGCAATTAGAAAGTACGAAATATTAGCAGGTGATAGCTTCTTAAAGCCTTTCCCTCTTTTTCCCTACCTTTGCCGAAAATATTTTCACATGTTCAAATTATTATTTGTCGGTGGCTTGATTTACCTCCTATACCGAATGGTCATGGGGCCTTATTTAGCTGCTCCAACGATGAAAGAGGACCCGAAAGTTACCCCTGAAGAAGATGATTATGTGGACTATGAAGAAGTAGACGATGAAGACGCTTAGCTTTCCCCTTTCGATAAATACAAACCATACTATTCGCTCGCGCTTTTCCTAAAACAAACATATGGATACTCTAAAAATAGGCGACAATGTGCTGTACAAAAACAATCAGCTCATCGCATTTAATAAACCTCCAGGTATACCCGTTCAGTCGGACAAAACCGGAGATACTTCCCTTCTCGTTTTAGCGCAAGCTTATACTCGCAAAAACTTGGAGCTCATTCACCGAATTGACAGACCGGCAAGTGGCGTCGTTTTGCTTTCAAAAGCAAGCGGAGCATTAGCCAGTTTGAACAAACAATTTCAAGAACGGAAAGTCGCTAAGACTTATCTGGCCATTGTAAAAAACAAACCAGAGAATGACAAAGGTACACTTACCCATTTCCTACAAAAGAATGAAAAGCAAAACCGTTCTGTTGCTTACGATAAAGAAATTGCACACAGTAAAAAAGCAGAATTGACTTACGAGGTGATTGGTAGCAGTGATAATTATCATTTACTGAAAGTAGAACTGCACACAGGTCGGCATCATCAAATTCGAGCACAATTGGCAGCTATCGGTAGTCCAATAAAAGGCGATGTGAAATATGGTTTTAGAAGATCAAATCCTGATCGGTCGATTCATCTGCATGCATGGAAGATTGCTTTTAAGCATCCGGTGTCGGGGGCAAAGGAGGAGATTGTAGCGCCATTGCCAACGGATGGACTTTGGGATTATTTCAATGAAAAATTAGATTAAAACTAGATTGCCTTATTTCGTATTTGAGCTACCACAAAGATACTGTGTTAAGAACCAAATAGTTCTTTAACAATTTGGTAGAATACTTTAGTTTAGCAAACCCATACACATTTTCACATTCAGTTTTTCTTACTCTATTTCGAAAAAACATTGTGTTACTTTGTGTCCATTGTGGTAAAACAAAAACTCATGGAAGAAAAACAAACAAAAAAAACAGACGTCAACGAACTCGGAGAATTCGGACTCATAGAACACCTTACCAAGCAATTTCAAAACAAACGTAAAAGTACTGTTAGAGGAATTGGTGACGATGCTGCGGCATTGAAAGCGGGAGATCTGCTGACTTTGGTTTCTACCGATATGCTCGTCGAAGGAATACATTTCGACTTGGCGTATTCGCCACTCAAACACCTTGGCTATAAAGCCGTTGTTGTAAACATTTCTGATATCTGTGCGATGAACGCAACGCCAGAACAGATCACCGTGTCTATTGCTATTTCCAATAGATTCTCCGTAGAAGCATTGGATGAATTGTATGCTGGAATCAAAGCGGCTTGTGATTATTACAATGTTGATTTGATCGGAGGTGATATGACTTCTTCCAACAAAGGGTTAATCATGAGTGTCACTGCCATCGGAAGGGCGCATGCAGATAAAGTAGTCTATAGAAATGGTGCAAAGAAAGGAGATTTACTTTGTGTGACCGGCAACCTGGGAGCAGCATATCTTGGCCTTCAAATTCTGGAAAGAGAAAAACAATTATTTGAATCTAGTCCTGGCGTACAACCTGATTTGGAAGATCAGAAGTACTTGGTTGGTCGTCAATTAAAACCGGAGGCTCGCTTGGATATGATCGAATTTTTTGAAAAAAACAAGTTAGTTCCTACTGCAATGATTGACATTTCGGACGGATTAGCTTCAGAGATATTTCATCTTTGTAAGCAGTCGAATCTGGGTGCTTTTGTAGAAGAATCTGGTGTTCCGATTCATCCACAAGCGGAGGAGATGGCCCTGAAGTTTAGATTAGATCCAATCACTTGTGCACTGAGTGGAGGAGAGGATTATGAATTGTTGTTTACCATTGATCCTGATGATCTTGAAAAGGTGAAGTATTTACCGGACATTTATATCATGGGCGAAATGGTAGCTCGAGAGGAAGGGGTGAAGCTACATACGAAGGGTGGAAATATTCATCCGATAAAAGCGCAGGGTTGGAAGCATTTTTAGCGAATCTAACAACTAATGACTCTTGAAAAAGAAAAGCCGTAATCTGAGAAACCAGGTTACGGCTTTTACTTTTTTGGAAAAAATATTAGCTCTTCTGTAATTTTTTGAACCTAATCAATACTAACGTAGTGTAAGTAATCATTCAAAATAATTAATAACCCGCAAACGAGAATGTCCGCAAAGCAACAAGAGGAATATATGAACCTGATTCAGCAGCATGAAGGAATCATCCATAAGGTGATTGGTTTGTATGTCGATCTAGAGGAGGATCGGAAGGATTTGTATCAGGAGGTTTTATTACAAGGGTGGCGTTCCTATAAAAACTTCAAAGGGAATGCTGCTTTTAGCACCTGGCTATACAAAGTGGCCCTGAATACTATTCTAACTTTTAACAAAAAAAAGAAAAAGAAACCGGAATTAGATCGGCCTGTGGTCATACCACAGGAAGCTTCTCGGAAAGAGGATTCTGAAATTCTTTATACTGTTATTAAGTCGCTGGAGGAAATTGATAGAATGTTAATAACCCTTCACTTAGACGGCTATAAAAATAAAGAGATCGCAGATATTTCCGGAATGACACAGAACCACATCAATGTAAAGATTCATAGAATAAAGACATTGATTATCAAACGATTCAAAAGAATAAATAACCCAATTTAAACAAACTGAAGATGAATGATAAAGATTATACCGAGCAAGACATCGCAAAAGCCTGGCAACAACTAGCTACTGAAAAATTTTCTAATTCAACCATAAAAAAAGAAGACATCATGACTGCTATCAAAAAAGAATCGAACACAAGTATCGCTTTATTAAAAAAAGGATTAAAGCACAAATTGTATTACGCCGTCGCTATTACTTTAGGACTTGTAATAGTATTGTTATTTTCTTTGGGGAACACTGATCTTTCGATATTACTAGGCATTGGAATTACTTTTTATGTAGTAGGATCTATTTTAATGTACTTAAAATATGTAAAAATAGAAGATGGAATTGAAGGTTCAACGGACCTATTACAATCTATGCGGTATAATTTAAAAACCATTAAATCTGTTTTGAATATGGAACGTGCTTGGGGAGTGGTTACTTTTATACCAGCCATTATAATTGGAATTCTATACGGAAGAGTCTCAGACGGAATGACCATTGCAGAATGTTTTCAAAGCCCAAGGGTTTTGACTACTGCCCTAATAGCGATTGTTGTTTTAATTCCTATTATGACTTGGGTTTCAGGAAAATTGACTAAAAAAGCTTACGGCGAAAATCTAAAAATACTAGAAGAGAATATTATTAGAATGGAGACCCTACAGTAAATCATTTAGAACCCTGATTTATCCAATAAATTGGTAACCACTTCTACCGATTGTAAAATAAGCAGATGCCTATGCGTTGAGAGTTATCTGCTTATTTTCAAAACACATCATCAAGTTATAGCACCAAAAAAATGTTAAATTCCTAATCGTTTTTGTTCCATAAAAACCTGACTTTTAGAATCATATCGGTTCTAACAACGTGGACCTACTGGCTATTTTGCGAAATAAGCAAAGCGTCCAGAGCCATGAAAACCAGTACTCTCCGAAAAAAAACACTCCCTTATTTCCTAATAGGAATTCTATTTTTTGCATACGTCTGTACTCGTGCAGCACATGTAGGAATCACCTTTGACGAATCCTCTACTCTAGGTGTTTTTGTACCTCAGTCACTCGCTGCTATTTATAGTTACTTCTCGATAATGGCTAATAATCATTGGTTGAATACCCTTGCTATAAAATCATTGTATGCCTTTACTGGAATAGAGACAATCTTAGTAGCCCGATTACCTAACCTGAGTGCAATGCTATTTTTTCTTTATTACTTATTTCGAATTTGCAATGAGAATCTAAGACAATTTTGGGGATATTTTCTGTATTTAATTATCTTACTAAATCCATTTCTTTTAGATTTTTTTGGATTAGCCAGAGGCTACGGACTAGCTATAGCTTTTATGACAGGAAGTCTTTTTCATTTAATTAATTACACTAAAGAGAAAAAAGAAAAGCATGCTTTAACAGCACTAGGCTTAGCTGTTTTTTCAGTGCTTAGTAATTTTACTTATTTGTTATTTTTTGGAGCTGTTTATTTAACCATCCATTTAATTATCTTTTCAGAAAGGAAAAAAAGATCTAAATATTTCTTGTTAATACTTAATGTGTTCAGCTTATTTACAGTTCTACTGGTCTACTACCCTCTAAATAAATTACGTACAGAAAAAGCCCTTTGGTACGGAGGAATAGATAATTTCTACACAGACACGCTCTATACATTGACAGATTCTTCCATGGGTTTTTCTAACAACTCAACATTAGTCTTCGTCGTATTAAATAGTTTTTTAATAATGTTTTTTATAGCATTTATTTTTTCAAAATTATTTAATAAAAAAGAAAATCACTTTTCAGAAAACCCATCAACCATTATTTTTTCTATTTTATTGATCTGTATTTTTTCCAATATCACCTTACACTTTTTGTTCGGTTTCAAATATTTAATCCACAGAACTGCATTAATGTATTTTCCGCTTTTCATGATGGCATTAGTCTTTTTAATAAACGATAATAAGGAAAAATACAGTTCTCTATTTCTACAAATATCTATGACAATATTACTTATCGGATCAGTAATTAATTTTCAAAATCATTATAACTACTATACTACAATTACTTGGTTTTATGACGCTCCAGTGACCAAGGCACTAGATTATATCAATGAAAAAGGAAAAGCAGAAAACAAAATTTTCATTCTCGATTCAACAGTTCTCTTCAAAGGATCTCTTCAATACTATCATTGGAAAAGAAAATACAAGCATGTTGTATACATCAAGGAACAGCCGGACAACTTAGATAAAAGCTTAGCTGATTATTTTTTATATCTGGAAAAACCACTTTCAGACCTAGATTACAATCCGAAAGAAGAACAAGTTGCAAAATACAAGCGACCCAGAGTACTGCACTTTGAGAAGGAAGGTGTGGTCTTATTGTCTAATCTGCGCAGAACACAAAGAGGGAGTACTAGCCATTCGAAGAACTACTGATCGAAGTATATGTATCTTCTCTATCACAACAATAACAAAGTATAATTCTGAACATTGTTTACTATATTGAAGTTGTTTTGAAACACAATCGTTTTGAAACAACTTCTTTATTAAATCTAAGTCCACAATGTCTTCTAGAGAAAAAACACAACGGAATATTCTTCGCATCTCCATCATGGCCACAATCATTCTAATCGCGAGTGTCGTTTGGGTAAACTTTGAACGGAATATTCGCTACGGTGATAAAACGCTGCAATTTGACAATCAGCCGCTAGCAGAAGTCTTTCAAAGAATCGAAGAAACCTATCAAGTAGAAATTAACATTAAGGATACAGATCTCTCCAACTGTTTGCTCAGCACCACCTTTCAAGATAAAACTTTGGAAGAAGTGATGAACGCGCTACGCATCAGATACAGACTCGAGATGGAGCGAACAGAGAAACGTAAGTTTGTCATAAGTGGGGCAAAATGCTGATGGGCCCATTCTTTTAAAAGATAAAAATTACTAGTCACTCAGAGTATTTATTACTTTTGTTGGGTTACTTAAAGTACCTGTGATTATGAAAAGCAAGCTATCTGTAAAACCAATTTTTTATTTAGTAATTGGGCTTTTGTCTTTTATCTATGTTGCCATTCGTGCAGCCAAGATTGGGATCACCTTTGATGAATCTACTACATTGGGTGTTTTTGTGCCTCAGTCCATTTCGGCGATTTACAGTTATTTTACATTGATGGCGAATAACCATTGGGTGAACACTTATTTGATTAAACTCTTGTACACCTTCACAGGAATGGATACTATTTTTCTAGCTCGGCTACCAAACCTTGTGGCTATGCTATTCTTTCTTTATTATTTATATCGGATTTGCAATGATTATTTAAAAGGCTGGTGGGGCTTGTATTTATTTATGCTGCTTTTGCTGAATCCTTTTTTATTAGATTTTTTTGGAATGGCGAGAGGTTATGGACTGGCGATTTCTTTTATGACCGCGGGTGTTTATTATCTAATGAAATACGGTGAACAAAAAAAAGAATCCCATGCCGTTATTGCTTTATCACTAGCTGTGTTTTCTGCCCTTAGTAACTTTACCTATTTAATATTCTTTGGAGCTGTTTATTTAGCAATAAACAGCATTCTATTTTTCAAGATCGAAAAACCTGGCAATAGTCTATTGATAAGAATTAATGCGATAGCTATAGCAACGCTAGCTTTGATTTATTCTCCGATCGACAAGCTCAAAGCAGGGGACGCCTTGTGGTATGGCGGAACCAATAACTTCTACACCGATACACTTTACACCTTGGTTGACTCCTCTATAGGTTTTGCAAATGATCCATCTCTAGTTTATAAAATACTGAATAGCTTATTGATTTTATTTATCGCTGCGGTTATCTTTTATTTCTTTAGTAATAAGAAAGAAAGAACGCTTAATTCTAGCCCCGCTTCTATTCTCTTACTGATTTTGACAACCTGTATACTGGGTAATATTGCCCTCCATTTACTGTTCGATGTTAAGTTTTTAATTCATAGAACAGCTCTTATTTACTTTCCATTAATTATAACTACACTGATTTTTTTAATTAGTGAAAATAAAGAAAAATACAGCACATACTTCATGCAAGGTACGATGTCTCTGTTTTTAATCGCAGCAACATTTAATTTCCAACAACATTACAACTACTATTCTACCATCTCGTATTTCTACGATGCACCCGTAACTGAAGTATTAGAATTTATTGATAAAAAAGGAAAAGCAGAAAATAAAATATACATTCTCGATTCGACTGCTATCTTCAAAGGTTCTCTTCGTTATAACCACTGGAGAAAGAAATATCCAAATGTGGTTTACATTAAAGATCAGCCGGACAACTTAGATGAGAGTTTTGCAGACTATTTTTTATATCTGGAAAGACCACTTTCAGACTTTGATTATCATCCATTGAAGGAACAAGTGATAGAATATCCTAGACCAGTGGTTATGCACTTCAAGAAAGAGGGGGTTGTTTTATTTTCTAATATTGGTAGGGGAAAACAGTAGATTTTTTAATTTAAAAAACCATTGATCTTCCCTACCGAGTCCTTAGCATCTCCATACAACATGTCCGTATTGTCTTTAAAGAACAATGGATTTTGCACCCCTGCATAACCTGTAGCCATTGATCTTTTCATAACGATGACTTGCTTCGCATTCCAAACCTGAATTACCGGCATCCCATAAATCGGACTATTCGGATCATCCTCTGCTCCTGGATTTACAATATCATTTGCGCCAATAACTAGCACTATATCCGTCTCTGGAAGATCATCATTGATTTCATCCATTTCCATTACAATATCATAAGGCACATTGGCTTCTGCCAACAATACATTCATATGCCCTGGCAAACGACCTGCCACTGGGTGGATCGCAAAACGAACATTCTTCCCTTGTTTCTTAAGGTGTTCAACCATCGCATAAACAGGAAACTGCGCCTTAGCCACCGCCATCCCATAACCTGGAACGATAACAATATCTTTTGCTTCTTCCAACATACCCGCAACCTCTTCATGCGTAGTAGCAGTTACATCTCCAGTCACTTCTCTGGCAGCCCCTGTTGGAGCAGATCCAAAGCCTCCAAAGATCACCGACCAAAAAGAGCGGTTCATCGCTTCACACATTATAATGGAAAGGATAGCTCCTGAAGAACCAACCAAAGCCCCGGTAACAATCAACAAATCATTCCCCAACATAAAACCAGCTGCCGCAGCTGCCCACCCAGAGTAAGAGTTTAACATAGAAACAACCACTGGCATATCCGCTCCACCAATTGCCATCACTAACATCACTCCGATGAAGCAAGCAATAGCAGTCATAATATATAGATACATCATTCCGCCAAGGCCAGTTGCTTGCACAAAAAATACAGCGAGTACAATACAGATGATTACTAACAATGCATTTACAAAATGTCGTCCTGGATAAACTAAGGGCTTAGAACGAATACGTCCTTCGAGTTTCCCCCAAGCCACTACAGAGCCCGTGAAGGTGATCGCTCCAATAAAAACACCGATAAATATTTCTACCAAATGAATCGTATGCGGCGTCCCTGTCATGGCCTGCGTGTTCGGATCGAGGTAAGAACCGAAACCAACCAACACTGCTGCCAAACCAACGAAGCTATGCAGAATCGCCACCAGCTGTGGCATAGAAGTCATTTCCACTTTTCGCGCCAGCAAGATTCCGATGACGGATGCAATGGCAATAGCGGCAATGATATAAACTTGTCCTTCCACTCCTTCTCCTAAAACTGTTGACAAGATAGCTATGATCATTCCCACGATTCCATAAAGGACGCCACGTTTAGCTGACTCCTGAGAGGATAGTCCTCCTAGACTTAGGATGAAAAGAATACTGGCAAAAAGATAAGAGGCTAATTGTATTTGTGATGATATCATTGGTCTATTTTCTAAACATTTTCAACATACGGTGTGTCACTACAAAACCACCGACAATATTAATACTCGCTACCAAAATGGCGATCACCGCCAAGATGGTCATGGGATCTGAAAAGTCATTTCGGGTCTGTAATAAACCTCCGATAATGATGATCCCACTGATCGCATTGGTAACCGCCATCAGCGGCGTATGCAAAGAGTGCGATACATTCCAGATCACCTGCCAGCCTATAAAAACGGAAAGAACAAAGACCGTAAAGTGCTGCATGAATTCTGGGGGAGCAACCAGACCTAAGAAATATAACAATGCTCCTACAACTGCCAATCCGATGAGTGAAGACGATCCGCTTTTCTTTTTAGCTTCTTCTGCTTTAGCAACTTCAGCAGTAGTGTCTGTGACTTTTGGTTTTTGCGGACTTACTGGTAGTGGCTCTGGTGGCCAATTGACTTCGCCATTGTAAGTGACCATCGCTCTTTTGACGACGTCATCCTCCATGTCTATTTTGAAATTTTCTCCTTTGCTCATATCGTCGAGGAGGTGGCAAAGATTGTTGCCGTAGAGTTGACTGGCCTGTCCGGGGAGTTGATCCAGTTTGCCAATGATGGTTACGCCGTTATCTGTTTTGTAAATCTCACCATCTTTAGTAAGAACACAGTTTCCACCAGTAGAAGCAGCAAGGTCTACGATAACAGAACCTGGTTTCATAGCAGCGACGTGATAATCCAAAACCAACTTGGGAGCTTGTCGACCAGGAATCTGAGCGGTGGTAATGATGATGTCTACTTCTTTTGCCTGTTCCTTGAACAGTGCCATTTCCGCTTCGATAAAAGCAGGACTCATCACTTTAGAATATCCAGAAGCAGTAGAACCATCTTCCTCAATTTCCACAGATAAAAACTGAGCGCCCATACTTTCGATCTGCTCTGCTACTTCCATTCTGGTATCAAAAGCTCTGACAATCGCACCTAAAGAGCGCGCTGTTCCGATGGCTGCAAGACCTGCTACACCTGCTCCGATGACCAGTACTTTTGCAGGAGCTACTTTACCAGCAGCTGTTATTTGTCCGTTTAGAAATCGTCCGAAATGATTGGCTCCTTCGATCACCGCTCTGTAACCAGCGATGTTTGCCATAGAGGAAAGTACATCCATTTTTTGCGCACGCGAGATACGAGGGATCGCATCCATCGCAATGGCATTTATTTTTTTTACGGCTAGTTTTTTTAGCAAATCCTGATTTTGAGCAGGATTCAAATAACTTAAAGTGACCTGCCCTTCGTGCATCATTTCAATCTCTTCATCAGTAACTGCCAGCACTTTCAAAATGATGTCCGCTTCTTTGTAAACCGCTGCGGCGCTTTCGAGAATGGTTGCTCCGGCAGCGGCATAGCCTTCATCTGAAAAATTAGCTTCGTCACCAGCTCCGTTTTGGATGTAGACGTCAAAGCCTTGTTTTTTTAGGCGCTCCACCGTTTTCGGTGTCGCACCAACCCGCGATTCATTGGGCTCTGTTTCTTTAGGTATACCTACTTTCATAAGAGATAGAGAGTTGTTTAAATTGGTTCTAAGCACGTAAAAGTAGTAAAGTTGTTTTAAAATTTTGTATTAACGATTTAGACAAAATATTCTTTTACAAAAAACTCCTTTGCAGAAAATCAAACTTGACCTCTGAAAGGAGTATTCGTGAAAGGATGAATAATATTTTTTCCTTAGTCTACTCGGATGCTCTCCACTGGGTTTGACATTGCGGCTTTCAGCGATTGTAAACTTACGGTTAGAAAAACAACTCCGAGGGTTGCTAGACCAACACCTACGAAGACCAGCCAGAAGCCAGTTTGCTGATAGGCAAAATTCTGCAACCAACTACTCGCAAAATACCAAGCTACAGGAGCTGCTATGACAAAGGCAATCAGAGTCAATCGTAAGAAGTCTTTCGATAGTAATCCAACTATACTCGGAACAGAAGCACCCAGTACTTTTCGAATACCAATCTCTTTGGTTTTTCTTTGTAGAATAAACACAGTGAGGCCAAACAAACCGATCAACGCGAGAAATAAACAAATGATGGTTGCATAAGTAAGACTCGTACCAAAACGTCGGTAGCTTTCATATTGCTTTGCGAATTCTTCATCTAAAAAACTATAGGTTACTGGGAAAGAAGGCTCCATGTTTTTCCAGAAGGAAGACACTTTGGTCAGTACTTCTGCAGATTGATTGGCTTCGAAGCGAATGGCTGCGCGCCCCATCCAGGCTTCATTCATTCGAGAACAGAGGATCACTGGGGCGATTTCGTTATTCAATCCCTCATAATGAAAATCTTCAACCACGCCAATGATCGTACTGTAGTGTTCGTCGAAAGCAAACTTCACCTGATGACCAATTGGGTTTTTCAATCCAAACCTTTTTACGAAAGTTTCATTCACTACAAAAGCAGCAGTCGTGTCTGTATGAATATTGCCTGACTGGCTAGCACCAGCAGATAGATTAGAGAAATAGCGCCCTTCTTTAATCGGTATCTGAAAAACTTCATTCCATTCGGTATCTCCGAAAAGAACCCAAGCTTGTTCTTTCTTTTCTACACCATCAATACTTATAGTGTAATTAGGAACACGACCACCAGGGTGTCTGGAAACTTGGGATACTGCTGCGACTCCAGGGATGTTTTCTATCTGATGCTTTTTAGACAGAAATTGATCTGCCGTTTTTTCTCTATTGATTCCGAATACGGCGATTTGTTCTTTTTGAAAACCCAGATCTTTTTTCAGCATAAAATCTATTTGTCGCCAGACCAAACAGACAAACAATGTCAATCCAATGGATAAAACAAACTGAGCAATAATTAGCACATTTCTATAAACACCTGTTTTCTTACCCGTCAAAAATTCTGCTTTTAGACTTTTAGCAGGTTCTATTCTGGAAAAATACAATGCTGGAAAAATACCTGAAGTAAACCCCGTAAACAAAGTCAATCCTACAATTAGAAGTGGTGTAGCTCCGCTGAACAAATCCATGATTGGTATCGGTCTACTGATGGTTTCATTAAAGAAAGGCAACATAGACATTGTTAGAAAAAGTGCCACCAACATCGCGCAGAAAGCAGTAAGTAATGCTTCTGATAAAAACTGTGCAATGAGCTGTTGTCGGGTGGCTCCACTTACGTTTCGGATACCAATCTCCTTAGCCCGAACACTCATTTGAGCAGTTACTAAGTTGATGTAATTTATGGCAGCTAACAATAATATTAACAAGCCGATAATCGATAATGTGTTCAATTGCTGAAAACTCCCAGCGCTCGGCCCACGCTCTCCAAGATGTGCCGACCCCATGTGTATAGCATCCAATGGTTGTAATTCCCACTTAGGTAAAGCGGCCAGATCCGTCTCTTCACCATCTTCCAAATCTTCCTTTATAATTTCTCTTCTTGCAATTTCAAACAAAGCAGATTTTACACTTTCTGTATTTGTAGAAGGGCCGATTCTGGCATAGGTAAATCCATCTCCGCCTGTCCAATATCCTTTTTCTCGTTTGAGAGCGACGTACATATCTGCGTTTAAATGGCTGGGGGCCGTATGACTTGCAAAAACGCCGGTGATTTCCAACTCTTGTTCGTTTTCATAAAGAATGATTTTACCGATAGGGTTTTCGATTCCAAAGATTTTCTCAGCTATTTTTTCGCTAATGACTGCTGTTTCAAACTTAGCAAAAGCGGTCTCAGCCTTACCTCGAACAAATTGTAAAGGTATTGTTAGAAAAAAGGTACTATCTACCAGCCAACTGCTTTCAATAGTAAAATGCTCGCGGTTGTATTCGACCAATCTATTTCCTCCAGGATTCACTCTACAGGCAGAAAACACTCCTGGGATTTGCTCACGCATGGCTCTTCCAACTGGCTCCGGTGTTACACGATTCCCTTTTGCGCCGCCATTGTAGGGTCGATAGACTCGGTAGATATTTTCCTTGTCTGGGATAGATTGTTCGTAACTCAGTTCATATCGAGTATAGAGCAACACAAATATTCCAACCGCTAAACCGATCCCTAGTCCGAAGATATTGATAGCTGAAATTAGCTTGTTTTTTTGGAGTTGTCTCCAGGCAATTTTGAAATTTGATTTTAGCATGGTTGTTTTTTTTGAATTTGAAATTTGGTGGATGAGGCGGATGGGGTGATAGGGTTGATAAGATTTCCCCTTAGTTCTCTCTACGCATCTATTAAAAACCTTATCTGTCTCATCCACCCTATCCACCTCACCTACCCTTCCTACCTGATCTCCCTATAAAACTATCGCTCCTGCTTAATACTTTCTACTGGGTTCATTCGAGCTACTTTCAGAGAATGTAAACTTATTGTTAGAAAAGAAACGATGACTAATATTCCAACGGAAAGAACCATAGACCACCAAGGGAAATCTATCCTAAAAGCATAGCCATTCAACCACTCTGTCATGCTCCAATAAATGAGTGGCGCACCGATTAGCAAACCAATTCCAATAAGCAGAATAAAATCTTTGAAAAACATAAAGACGATTTCTGGAATAGAAGCTCCCAGTACTTTTCGGATGCCTATTTCTTTAGTTCGTTGTGAAGAAAGGAAAGATGCTAAGCCAAATAAGCCCATGACTGCAACGAAGATCGCCAGTATCGAAAACACTGTAAATACAGAAGCAAACCTTTTGTCTTCGCTATACAACTTTTCAAATTTTTGATCTAAAAAAAGCGGGTTGAAGGCAGCTCCGGGAAACATAGTCAGAAAGGCATCTTCAATTTTCGCAATCGTAGCTGGTATATTTTTACTATCCAATTTTACAACACTAAAAGCAGATAACCTGTCAGGCAAAAATATAGTTGGTTCGATGCTGTGCTTCAAAGAGGAACGATTGTAATCATCCAACACTCCCAGTATTCTAAATTTAGAACCTCCCTCCTCTACTAAAAACTTATCAATGACTGAAGCTGGATCGGCGATATTCAAGCGTTTTACCATAGCCCTATTAATCAATATCGTATTTGTATCACTGATAATTTTTTCCTGAAAAGTTCGTCCTGCTATTAGGTCCAACTCCAGGGCATCTACTGTTTTATGATCCATGAAATTTAGATAAACGATAGACTTGACTACCGTAGAAATTCCTTCTACGTTAAATTCACCATCCCAAGAACTAATATCACTACTACTTCCTCCAGGCAGAGAAGCGATAGTCGAAATCTCTTCTATATCTGCATTTGCAAGTAATGAATTTTTAAACGTATTGAACTTACTAATAAATTGATCTTTATCGTCTCCATTATAATCCGGATTAGGGAAACTCAATACCTGATCGATATTCATACCCATTTCCTGATTGGTCATATAACGAAGTTGTTGGAAAACAACCAGCGTTCCTGCGATCAATGCAAAGGATGCCGCAAATTGAAATATGACTAAATTTTTTCTCAACCAAACGCCCTTTTTCGTTTTGCTAAAACTTCCTTTCAAAACACCAATCGGCTTAAAAGAAGACAACACCAAAGCAGGATAAATGCCAGTCACCAAAGTGCCAACTAAAAAGAAAATCGCCATCGTAGAAAGGAAAGTCGTATTGGTCCAGATATTTTCTAACACTGCTTTTCCGACCAGTTGATTGAAAGAAGGAAGCGTAGCATACACAAGTAAAAAAGCAAGTACAACTGCCAACAGGTTAACGACAACCGACTCCGTAAAGAACTGTCCAATCAATTGTGACTTACGCGCACCAATGACTTTTCGCATGCCTACTTCCTTCGCTCTCTCCACAGCACGTGCCGTTGATAAATTGATGTAATTGATCCAGGCGATTAATAAAATGAAGATGGAAATAATTTGGAGGAAATTAACTGCGCGACTATTACCGTGAACCGTTGGTTCAAAAGTCATATTGGAATGCAGGTGTATGTCTACGACGGGTTGTAAGTTGATTAATTCACTGCCGTCTTCCTCCATGTATTTTCTAGCAAGCTCAGGCAATTTTTTATTCACTGCTGCGAGGTCTGCTTTTTCATCTAACAATATGTAGCCGTAGTAGTTATTTGCGCTCCAGCCATCTCGTTCCATTCTTTTTTTAGTGGAACTCAATGACGTGATCATATTAAAACTGTAATGCGTATTAACTGGAGGGTCAGCAACTATTCCAGTCACCTTAAATGTTTCTTTTCCGCTACCAAAAGCAACATATTCGATTGTTTTTCCAATCGGGTCCTCATTGCCAAAATACTTTTTCGCATAAGATTTTGTCAATACAACCGTAGAAGGCTCCTTTAATAAATTCTCAGGATCACCCGCTAGTATTTCGTAATCAAACAACTTCAGGAAGTTTTCATCTGCCGCTAGTATATCTTCTGAAAAAGATTTTCCATTGCGTTGAAAAGTCATGCTTTCGATCAATCGACTAGTAGTTGAAGCAATGACCTCTGGGAGTTCATCAACCAGCATTTGGCTAGCAGGAGCATAAATATTTGCGTCTTGGGTTTCCAAGGTTCCACCGGAAAGCAAATCTACCGTTACTCGATACAGCTGATTTGCATTAGTATGAAATCGGTCATAGCTTTTTTCAAAAACTACGTATTGATTTATCAATAGAAAAGTAGCTAATCCAATGGCTAATCCGAGTACGTGAATAATGGTATTGGAGCGGTGCTTTAGCAAATTGCGCAAGCCGATTTTTAGATAATTTTGTAGCATGGTTGATTAAATATTCTTATTTAAAAAATACAGTTTATATACCTGAGTATTACTCGCTGCGAAAAGTCTTGTAGCCAATTTTGCAGGGTCTCCGTTTTCAAACACTTTTAGATTTTTAATTGGCGTGATAAAATCGAAACTCAGATCCGACTGAGTGAGGAAGCTTTCAATAACTCCAGCGACTTGCATAGCAACTTAGTCGTTTCTCAAACTATTAACCGGATTTGCTAAAGCCGCTTTTAGCGATTGAGCTCCTATGGTTAAAAAAGCAATGGATAAAGCAATGATTCCAGCCCAGAGGAATACGGAGCCTTCTATTGCAATTCTATACTCATAGTTATTGAGCCACTCTCTAGAACAATACCAAGCGATAGGTGAGGCTAACAGTACAGCTACAAATACTAGTTTTAAAAAATCAACAGAGAGGAGTCTGACAATTTGAGGAATTGAACTTCCTAAAACTTTTCGAACGCCAATTTCTTTTGTTCGTAAATGAGCAATGTAAGACGCCAGTCCAAAGAGTCCTAAACAAGCAATGAGAATAGCTAGGAAAGTGAAGAATAATAACATCTTACTGAAGTTTTTATCTGCGCTATACAGTTGGGCAAACTGCTTATCTAG
>JBGCDT010000513.1:0-7725 GCA_045105695.1 Saprospiraceae bacterium | reverse complement strand
CATGGTTCGCCTGGCGACTTATAGTAAGCCTGAGTTTTTTGATGGTGATAAAGTAAGAGGCATCGGAAAAGTAGAACAGCGCCTGAAAGGAAATATGACCATTATGTTGTTGAGTGGTTTTCCTGATTTACAAACCGCAAGGGATGCTTCCAGAAGAGCTATTGACAGAGGTTTTTCAGGGGCGCATGTGGTGATGGAGGAGAATGGGAAGTTGATTAAGATTTGATGAATAAACAGTCAAGGATTTATAGTTTGTTTCTCATGGGCTGCAACTTCAAGGTTGTGGTTCAAGTCCTCCAGACTAATTTGAGTTTCCTTTTAAATTGCAACCCAAAACAATGCAAGAAGAAACGGGGTCCATTATTTATTAGTTGATTATCATTATAACGAGTCATCCCATGAGTAATATGTGCACGTGAGTTAATTGGCTTTTTTCAAGAGTTTTTCTTTTTCTTGGCACAAAAAGCAACAAAAAAAACAAGAATATCCATAAAAAAAGGTGGCATCGAACTCGCGCTCGATACCACCTTTTTATAGTCTTTTACTAAAGAGTAGTTTAGCAACAACGAAAAATTAACTTCAGAATCTGCCTTGAAAAGTACTGACCGTAACGGCCTCGGGAGAGCAGGTAAGGATTTTTCAAGGAGCGTAAAGATTCTGAAATTATTTTTTGCGTAATTCTTATTGCTTCACCGCTCGGCGAACCTTAGTCCCTTTCTCCGTCGTCATCGAAATGAAATACAAGCCAGTACTTAATTTTTCCATCTCTGTAAGAGTAATGTTATGATCACCAGCACTCAGGTCAAATGCCTGACTATTCAATAACTGACCTGTGGCAGAGTATACTTCAATACTTACCGAAGTTCGCTCTTCCAAGTGGAAGGAACTGGTTATATTATTATTGAATGGATTTGGAAAGACGGATAAGTTGTCCATACCATTTGCTATCTCCGTATTGGAAGATACGGTACAGACCGTGGTGAAGTTGACAGACTCAGACCAGTCACTTTGTGAATTATCACAGATGGTACGAACCTGCGCTTCATGTGGTAGGCAGTCCTCTAAGTTTACTAAAGTGATATTAGTCGTAGTAGAACTGGTCGTTGTCCAATTGGTGCTACTGGTTTGTTTGTATCGAACATCGTAAGAGGCGGCATTAGTTGCATCAGACCAATTCAAATCTACAGTGGTTTCTGCCACATTCATAGTGTCTAAATCGGTAGGGATAGGACAGTCACAGATCGTTGTGAAAATTACGATCTCAGAAAAACCGCTGGTTTCTCCATTTGGACATAAAGACTCTACTTGCCACTCATACTCTTGACAATTTTCAAGGTTGACCAAGGTATAGTTACTGTTTGTAGAGCTGACGTTTATCCAATCTGTAGTTCCAAGAGCTTTGTAGTTGATACTGTAGTTGTCTGCTAACGTTACATTAGACCAACTGATATTTGCAGAGTTCTGAGTGACGTTTGAGGTCATGAGACCAGAAGGAACATCGCAAGTAGGAGCGACGAAAAGAATATTAACACAGTAGTCTTCTGTTTCTCCATAATCATACTCAGCACAACCATCTTCTGGAGCATCATCGAAACGCATGATCACTCGCATACGAGTCAGTCCTTCCATTGCATCAGCTGGAACTGTAATCTGTCCATTGACGGTTTCATCAGAAGCGCTTCCTGCATCAAAAGCCAATTCATCCGTTTCATTAAATGCTCCATCTTGATTATAATCAATATATACCTTGAAGTACTCATCATAAGTAATGAAGGAGTGACCGGGAGTTAGAGAAATATCATAGGTCTGTCCTTGTCCTAAGTCCGTTGTGAAAATGGTACCCGTAAAATCAGAATAGCCTGAGTCTGGCTCATCAGGAGTCTGGTTATTAATATCCGCTATTACTACCGCAGCAATCCATTCATCTCCAACATCATCTCCAGCGGATTCGCAATAATTGAAATCCGTACAAGCGCCACAACCTGTAGTTGCAAAAACGACTATCGGAGAATATTCTGTAGTTGCATTGTTTGCGCAGTTGGTTTTTATCTGTGCTTCATAAACGGTACAGGAAGTTAGATTTTCAAAAGTAAAACTTAAATCCATTGTGGTCATTTCTTCCCAGGTCGCCGCTCCGGTTTCTCTCCATTGGATGGTATAGCTTTCCGCAGCAAATACACTTTCCCAACTTGCTATTGCAGAGTCATCGTTTGCATCATTGACAGCCAGACCTTCAGGAGCTACACAGCATCCTTCTGTAGTAAATAAATAACTGTTAGAAAAACCGCTGTTTTCGGTAGTACAAATAGATTCAATTTGAACTTCATAAGTTGTACAAGGAGTCAAGAAGACTAAAAGATTAGGACTTGTGACTGCTGTGAGATCAATCCAGTCTGCTGTACCTACTTCTCTGTATCGCAAATTGTTTTCTACAAAATCAGGTGGATTTGTCCAAGAGATTGATGCAGATCCATCCAAAACATCAGAAGCTTCAATACCAATTGGCGCATAGCAACCACTACAGGTACCCATGATAAGTTCTAAACTATTGAACGCATTCACACGTCCGTAAACAACATCGCCATCTAGGTTTCCAACCATTTCTGCTCCATTGAAAATTGCATCTCTTACTTGCTCTGCTGCTAGTTGCGGTTCAGACATTGCCAAACCGGCCAGACTCCCACATGGAGCAGAATAGATCAAACCAATAATACCTGCTGTGAGTGGAGAGGCGAAAGAAGTACCAGAAGTATTGCCATATCCACCTCCTCCACTGGTTGTATAAACATCTTCTCCTGGAGCTCCTACATCAATCGTTGTAGCGCCATATCCAGAGAACGTTCTGTTATCATTATCATTGGTAGCGGTTACCGCAATCATGTATTCAGAAGCACAAGCGGTAGGTAAATCACCTACTACATCTATATTCACATTGTTATTCGCTGTTGCGCCACAACTTAGAATACCGGCTTCTCCAAGTGTATCGTAAAACCCACACCATAGTGGTGCATCATCAGGATCACCTCCGTCAATACCCCATGAAGAATTAGTAGCTACTACAAAAGAACCCTCGGCTCCATTTGAATTGGTGTATCTCTCTCGCTGATCAAGTGCATAAGCATAGAACTCAAGGATGTTGTCCTCGGCTGGTCCTCCACCAGAGAAAATACTGCTGTATCTAATGTTCATTATTTTAACATCCCAGTTGATACCAGTCCCTTGGTTTGCATTGTTACCTACGCCTCCAATCATACCAGCTACTTGTACTCCGTGGCTTCCACCATCTACATTATTATTACCACCTGCGAAGTTCCAGCCGTAGATATCATCAACGTAGCCATTACCATCATCATCAATACCGTTATCGGCAATTTCATGAGGGTTGATCCAATTGTTGTCTATCAAATCAGGATGATCCAAATCACCTCCGTCATCAAATACGGCAACGACGATGTCATCTCCATTAGCAGTCGTACCACCAGTAGAAATATCCCACGCAAGATCAGCATCTACATCTGCATCATTAGGGTTTACCCAATGCCATTGTTGGTTGAGACTAGGATCGTCAGGGACGGTTTGTCTAAGTTTTGTAAGGTGATTGGCTTGTGCAACTATTACATCTGGATGTCTTTCCAAAGCAATTCTGAAAGCATGCTCGTTTATAGCGAAGTGATCAAATTGTACTTTGTAGATGTTTAATTGTTTTACAATTTTACGAACGACTTTACAATTGGTGTAAACGCCATCGACGACCTGTAAATCTGATTCCAGACGATTGGCGTCTAGCCCAGGTTTGAGCTGAATTAGGGCTTCGTTAAGAACGTGATCGACTTGTTGAGCGGAAAGTGTACTTGCACAAAAAAGTAGTGCAAAGCAAAGATGTGTGAGCAGTTTGTTAAACTTCATGTTGAAAAATTACTTTGGAAAGCTCCTGAGCAATTACTAATTAGACAATGACCATTTAGTATTGCACAGGTAACTAGTGAACGATTAAAATTTAAAGTGCCAAAGTAACCATTTACTTCTAAAACTGCGCCGTACAAAAAAGGATCTTGACTAAAGGCGGACATCTGCAAATGGTCAGTCTCATCTATTTGTCAATCGTACGCTATTGATAAGAACTAAATCTCAAAAAAAGAGTTGTTTCAATAAGAAGCTAATCACTGCCAAATCTTTGGTCATTACAAAAAAAAATCGGTTTTTTGAGCCATGAAGAAAACTGTCTACTCTGATTCTTTCAAAGTGTTTTTGGGTTTGTGTTCCCTCCTTATTTTGCTAAGCCTTTTTTTAGCGAATGGTTACGCGACGGTTTGGAATGGTGCGGAGGCTAATCTCCTGCTAACTGCACAAGAAGGAGCAGCTGATAATTTAGTGGAACACTTCGTTCAGTTTTTTTACAAGGGGGCGGGACTGAGCGTGTTCACTTTAAGACTGCCATCAATATTATTGTTGCTGGGAGCGGCGGCTGTGTTTTTCTTTTTCGGAAAAAAAGTCTTTGGTAGAGACGCTGTCGTACTTACCTTATTGGTTTCAGCCAGTTCATTTGTGCTCCTTCCGTATACCAAAATAATTAGTGGAGATCTATACCTGTTTTTTACACAAGTATTGCATTTAGTATTTACCATCCTATTTATAAAACAGCCCCTCTCGAAATGGCGAATAGCCTCCTCTATTTTTCTAGGCCTAGGAATGTTGATCCATCCGTTGGCAATGGGACTCTGGGGATTTGTAATTGCATTGTTATTATTTGCAAAGCATCCTAATCGAGAAAACGTAAAAGTATTGTTTTTTCCCATTGGACTGGCGATTCTAATACTGCCAATAATTGCTCAGTTTGTTTTCGGAAGCTGGGATTTTTCTGCGTTTACCTTCTCCTTCGGACAACTGAGCATTAAAGAAACACTAGCTGTACTGGTCATAGGTATGTTGCCCTGGCTTGGCTTTTTACCTGCAACTTTGGTGGATCTCGTTAAGAAATGGCGATCGAACGAAGAGCTGTCTATCATCATCATGGCTTGGTTGGTGGCTGCCTTGGTGAGTCAGTCTGTCAGTATTGTACTGGTTTTTTCTTTCATGATTGTAAAACAGGTTTGGGTAGTTTTAAGACCGGGGTATCCGTACTTAAGATTGGTGAAAGGGTTTGCCTTGCTGAATTTAATATCCATCTTCATCATTGTTTTTCTGGCGCTACTGAGTGGAATCAGTTGGGTAGGGGAGGTAGGATATAAGCCTCTGTTGTTAGCCGTTTTTGTCTACTGGGTTTTGAGCTTTTTAGGAGTGCTCGGTTTGTTTTTGAAAGACCGCAGAGTCGTAATTGCTGGAACGGTATTCTCGGGTTTATTTCCGATGCTGATTTTTTGGTGGGCTATTTATCCAAAGTGGGAAGCGTACCGCCAACTTCCTCAGCAAATCATAGAAGAGGCAAGAGACAAAAATGCCTCTGGCGTTGAAAAACTTACGATGTATTCTGCTCCCTGGATGACGGATAATTTTATGGTTTATACCAATGAAGTTTTTTCAGAGTTTGAAGTAAGCTCCGATTCTATTGTCTTCAAGCAACAGCTTAAAAATCCAAATCATCAGATTTTTGTTTTTGACAACGAGGTGTTGACGGAGATAGATTCTATTTATTTGAAGCGAGGAGAATACCTTGATATTAAAGGGGGATGGGGGCGAATGGGCTCTGGGGCGTTTATTATTGGGGAGTGAGAGGTCGGAACCTGAGAACCTTTTCAAGTGAGGGGATTCTTAGTTTCAGTCGATTCTAAATTAGAAAGATAATAGGCTGATATATATCAAAGGATTTATGTTAGTGTATTGTTGGAAAGTTGTTTTCATATGGTTACTCACCGATCTTGATAACAACAAAGAGAATTCCCTTTGCCTGATCTTACCAAGCAACTTCGTTATAATGAGTAATATAATAGGCCTCAAGAGAAAATAACTACTATTGATTGTTCTCTTGAAAAAACTTAAAAATAAGATGTTCTGTCTACATATTCGACATCATCAAATACAATAAGAAGACCAGTACAATGGTAACCGCAACTACAATAGTTGTGATCTTTTTGGCAGCAGCTTTATCTCTAGCTTCTAAGTTTCTTTTACTTTTTGATTTTCCTTTTACTGACATGGATGTTGTTTTTAAGGTGAGGGGAGGGTGGAAGATGGAGAGGGGTGGAAGAGGGTAGAAAAGGGTTTTCTTCTGTCGCGATCAATCGCAGATATTTACGATTGATTACGAATTGAGCGAAACCCTTTTTCACCCTCTTCTACTTTTTTCAGCCTTCTTCTACCTTTTAGCTCTGCTAACCTACCAAATTCTCAGAAAAAAATTAAAAATTCTGCTCATAATATTCCACGATTCTTTCGTCTACCATGATATCGCGAGGAGTAAGTTTTTTCTTTAGGACAACGCCTTCCAGCGTACGGCAGCGGCTGAGAGCCACATAAGTCTGTCCATGTTCGAAGGCTCCTTTGGCGCCCATGTTGATGATGACCTTGTCAAAAGTCTTTCCTTGGCTTTTGTGGATAGTGATGGCCCAGGCGAGTTTGAGGGGGTATTGTTTGAACGTACCGACTACGTTGGATTCTATTTTAGAGACATCGTCTTCAGGGGTTTTGTATTTTAGAATTTCCCATTCTAGCTTTTCGACATCAATTAGTTTGGTGGTGCCGTCGTCGTTTTGGAGTGCGACTTTGATGTTGTCTTCTGTGAGTTCCATGATCTTACCGATAGAACCGTTGACGAATTTTTTCTGAGGATCGTTTTTGACAAACATGACTTGCGCACCCAAGCGGAGATCCAGATCCAGCTCTGTAGGAAACAGTCTGGGGTTAAATTCCCCAGTAATCGAAGCGCGGTAGCTGAAGACTGGTGTTTGCAATCGAGCCAGTTGAGCACGGTTGATTTCGTTCGCAATCTTGTTACGTGCAGATAATGTTATATAATAATCCTCTGCCTCGAAATCTTCAAAGTATCTTTCATTCAAATCGTCCAGATCTTCATAATCAATCTGATTCAGACGAACGGCATCGAGCAGTCGGACGAAGTGCCGCGAACTCTGTCGGTAAGTTGTACGCAATTCTATCTTCTCCATTTCAAACTGATCCTCTACAAAAACCTTTGCAGAAAAAAAGTAAGGGCTATCGTAATAATTTCTAAACAGCATATGCTCCTCCTCGGTAGCAACGACAGGAGGCAACTGAAACAAGTCTCCAAAGAACACCACTTGCACCCCTCCGAAAGGTTGGTTGATGTGGCGGTTCAGGCGAAGGAAGTAATCAATATTGTCCATCATGTCAGCGCGCACCATAGAAATCTCGTCGATGATGAGCACTTCCAGTTTTTCAAACATCTTTCGGTAACGCCGTCTGCGAATATCAGATTTCTGCAAAGGCTTACCAGGGAAGCCAAAGAAGGAGTGAATCGTTTGGCCCTTTACATTTAGCGCAGCTACACCAGTTGGAGCCAGCACGACAGCTCGCTTCTTCGTTGTATTTCTGAAAAGCTGTAGCAAGGTAGATTTACCAGTCCCAGCCCGCCCGGTGATGAAAGCCGATTGGTTGGTTTTCTCTAATAGGTCCAAAGTGTATTGATATTCCTTGCTAAGTTGTATAGGTTCCTTGTCGATCATAGCCCGTAAAAGTAGGGCAAAAAGCTAACATCTATGCGACATAATCTCCAAACTTTAATAAATCTTAATATATAGAAATATAAAAAAC
>JBGCDT010000512.1:0-2554 GCA_045105695.1 Saprospiraceae bacterium | reverse complement strand
ATTAATGAAAAACGTCTCAGCATTAAGAACAGGCACTCCTATTTTTATTTCATTCCCATTAATGTAAAACCTAACTGTTTCGCCACTTTGCGTAAAAGCTGTTCCATTAAAAGTGTTAGCCTGAGCCACCCAATCACTATCGGTAATAGTAGCTATTAATCCGTTTGCAAAAACAATATCTGTTGCCGAAAAAACACCTGTAACAGATATGATTCGCCCTGTTTTTTGAAAATACAAATTATAACTAAAATCACCATTATTTGTTATATCCAAACTACTTGACTGCTCAAGAATGGTTTCCCCGTAAACAACCTCTAAAGCACTATTAGCACCAAACAAACAAGCTTCATGCTCTACGTCTGTAATAACATTAGGATTATTTGTTAAGTTATTCTGTATGTTTGTTATTATATCTTGTTTATTCATAATATCTAAATTTCTGTTCCGTTTCCTGAATTATACAAGGTTGTTATTTCTGCGTCGCTTAATGCGTATCCTTTCCATATTCTAAAAATATCCATATATCCAGGGTATCTATTTACACCTGTATCATTATCACTTTCTTGTCCTAGTCTCAACAAAGCATTAGTGTTTGGCATCCCCGTAAACGTTCCTATCATTTGCTGATTACCATTTGCGTTTGAGTTGTTTATTTTCATTTTCAACCCAGAAGCGTTACCACTTCCATCATAGGTAACTATAATTTGATTCCAACTAGATAAATTAACACTTCCGTTGTCATTTATTTGAATCCTGTTGTTCTCGTCTGTGTAAATTATAAAAGTTAAGAATCCACTTTGATATACTAAACGATACTCTCTAAGACCAAGTGTTTCATTATACTTGTTTAATATTCTTCCGAAATTTGCTTCTGGGAATATCCATACTTCTATCGAAAAAGCATCTGAACCAAAACTTAACGAGTCTGACGCAGGTATATCTACATACTGATTAGTTGCTCCATTGTTAAATCTATAAGCTTTATCAATTAATCCTGTTTGATTAATTAAAGCGTTAACTACTGTACCATCATTGCTATTACCACTAGAATCTGTTGCTGTAGTTCCTGACGTTTCGTTAAACTTATAAAACAATACTTTTGAATTATCTATGTTCGGTGGCTCTGGCAATGCTACTAAATACCTTGAATTGTCATACCTTGCATTATCATATCTACCTGCTAATATTGAAAAAGTCCAATCTGTATCGTTGTTTATGCCTTCAAAAAACGCACCTACATAACTAAATAATGTAGAATCTATATGTACATAGTAATCACCATTATCAGTTACAAGACCCGTGAAATCTAGTGATGTAAATGTATTATCGTCTAGTAATGATAAATCTGATTCATTATATGTAGCTATTAATCCGTTTAATACACTATATATCCTTACCTCACCTGTATTGATTGTAATAGGATAGTTAAATTCTGCTTTTAATTCGTCTGTATAATTTCCTATTGTGTATATGCCTATTGGCTTTCTATTGGTTATTAATAATCCTTCAAATATTTGATATGTAAACTCGAAAGGTGGGAAATTATAATCCTTATTAAGTATCATTTCGCCTTCTGCAAAATTACTATCTAACTCAGGCTCTAGAAATTCTATAGGCGTGGTTGAGTACGTTCTAAAACAATCAGTATAAACCTCGCTATTAATAAGCATGTTTTCTATACGCTCATTTGTCCATGTGTTAATGTTGTTCAATAAATAACGCTCTTTAATTTTCTTTATATTTCTTTGCGGAACTGTTACATTAGTTGTTATTTGGTGATATTCCGAACGTTCACTCTCATTTATTTTGTTTCTAAAATAAGTATTTAGTCTTATAGATTGGTAATAGTCGGCTCTATTGTATTGAGTGCCATAATGAGCGTAACTACTTTTATAGTCGAATCTTGTAGTTAGCTCAATGTTATATTCAGAAGTTACAAATAAATTAGTGTACCACGAATCACCGTTTACTGTACTACGTAATCTAATACTTAAAGGTTTCATGTAATAATCAAACGTGTTTAAAAACTCCCATGATATTTGCTTTATTGCGTTAGTATCTGTAAATTCTCTTATAAAAATATTATTTGTTATTTCAATAACCTCTTCACCGCACTCATCAATTAAAAAAGCATCGTAATTATCATTAAATACTATCTCTGTTGGACTGTTTGATATTTGAAAATATGTTTCGTTAGGTCGCAAATGAATCTGAGTGTATTGTGCCAACGTTGCGTCCACAAGTGGTGAATCACTCAAATCCTTTGCGTCCTTAAAGTTGTCTCGTAATCTTAAAAAACTATAATCTAAATCTCTCATTAATCTAATTCATTTATAGCGGTTATCAAATCTATTATTGTATCGTACTGCACTCCGTTTAAAGAAACAAAATCAAACCTTAATTCATTAGTCAAGGGTCTTGTGTTTGCATCAAAAAATTGTATATAATCACCTTCGGATTGATATTCTAAATTCGGTAGTAAATCCTGACCATCGCCAACTTCATTTATAATATAAACACCGTTTACAAATTCAATCGTAGTTACTTGACTTTC
>JBGCDT010000511.1:0-27754 GCA_045105695.1 Saprospiraceae bacterium | reverse complement strand
TGCACCTGTCCAGATGATTTGGCTTTTAGCAGGATCTACCATGTAGGTTACCGCATCAGCAGCTTTAGTTGTGTTGGTTTCAACAGCGTCGCCGGTTTTAGCAGCTTTGCCATCTGTTTTGCTTTTACAAGAAGCGAAAGTAAGTCCGAGGACCATTAAAAATAAGGTGAATCTAATTGCAGTCTTCATGAATTAGTTGATTTGAATGTGATATAAAAAGGTGAATAATATATTGAGTTGATTCGATTGAACAGTTACTCTGTTAAACGAATTCAAGCGCAAAGCTATGAATTATTAATAATTGCGGGATTACTTTTAGGTATAACTTTTCAGTAGCTGATTAGTTTTGTACAAAGCTTAAGTTATATGAAGAGTGATAAAATAATCTATGAAGTCGGATTCTTCAGCTCATCGAGTAGATCGATGGTCTCCTTTAGTCCTGGTATGACAGAAATATTTGAAGGACAACTAACGGTTTGTACGGTCACCTGATAACCTGATAATAGTACTTCGCATTTTTCAAAGGCCTGAGATAGCTTGTCGATGTACTTCTGTATTGGTTGATGAGTGTAGTTTTCAGAAATGATGGAATATAGGTGCGTAGGCTTGCAGATTGTACTAGCGTCTTGTAAGTCTATGAGGCTGGTATTTAGACCGAGGTAAGTTGCTTTCATTCCTCTGGACTTAATCATGTACTGCATGAATAGCATACTCAGTTCCTGATTTTCACCTTCTGCTAAGTAGAGTAAGAAATGCTTTGCATCCTTCTTATCACAAATAGGAAGCGTGTCAATGGCTGTACACATCTTTTGACGTATCAGACAACTGACGAAATTTTCCTGTACTGGGTTAATAGAACCAGTCAGCCAAAGCACACCCAGCTTTTCCAGAAAGGGGAAGACCAACTCCAGCATGGTTCTTTCGAAGCCAATATCTTTTGTGCTTTTTGTCAGAATATGATCGAACTTTTTCTCACTCATCTCGATCATCGCCATTGTCAGTGTATTGATTTGAGCATCACTGTCAAAGGAAACCACAGATAGCTCACTCACCTTCTCGTGGATGTCCTCTTTACTCATTTGTGCAATGGTAGAAATCTTGTAACCATTCTTATTGAGCGTAGCAATATTGAGTAAGTCTTTTAGGTCATTCTCCTTATAGAAACGAATATTGGTCTGCGTACGGCTAGGTACGACCAGCTGGTAGCGACTCTCCCATATACGAATGGTGTGTGCTTTTATCCCACAAAGGGTCTCCAGATCTTTAATAGTGTAAATAGCCAAAATGTGTTCTATTTTTAGTTTTAACACAGCATCTTATGAAATGTTTATACAGTTATAGCTATAGGTTGTCGTTGCTGATAAGTTCTATATGATAATATTGAGCCTAATTTTCAGTATTTGCATTTATTGTTCAACAGCTATGCTTAAGAGTGCAGATTAGATGGGTGTTCATTGGCTTAGTGATATTTGATAAAAATTGTAAAAAGAGCCTTCTGTATTATTGAACCTTTCCAATAAAAAAGCATTTCCTTTACAGGCCAAAAGAGATTGTTGGAATCTCTAGGCCCATGCATACATACTTCAGACTAATAGCAAAATAAAATCATGAAAATAGGAATCGTATGCTACCCCACTTACGGAGGAAGCGGTGTAGTAGCTACTGAGTTGGGAAAAGGCTTGGCACGTCGTGGCCATCAGGTGCATTTTATCACTTATCGGCAGCCTGCCCGGTTGACTCACTTTCAGGAGAATATTTATTACCATGAGGTGAATGCTGCGGACTACCCTTTATTCGAATATGCTCCTTACGATACTGCGCTTGCTAGCAAATTAGTTGCTGTTGTGAAATATGAAGAGCTGGATGTACTACATGTTCATTATGCAATTCCTCACGCTACTGTAGCTTACATGGCAAAGAAAATTCTTTTGCAGGAAGGTCGCTACATCCCAGTCATCACCACACTGCATGGAACCGATATCACACTCGTAGGTTCTAACAATGCGTTTTCTCCAGTTGTTTCCTTCTCAATAAATAAATCCGATGGCGTAACGGCTGTTTCCAAAAGTTTGAGGACGCAAACTTATGATACGTTTGATGTCAAAAATGAAATTGAAGTCATTTACAATTTTATTGATTTCGATCGCTTCCGCAAAACGAATAAGGATCATTTCAAAAAAGCAATTGCTCCTAACGGAGAAAAAATCTTGACACACGTTTCTAACTTTAGAAAGGTGAAACGAGTAGAAGACGTTATCTACATTTTCCAAAAGGTCTATGAAAAAGTACCTTGCAAATTATTGCTTATCGGAGATGGACCAGAGCGACAGAATCTAGAGAGCCTTTGCCGACAAGTTGGTCTTTGTCATGAGATTCGTTTCTTAGGTAAACAAGATGCTGTAGAAGAATTGTTAGCAGTTTCTGATTTATTCATTATGCCATCTGCATCAGAGAGTTTTGGACTGGCGGCGCTGGAAGCCATGGCTTGCGAGGTGCCTGTAATCTCCTCGGATGTTGGAGGATTACCGGAGATTAATATTCATGGAGAGACAGGCTATTTGAGTAGCATAGGAGATGTTGAAGGAATGGCAGCTCACGCAATTTCTCTATTAACGGATGAAGAAAAGTTACAGCAATTCAGAGCGAATGCTCTAGCGCAAGCGGAACGATTTGATATCGAACATATCCTACCTCATTACGAAGCTTATTATGAAAAAATCATAAAAGAAGCAATCGCAACAAAACCTGTAGCGGATAACATTTAGAGGAATACCAATTCTATTTCATAAAAAGAATCTTTCCAACAATTGCATCCGGAGAATTCAGATTTAATGCATTCGTACTGAATACAAGATATACTCCGGAGCTTGCTTTACGACCATTGTAATCACGTCCATCCCAAATGGCCTGACCTCCTAGTGCTGTTGTCTCATAAATCAATTGCCCGTTTACATCTGTAATTTTTACATTGGCATCTCTGGCAAGACCTTTTATTGCAATAGGGCCATCATACTCCGGTCGTACCGGGTTTGGAAAAACCAAAGCATTAGAACTGTTAGTGGAGCCGCCTTTTACCGCATCACTACGGTAGGATAGCAGTCCCTTGGCGGTACCGATAAAAACTTCTCCATTAATTTGATTGACGGCAATGGTATTGATTTGATTATCGAAAATAGGACTGTTGGATTTATCAAAAAATGCAAGTTGTTCTTCGCCGTTAGGGGCTAAGACAAAAACACCATTACCAGTCCCTACCCATTTTCTATTTGCTCCATCAACTGCTATAGCGGATACTTCTTCACTTTCCAGCAAATAAGCATTGAAGCCATCTACTTCCAAAATTCGTCTGGAACCTCTGCAACTTTCGTCAAAGACATTTGCACCACATTCGAAAATCACAATCCCTTCGGTCGTTCCAACCCAGATGTCACCATCAAGGTCTTTTTCTAAACTGAAAACAAAATTGCTGGATATTTCAGAATTTGAAGAGCTAAATGTTCGGAAGCGATCATCTGAGGAGTCGTCCAGTGTACCATTGTCATCATAGACGACTAAGGCCTGACCTGAACCATCAACTGCAAACCACTTGTACCCCAGGTCATCAACGACCAGATAGCGTACGTTTTGGAAAGGAATATTTATGAAGTCGTTTGACCAGGTACCATCGTTTTTGAAAACAGACAAGGGTTGCTGCGCTCCGTAATTGACGGCCCATAGATTATTTTCGTTGTCAAATTCTAAACCAGTGACTCGCACTCTTTCCGTAAGAGAAGAACTTCTTAGCGTAGAGTTTCCTTCAGTATACCTGACTGTAGCTTTATAAGATTGATTGCCAGAATCATCAGTATCTAAAACGAACTCTACAAGCCCATCATCAATAGTCCCGGCGTAAACATTTTTATTGGAAGGGTTTACTGCGAGCGTAATAAATCCATTAAGACCTTCTAACGCTCCTTCTTGATCAGTAATGTAGTTGGTCCATTCGTTGTCGATAAAAGAGAACAAACCAGAGGGGTCCGTTTTATTGAGAATAGATTGTCTGGTGGTACTGACCCACATGTCTTCTTCATGAATAACAATTTCGGACACAGAAGAAGTAAGCGGAGAATTATAAGAAAGCTGAGTCTCACAATCTTTATAAAACGCAGGCCCCATACGAAGTCTTCTCCAATCATCGGCATACCAAACCTGGCCCTTTTCATCTTCGATAGCATACCTTGTTCTGTTGGCACAACCAGCCCCGTTATTAGTAATAGTACCATCTGTTTTTCTAAAGTATACAATGCTATTACAGTTAGTTGTACAATCGTTAGAACAATCGCAGTTGTCATCGGGAATACAACAACGCATACCAATGACCAGACGGCGACTATCTCCATTCAGATAATGAACATAGTTATTTTCTTTTGATAAGATAGAGTCTAAGCTGTTGCCATCGTAGCGGTAGAGATCCGCACCGATATTAGTATACAGGTTGTCTTCAAAAACGGCCATAGTGGAAACACTATAGTCCTCAGGAAAGCCTTCATCACTACCTAGGAAGTCCCATTCTCCAAAGTCTTGAATATTTGTTTTGGTTGCTCTGTCAAAGCGATAGATACCTTCATCGGTACCAGCATAGACTGCATTTTTATAAACCACTACGGTATTGAATCGTATATCTGCTTTTGTCTCATCTCCGAACTCCTGATTCTTCACATTGAGTTCTTTCAAGCCAAAGCCCATCGCCATATAGGTCGTGTTTTCATCTTCCACAAAAAGATCATAAACCTGCTTGTCACCAGCTCCCTGACTCGTTGTAATAAAAGGTAGGTTGATAATGTTTTGATCATCAATCAAATCAATATTACTATTGTTGTAAACAGCAATTAGCTTTTCATTGAAAGGGTCGTACTTAATAAGGTTCATCCCGACATCACTCAGGCCCTCTACTTTAGATAAAAACTCTACCTCATCTGAGGACTTATCTATCGAGTAGATGGATTCTTCTGTAGTCGCATAGATTTTAGTAGGACTCTGAGCTAGATAGTGCGCTAATTGGTAGGGCAGATGAGCGCGCCATTGACCAATACGCAAATCCTCTTGAGCCGTAGCGGAGGACAAGCTCAGCAAAGAAAAAACAAATAAGAAGCAGTAGTGAGTTGCTGTAGTTGATTTTGGAAGTTGCATATGTTTTAATGCTGTTATAAGTTGTAATAAAACTATACCGCTAAGGTATTATTGTTTTTACAAAAAATATTAAGAGGCTTTGTCATGGCCCTTGCGGAAAATAGAGAAAAGCTTGCGTTACCACCCAAAGGAGGAGAGAATTAACTCAGAACAAAAAAACTCATCAAACGATTAAATCGAAAGATGAGCTTTTACAAAAATATATAGGTTTTATTTTAAGTATCTAAATTATGGTCGAAGCGCCCTCTGCCAATCGATCCGCTTTAAAAGCAGAAGGTCCTTCTGTTAGGTATGAAACGATGATTTCTCCGATCTGAGAGCAGGTCAATCGGATGCCTGTTTGCAAGTCTGCTGTTCCAATATCATTTTCCAAGCAAGCATATACTGCGCCCCTGATGTCCTCCGCTTCTCTAGTCATCTCAAAATAATCCAACATCATCGCAGCTGAAAGAATCATCGCAAATGGATTGGCAATATCCTGACCTGCAGCTTCTGGCCAGGAACCGTGAATGGGTTCAAACATCGCACTCCCCTTTCCAATAGATGCAGAAGGCAACAAGCCCATAGAACCAGGCAAAACAGAAGCTTCATCTGATAAAATATCTCCAAACATATTACTCGTGAGTATGACATCGAAAGATGCAGGATTAATAATTAGTTGCATAGCTGCATTGTCAACAAACATAAAATCCAATGTTACATCAGGATATTCTTTAGCTACTTTTTTTACGGTTGCTCGCCATAGTCGGGAACTCTCGAGGACGTTGGCTTTATCTACTAAGGTTAGTTTTTTTCTGCGTTTTTGAGCCGCTTGAAAAGCAGGGTGAGCCATTCGGGTGATTTCTTCTACACTGTATTTGCAAGTGTCGAAAGCCGTTCCAGCAGCCTCATCTTTCTCTCTGTCTCCGAAATAAATACCTCCAGTTAATTCTCTGTAGATGACTAAGTCAACTCCGTTCACCCGTTCAGGGCGCAATGGCGAAAGATGTAATAATTTTGGAAAAGTAGTCACAGGTCTAATATTGCAAAACAAGCCCATTGACTTACGCAATTTCAAAAGCCCTTGCTCTGGACGAATCTTCGCATCGGGATCATTATCAAAACGCGGATGACCGATGGCGCCGAAGAGAATGGCATCTGAATTATGACAAGATTCCAATGTCGTGTCGGGCAAAGGGTTGTTGTATTTATCAATCGCACAAGCACCAACTGATGCTTTGCAATATTTAAAAGTATGATTGTATTTGGTCGCTACGGCGTTCAGTACCTGAATGGCTTGCTCCATTACTTCTGGTCCGATACCATCGCCTGGGAGGACGGCTATTTTCTTTTCCATGAGATTATTTCGTTTTGAAAACGTAAAGGGATACGTTCAATAATATTATTGCCTACCTGGCTTCTGCCAATAGACAGGTTAGGATGCAATTTAGAAAATTACTTGTTGCTTTTCAAAGGCTAAAATTTTGTCTTGCTCACTGAGGACATAGTCTGTGTCATCCAAACCTTTTAGTAAACACATTTTTTTGTAGGAATCAATTTCAAAATTAAATCGAGTGCCTGTTCCTCCATTTTCAATCAGTTGATTCTCCAGATCCACTGTGATTTTTACTGATGGATTCGCTTCAATACTGCTGAAGAGTTCATCCAAAAAAGAAGGAGCAACAACGACGGGCAACAACCCATTATTCAGCGCATTCCCCTTGAAAATATCTGCAAAGAAACTGGAAACAACTACTCGAAACCCTGCATCGTAAATGGCCCAAGCCGCATGTTCTCTACTGGAGCCACAACCAAAGTTTTTACCCGCCACCAAAAGTTCTCCACCATACAAGGGATTATTCAGTACGAAGTTCTCATTTGGAATAGAGTCGCTTTTGTACCTCCAATCTCGGAAAAGATTTTCTCCAAAGCCTTCCCGAGTCGTTGCTTTTAGAAAGCGCGCTGGAATGATCTGGTCGGTATCTATGTTTTCCATTGGCAGAGGGACTGCTGTGGAAGTTGTATTTTTGAAAGGCTGCATTTATTTTTGAAAATTTAGAAAGTGATTCTTTAACATCTGTTTTGTCTGGGACTGTTTTACGAACTGTCGCTTACGCACGACTGCCACTGCACCAGGTCGCAAAACTAAAATTATTTTATAACAATACTCTTACATCTACGATTTCTCCAGCCACAGCCGTAGCAGCTGCGGTAAGTGGACTGGCCAGTATTGTTCTTGCTCCTGGTCCTTGTCTGCCTTCAAAATTTCGATTGGAAGTAGACACGCAGTATTCTCCAGCAGGGACTTTATCTTCGTTCATTCCCAGACAAGCAGAACATCCTGGCTCCCGCAATTGAAAACCTGCCGCTGTGAAAATCTTATCTAGCCCTTCCTCCTGCGCTTGTTTTTCTACCTGCTTGGAGCCTGGAACAATCATCGCCTGCACATGCGGCGCTTTGGTTTTTCCTTTTACATAATTAGCTACAAGGCGCAAGTCTTCTATCCTTGCATTGGTACAACTGCCAATAAAAACATGGTTGATTTTTTTACCAACCAAAGAAGTTCCTTCCTGCAAATCCATGTAAGAAAGTGCTTTTTGAAGATTGGTTGGAGACGCTACTTCGGCAGATGTAGGCACATTGTTAGAAATTTTAATACCCATGCCTGGGTTGGTTCCGTAAGTGAGCATCGGTTCTATATCTGCTGCATCGAAATGATATTCCGTATCGAAAGTTGCCCCCTCGTCTGTTTGCAATGTTTTCCAATGTCCAACAGCTTTTTCAAACTCCGTTCCCTTTGGTGCAAACTCACGTCCTTTGACATAATCAAAAGTCGTTTGGTCTGGTGCAATGAATCCACCACGGGCACCCATCTCGATACTCATGTTGCAAACCGTCATTCGACCTTCCATAGAAAGCGCCTCAATAGTAGATCCTGCGTATTCCACAAAATGACCAGTTGCTCCGCCCGTTCCCAATTTACTGATGATGTAAAGAATAATGTCTTTTGATAAAACACCAGGAGCCAATTCTCCATCCACTCTGATCCGCATCTGCTTAGGCTTTTGCAAAAGCAAACATTGCGAAGCAAAAACCTGCTCCACTTGACTTGTCCCAATGCCGAAAGCAATACAACCAAAAGCGCCATGCGTTGAAGTATGGCTGTCGCCACAAACGATGGTCATGCCCGGCCGAGTGATCCCCAGCTCTGGCCCGATTACATGAACGATGCCCTGGTAAGGATGTCCTAGACCGTAAAGGTCTACGCCAAAATCTTTGCAATTTTGGACAAGGGTTGCGACTTGCTTACGAGACTGTGGTTCTTGAATCGGGAGATGTTGATTCAGTGTCGGTACATTATGATCAGCAGTAGCTACGGTTTTTTCCTTTCGGAAAACAGGAAGATTTCTTTTAGTCAAGCCATTGAAGGCCTGAGGACTCGTCACCTCATGAATGAAGTGCCGGTCGATATAAATAATGTCTTGCCCATTAGTGCTGTGGACAGTGTGTGATTCCCAAAGTTTATCAAAAAGTGTTTTAGACATACTGAGTTTGCTATTTTGTAATACTATTGTTATCAATTTACGATTTAACCTGGCATTGCAACTCCAGCGACTGTTCTTTTAAGCAACTGCATCAAATCCTTATCATCTATTTCTTTTTTCAAATCAGCCAGTACTAAAAATTCTTTATAGACAATATCCAATGCTTTCTTAGTAAGGTTGTAGCCAATTTCTTTAGCTCGATAAGCTAGTGCTGCGCGACCACTTCTGGCCGTTAAGATAATGGAAGATTTATCTACACCTACATCTAGCGGATTCATGATTTCATAAGTATCTCTTCTTTTGATGACACCGTCCTGATGAATGCCAGAAGAGTGCGCGAAGGCATTTGCACCGACGATGGCTTTATTGGCCTGAACGGCCATTCCCATTCTATCAGAAACCAATTGGCTAATTGGATTTAGCATCTTAGTATTGATGCCCGTTTCGAGATTCATGTATGGGTGTTGCTTCATAATCATCACTACTTCTTCCAGGCTGGTGTTGCCAGCGCGTTCTCCAATGCCGTTGATGGTACATTCGATTTGTCGAGCACCATTCTGAATACCTGCAATGGAATTGGCTGTAGCTAAACCGAGGTCATTATGACAATGAGTAGAAATGGTTGCTTTGTGAATCCCTTTCACATTTTCCATCAGGTATTTTATTTTTCTACCATACTGATCGGGCAGACAATAACCTGTGGTGTCAGGAATGTTGACAACCGTAGCGCCAGCGGCGATAACAGCTTCCAGTACTTTAGCTAAGTATTCATTTTCCGTACGGCCTGCATCTTCTGCATAGAACTCCACGTCTTCCACAAATGACTTTGCATATTTAACCGCAGCTACTGCTCTTTCGATAATTTTGTCTTGTGTAGAATTCAGCTTGTAGCGAATGTGGGATTCTGATGTTCCAATGCCGGTGTGGATTCTAGGTCGTCTCGCATAACGGATGGCTTCGGCGGCAACCTTGATGTCTTTCTCAATGGCTCGCGAAAGTGCACATACTGTTGGAAATTTTATAGCTCGACTAATTGCCTCTACTGATTTGAAATCTCCAGGGCTAGAAATTGGAAAGCCAGCCTCAATAACGTTCACGCCGAGTGCCTCCAAATTTTGGGCAATCTCTACTTTTTCTGACTGATTTAATTTGCATCCTGGCACCTGTTCGCCATCGCGAAGCGTAGTGTCAAAAATCTGAATTTGGGAGTTACTCATGTCAATTTTATTTTATCGGAAAATAGGTGATGAGGCATTTTGAAAAATAGTCAGACCTCTTTGATGTATCTAAATTTGCTTCTTTATAACTATGTTTGCCGATTCAAATATATCTTTTGTCAGACAGGTTTTAGAACTAGTTTTGGAATGTGTTACGACAAGTAAATCCTTTGTTTTTCTTAATAAAGAACTGGTTTACAACTAGTTGTTGATTTCTTTTTTACAATGCCAAAGCAGCAAACAGACTATCTTATTCAATTGGTGAAATCACTGACAAGTGCTGAGAAGCGTTTTTTCAGAGTCTATGCCAATCGAAATAATCCGTCTGAGGATTTACTGTTTTTGCAATTGTTTGACGTCCTCTTGAAAAAAAAGCACTACGACCAAAATTATATTTTAGAAAAAATACCAGGTATTAAGAAGCGGCAATTGAGCAATGTGAAAGCGCATTTGTATAAGCAATTATTAGTGGCACTTCGGCTGCTTCATCGTAATCATAATTTGGATATCGAGCTCCGGGAGCGGCTGGATTATGCGCGCGTTTTGTACAACAAAGGCTTGTATCGTCAAAGCCTCGAAGAGCTTGCAAGAGCAAAAAATAAGGCCCTGGAATCCCATCAGTATGCGCTGGCTTTGGAGGTTATTGAATTTGAGAAACTCATAGAATCGCAGCACATTACCCGCAGCCGCGCCGACCGTACAGAGGAACTTACCACGGCATCGCATCGGGTGAGTAAACTTATTTCCCGCTCGCATCTATTTTCTAATTTGGCTTTACAACTTTATGGATTGTACATCAAAGTCGGCTACGTTCGCAATCAAAAAGAATTTCTATTTGTTCGTGAATTTTTTTATTCCAATTTGCCAAGTTACGATTTACAGCGACTGAGTTTTTACGAAAAGTTATACTTATTTCAATCCTACTGTTGGTATCATTTTATGTCACAGGAGTTTTTGCCTTACTATAAATATGCTCTTCGTTGGGTGCAGTTATTTGAAGAAGATGAAAGAATGATCGCAGTGGAACGGCCGTTATATTTGAAAGGATTGCACAATTTATTAAATGCACTTTTTCTACTTTGGCAACATGATAAGTTTATCAAGGTGTTGAATAAATTAGAAAACTTTGCGATAGATCACAAAGGAAAACTAGGACAAAACGAAGAAGGTATTCTGCACTTGTATCTATACATCAATAAAATAAACAAGCACTATATAGAAGGTACTTCTGAGGAGGGACTGCAATTGGTTGGGCCTCTGGAAAAACTAATCCAACAAGAGACTTACAACTGGGACACGCATCGCATTATGGTATTTTATTATAAAATTGCTTGCCTCTATTTCAGTAGCGGCGACAACGAAAATGCTATTCATTATCTAAACCTCATCATCAACGAAGGCTATTCTGACATAAGAGAAGACATCCAATGTTTTGCAAGAATACTTTGTTTGATTGCGCATTTTGAATTGGGTAGTCAGTCCTTGGTTCAGTATCAGGTGAAGTCTGTTTATCGGTTTTTGCGGAAGCGAGAAGATTTGCATAGAGTGCAGGAGGAGGTCCTGAAGTTTGTTAGGAAAATTCCTTCGATGACGCCTGTTTCTCTGAAAGCGGAGTTTGCTTCTTTGCGTGATAGTCTGAAGAAAATACAGAAAGATCCTTTTGAGAAACGGCCTTTTTTGTATTTGGATATTATATCTTGGTTGGAAAGTAAGCTGCGGGGAATAACCGTTCAGGAAGTCTTGCGAGAGAAGTTTTTGACTGGAGAAACACCGCTGGGTTGATCTTTTAAAATATTATCTAACCTGTCTGTTGGCCGAAGCCAGACAGGCAATAGTATTACAAAAAAAGAAAAGGTCGCAACGCCCGCTGCGTTTTCAATCGTATGTTCCAAAAGAAAGGCCATTAAAGAAAGCATGTAAAAACCCAAAAAGAAAAAATTTCGATAAGCCTTTTTGTAAAACAGCGGAAGAAAAAAAGCAACTAAGAATAACCCTAGTCCGAAAAGACCAGTACTCGCTAAAACAAATAAAAACTGATTGTGCGGCATCAGTGCCTGTACATAATCTGGGTATTGCTCTGCATACAATTCATTTACCTCTCTTCTAAAATTTCCAACACCAACACCAAAGACTGGGTTCCGCTTAAACAATTCTACCCCAGCTTTAAAGGAAATGATTCGACCCGAATCCGCATAGATGGCTCCTTCTCCTTTTTGGTGCTGTGCCAAATCATAAAACATATATCCAATCTTCTGTTTCAAACTAGGAATGCTATGGTAAGCAATAAATGGAATGAGCAAAAGCCCTAACAATAAACCTGCTCCTAAAACATACTTTCGAGAAACATAAATATAGCGGAGTAATAAAACGCCCAGAGAAAAGTACAAACAAACCAAGCCCGATTTCACACTCAAAACATGTATGAAAAAAAAAAAAAAAAACGTCAAAAATTTAATTAACCTTTTTTCTTTTTCGCTTTTCCAACAATACTTTTGCATAATCAAATGGAGTCCTCCAAGGATGCTAATAGCTGTCAATAAACTATGTCGAATATGATTGCGTGGCGTGGGCATGGCGTGGCCTCTACTAAGTCCATGCTGAACTTCAGAGAAATGCAAAAAATAATAAATTCCAATCCCGATACTCATAAGTGTCATAAACAACAACAGAAAATAAAGCAGATGATTAATGTACCGAGAAGTAAATTTAGGTAAACCTAAAAAAGCGATCGGCAAAATCAGAAAGGGAAGTTTTATCCGCAGCCGTTCTAAAAGATAATCGTAGTTTCCAACCGTTTGCCAGCCACTGAAAAGTACAATTCCAAAAAACAAAGAAATCACTAATAAGGAAAGGTGTTGTTGGTAATTAGTGATACGTTGAAAAGCGGTTGTATTAAGTTCAAATTTTCCATTTCCTTCTTTTGGAAACGAAACAAAACTCAACAACAACAAAGCAATCATGCTTAGGGTAAGCAAAAAAGGAGACGTCACGATGGAGGCAACCAACAGACATGAAAAGAACAAAGCGATATTCAATCTATCATTTAAGAACGACATCATTTCTTTGGAATATTAAACTGAGTCCGGTCCAATTTACCAGATCGTAATTGTATTGTTGGAGGAATTTGTAAATGTCTAATTCTACAACCACTGCTAAACGCTTGGCGTAAGTTTCAATAACGATGACTTTAGGTTGGTAGCGACTGAAGTCCAGTGATTGCAAAACAACAAAATCATGTCCTTCTGCATCTATGGATAAAATATCAATTTGCTGATCTTTGTATTTTGTGCCGTCGATTATGTTGACGAGTGTATCTGTTGCTACCGTTCTGAGTTCGGAATTGCCGCGGGATTTGGCGACCTCTTCGTCCAGTGTGTTTACTAGTGAGTAGAAACCGTTGGTCCAGTATCTCAAAGTTCCCTCTTTATCAGAGACCGCTTTTACGATATTTGTATCGCCGCTTCTCAGCCAGTTGAAACCCTGGATTTTTATAGGGTCAATGTCTATGTTTATTCCACGCCAACCTCTTTTATAAAAGTGATACGTATTATTGTATTTGACAGGATGGAAGCAACCTACATCTACAAAGAAGCCCTCATTCTGTTTGGTAGGAAAAATGCGACGCAGCGCTACATCCTCTGCTTCCTGGCCATAGTAATAAGACCTTCGCTTTGTCAGAAATAATTTTCTGAAAAGAAAAATGTAACGAAATAGAAAATTATTCGCTAACCATTGTGGAGGATGTGAGTGGTTGAACCAACCCATGAAAGCTATGATTTGTTTTATTAGATATTAGAGAGAGCCAAGGTAAGCGTTTTACAGAAGTTATTTTCGTTTTAGAAAGCTGGAATTATTTACCCATTCTGTCAGTCTCACTTAACTTAGAAAAAGAAAACTGCGACATAATGGCGCAAAAAAAGCGTTTTATTGGAATGGAATGAATTATGATCGAAGCACCTTCTATACGACAATTTGAAATCTGGTCGAAAAAATTGTAATAGGACTAACAGGAACTGACTATCTTTGTCCTCTCAAATAAGAAATTTATCATCGCAGCCTTAGCTGCATACCTAAGAAATATTATATGCTAAAGTTTATCACAAACACTATTGGTAAAATCTTCGGAACTAAGTTCGATAAAGACATTGCGCTGTACTCGCCTAGAGTAGAAGAAGTAAATGAGCAGTTCGAGCAACTTCAATCCTTAAGCCACGACGAATTACGTAATAAGACGCTTGAGTTTCGACAAAGAATAAAAGAGCATCTCGCTGGTATAGACGAAGATATCGTGAACCTCGAAAACGAGTCAAAAGCAGAAGCAGACTTCTCACGAAAAGAAGACATCTACGCAGAGATCGATCAACTCAAAAAAGACAGAGACAAACATTTGGAAGAAATTCTAAATGAAATTTTGCCTGAAGCTTTTGCAGTCGTAAAAGAAACGGCTCGTCGTTTCAGCAACAACGAAACCATCTCTGTAGCTGCTACACCACATGATCGTGACTTAGCAGCACGCAAAAATTACATTACCATAAATGGTGATCAAGCGGTCTACAAAAATTCCTGGACCGCAGCCGGTGGAGAAATCACTTGGAACATGGTCCACTATGATGTACAGCTCATTGGTGGTATGGTACTGCATGATGGAAAGATTGCGGAGATGGCAACTGGTGAAGGAAAAACCTTAGTGGCAACTCTACCTGCTTATTTGAATGGACTGAGCGGACAGGGGGTTCACGTTATTACAGTGAATAACTACTTGGCACTGCGTGATAGCGAATGGATAGGGCCGATCTTCGAATTCTTATTTCTAACGGTAGATTGCATTGACAAATATCGACCACATACAAAAGAGCGATCTGCTGCTTACCGTTGTGATATTACTTATGGTACAAACAATGAATTTGGTTTTGATTACCTACGTGATAATATGGTACGCTCTTCAGATGAGAAGGTACAGCGCAAGCATCACTATACCATGATTGATGAGGTGGATTCTGTTTTGATTGATGATGCTAGAACGCCTTTGATTATTTCTGGTCCAGTACCAAAAGGATCGGAGGAGCAGGAGTATGAGGTGCTGAAGCCAAGGGTAGAACGGCTGTTGAGCGAGCAGAAAAAAATAGCGACTAAGTATTTAGCAGAAGCTAAAAGCTTATTCAAAGACGGGATCACTGGTGTCGATGAAGGAGAGGCCGGGCTGGCTTTGCTGAGAGCACATCGTGCGTTACCGAAGAACAGAGCTACCATCAAATTCTTAAGTGAAGAAGGGGTGAAAGTAATGTGCCAAAGAGCGAAAAATCATGAAATGCAGGAGAAATGTAAAAACATGAAGAATGCTGATGAGCCTTTGCTTTTTACTATTGAAGAAAAAACAAGAACAGTAGATCTTACAGAAAAAGGAGCAGAGTTCTTAGCAAGAGGAGGAGAAGATCCAGCTTTTTTTATTATGCCTGACATTGCTCTAGAGTCCATGATGATTACGGAAAACGAAGAGTTGGCAGAAACAGAAAAAGAAGAAGCTATTGAGAACTTGACTCGTGACTTCTCTGTAAAATCTAAGCGTTTGCACTCTATTCACCAATTGCTGAAAGCATACACGCTCTTCGAAAAAGATGAAGAGTATGTTGTAATGGATGGCCAGGTAAAAATTGTAGATGAGCAAACAGGTCGTATGATGGAAGGCCGTCGTTACTCTGACGGATTGCACCAGGCACTGGAAGCAAAAGAAAATGTAGAGGTAGGTGACATCACACAAACTTATGCAACCGTTACTTTGCAGAATTACTTTAGAATGTATCACAAGCTCGCTGGTATGACCGGTACAGCCGAAACAGAGGCCAGTGAATTCTGGGAAATTTACAAACTGGACGTAGTGGTCATTCCAACCAACCGACCAATTGCTAGAGATGACAGAGAAGACAAAGTTTACAAAACGGCTAAGGAAAAATTCAACGCAGTAATTGATGATATCGTAAAGCTGAGTGGAGAAGGAAGACCAGTTTTAGTGGGTACCACTTCTGTAGATATTTCTGAGAAGCTAAGTAGAATGTTACAAATGCGTGGTATTGAACACAACGTTCTGAACGCCAAGCAACATCAGCGAGAAGCAGAAATTGTAACGGCTGCAGGTTTGCCGGGTAAGGTAACTATTGCAACCAACATGGCTGGTCGTGGTACGGATATCAAGATCAGCGACGGCGTGAAAGCTGCAGGTGGTTTGGCCATCATAGGTACAGAGCGTCACGACTCTAGACGAGTGGACAGACAGTTGCGTGGACGTGCTGGTCGTCAGGGAGATCCGGGTAGCTCGCAGTTCTATGTTTCTTTGGAAGATAATCTGATGCGTTTGTTCCAGTCGGAGCGAATTGCGAAGATCATGGACAAGATGGGCCTCGAAGAAGGAGAAGTAATCCAACACTCTATGGTTTCTAAATCCATCGAAAGAGCGCAGAAGAAAGTAGAGGAGAACAACTACGGAATTCGTAAGCGACTACTCGAATACGATGATGTAATGAATATTCAAAGAGAGGCGATTTACAAAAAGAGAGACAATGCGCTCCAAGGAAAACGACTCTCTGTCGACTTGCATACGATGTTCATGAACCTTACAGAAACAATGGTTCTAAACAACAGACAAGGAGGCAACTTTGATACCTTCCGTACAGAGGTGATGAGTATACTTGGTTTTGCTCCAGAGATGGATCAGGACTATTTTGAGACGCACCCTGAAAACGAAGTTGTACAAACGTTTCAGGATCAATTCCTCTCTTTTTACGAAAGAAAGAAAGAAAAAATAACAGAGGTTTTATTGCCAACGGTAAAGCGTGTGTTTGAAGAGCAAGGACATCAGTACAAACGAATCATGGTTCCATTTAGCGATGGTAGTAATCATAATTTGTCTATCTCTGCTAACTTGGAAGATGCTGTGAAGTCAAGCGGAGAGACGATTACTTTGGATATTGAAAAAGCAGTGGCTTTAGCAATTGTTGATGAAGAGTGGAAAGAGCACCTTCGTTCTATGGACGAATTGAAAGAGTCTTCGCAAGCTGCTTCTTTCGAACAAAAAGATCCATTGGTAATTTATAAAATGGAAGCTTATGAGTTGTTCGAGCAACTGATTTATACCATCAACGAGCAGGTAAGTTCTTATCTTTCTAAAGGTAAAATTGTCTTAGGCGATGGAAGAGATCTAGAGGAGGCTCGTGAGCAAAAGACAGATTTAAGTAAGACACAAACTAGCCGAGCAGGTAACGCAGATCAAGCTGCTGCTCGTGCGCGTGCTGCCGCAGAAGGAGTAAGCAGACAAAAGCAGGAAACTGTTCGACGTTCTGATCCTAAGGTTGGTAGAAATGATGCTTGTCCTTGTGGTAGTGGAAAGAAATACAAGCATTGTCATGGCAGAGCTTAAGCATAAAATTTTGTAGCAGCATTGATAGCTGACCGCAACTATTATGTATCTTTGGACAGCGATATGATTCTATGGAATTGTATCGCTGTTCTGATTTCAGAAAAATGACCTAATCGTAGTTATTATGAAAATATACACATCACTCCTTTTATTGTTCTTTTTCAGTTTACAAATACTGACTGCTCAGAATATCAAGGTAGAAGAAGAATACGCTGTTGCTAAAATGATGACTCGCTATGCCGAGATTAGTAAAACGAAAATGGAAGTGCCCGGATGGCGTATTCAACTTGTAGCGACTACAGACCGTCGAAAGCTGGAAACGACTAAGGAAGATTTTATAAGAAACCATCCGGAAATTCCTATTGACTGGGAACATGCAAAACCTTATTACAGACTCCGAGCAGGTGCTTTTAAAACTAAACTGGAAGCCATACGTGTACTCCATCGTTTAAAAAAGGATTACCCCTCTGCCTTTCCAGCAAAGGTTTCTAATATTCTAATCAAAGATTTGGTAGGGGCTTAAATCTACTGAACAGTATTGAAATTAGTTTTAGGATTCTAATCAACTTATTGGTGTAAGTCAGATAGACAATAGAATTACAAAAAGCTGAGTTCTTAATCTTCTATGAGTAAAAGACAAAATACCTTTTTACAAAGTGTGGACTTGATGACGCTGAGCCTTTATCTGAGCTTATTGGGTATTGGTTGGTTGATGGTATATACGGTTGGATATAATGAAGAGCTTAGTTTTTCAGAAACGATATTTGACCTTAATACTAAAGTAGGAAAGCAGACGCTTTGGATTGGAATCTCTCTACTGGCTTTGATCGTAACCATTTCTGTGGAATGGACTTTTTGGAGGACTTTTGCCTATCCGATTTATGGATTGGGGATAGCTGCCTTACTGGGAGTACTCCTTTTTGGAATAACTGTAAAGGGGGCAACCTCCTGGTATTCTATTGGTGGTTTTACGCTACAACCCTCTGAGTTCGCTAAGTTTGCCACTTGTCTGGCCTTGGCTGCTTTTCTTAGTACCTACAAAACTAATCTTAATAATACCAATAATGTTCTGATTGCTTTTGGTATTCTAGTCTTACCGATGGGTTTAATATTACTACAACCAGATGCCGGTTCGGCACTCGTCTTTTTGTCTTTTATCATTTTATTATTTCGAGAAGGACTTTCTCCGAGTCTCATAGTTTTTGCATTAGCTACGATGACGCTTTTGATTCTAGGATTTATATTTCCCTTTTATCAAATGATGGTCGTTTTTACTTTGTTGATTTTATTGATATTATTTAGGAGCTTGGTTAAGGATTTTAAATTCATGTTTGGTTATTTTATTATAGCTGGATTAGCTTTGTTTTTTACCTACTTAGGGCATCCCGTGTACGTATTGTTAGGGATTGGAGTTTTGTTATTGTTGTTTGCATATTTGAACTGGGCGAAAAGAAAAGAAAGTCTTGTAGGCAAATTATCAATTCTTCTCATCATGGGAACACTCGTAACCGGTGGAGCCAACTATACTTTCAATAATGTAATGCGAAGCCACCAACAAGATCGTATCAACGTATGGCTGCGTCCACACCTTTGTGATCCACAAGGATCTTTATATAATCTGATTCAATCTAAAATGGCCATTGGTTCTGGAGGCTTCCAAGGCAAGGGTTTTCTAAATGGAGAAATCACGAAAGGAGGATACGTCCCCGAACAAGACACGGATTTTATATTCTGTACCATTGCTGAAGAGCAGGGCTTCATTGGGAGCCTGGGTATCATCGGTCTATTTACGCTTTTGATTTTAAGAATACTCGTTATTGCTGAACGGCAGAACTCCGACTTCTCTAGGCAATACGCCTATGGTTTTGCGGGAATCGTTTTCATACACTTTTTTGTAAATATAGGAATGACCATGGGGCTGGTCCCAGTTATCGGGATACCTTTGCCCTTTATTAGCTATGGAGGCTCTTCGGTGCTTGCCTTTACCATTATGTTTGGTGTTTTGCTGAAGCTGGATACGAAGCGGTATATTGGTTAGAAGAGAAAATTTTAAAGCTTAACAACTATTCAACATCAGAATGAAATTTAAAATACGCCACAGCGACCCAGACTCTAATGCCCGCGCAGGAACCATCACCACTGCTCACGGAGATATACAAACTCCGATCTTCATGCCCGTCGGTACTGTTGGTTCCGTAAAAGGAATTCATCAGCAGGAGTTGAAAGAAGACATTCTTGCGCAGATTATTTTAGGAAATACCTACCATCTTTATTTACGACCAGGATTGGATATATTGAAAAAGGCAGGGGGCTTGCATAAATTTATCGGTTGGGATAAACCTATGCTGACAGACAGTGGTGGTTATCAGGTATACTCTTTGAGCGGCCGTCGAAAAATCAAAGAAGAGGGCGTCACTTTTCGATCTCATATAGATGGCTCTAAGCATTTATTTACACCTGAAAACGTAATGGACATTCAGCGGACGATAGGCGCGGATATCATTATGGCTTTCGATGAGTGTACTCCATATCCTTGTGAATACAATTATGCAAAGCGATCTATTGAGATGACACATCGATGGTTGAAACGTTGTTGTGATCGTTTTGATAATACAGAGCCACACTATGGCTACGAACAGACTTTGCTACCCATCGTACAAGGAAGTACCTATAAAGACTTGCGTAGAATATCAGCGGAAGCGATTGCAAAATTTGACCGACCTGCAAATGCTATCGGAGGACTTTCCGTAGGCGAGCCAGCAGAGGAGATGTATGCCATGACGGATGTGGTTTGTAGCATACTACCAAAAGACAAGCCCCGTTATTTAATGGGCGTTGGGACACCAGCCAACCTGTTGGAAAATATCGCTTTGGGAATTGACATGTTTGATTGTGTACTACCTTCGAGAAATGCGCGGCATGGATTGCTATACACTGATGAAGGAATTATAAATATTAAAAATAAAAAGTGGGAAGCAGACTTCAGTCCAATAGATGTAAATAGCACTGCTCCGACTAGTCGTATACATACCAAAGCTTACCTTCGTCATTTAGTACATACGAAAGAATTGTTAGGCGCTCAAATATGTACTTTACAGAATCTGAGTTTTTACCTATGGTTGGTTGGAGAAGCGGGTAGACAGATAGAGGCAGGCACTTTTACATCCTGGAAAAATAGAATGCTACCAAGAGTTCAGAATCGACTATAGAAAATAGACTTGATTAGATTACCATTTGCTCATGTGAATTTGGAGAATATAAATCTACACAATAAACGGAGTCAATTAAGTCATTGTAGAAATTCCGGACATCGTCAAAAAAAGTATGCTCAAAAAGCTCGATAAATATATCATCAAGAAGTACCTCGGTACTTTTTCTTTCACGGTTTTGATCTTCTCTTTGATCGCTGCTGTCATTGACTTCAGTGATAAGGTGGAGGACTATGTGGAGGAGGATGTAACTATCAATGAGATTCTATTTGACTATACGGTCAACTTCATGTTGTATATCAATGGACTTCTACTACCATTATATGCACTGATTTCTGTTGTGTTCTTCACTTCTAGAATGGCTTACAGCTCTGAGGTCATTTCTATCTTTAATGCAGGGGTTAGCTTTACCCGTTTTTTGAGACCATATATGATAGCGGCTTTGATCATCACAGGAGTTCACCTCTTGGCCAATCATATTCTAATTCCTAATGGAAACAAAACAAGGATTGAATTCGAGCATAAATACATTTATAAGCATAATGATCAAGGGAAGAAACGTGACGTACACATATTTATAGCACCTGACACCAAAGTCTATGTGAGTCGATATCGCAAAAGAGATTCTGTAGCAACGAACCTTCGACTAGAGCATTTTAAGAATAACGAGTTAGTTGCATTTCTAAAAGCGAAAGAAGCACACTGGAAAGGCCCCCCTAATAATTGGCAGTTGAAAGATTATGAGCGAAGGTCTTTTCAAGGGAATAAGGAAACCCTAGAAGTAGTGTCGGAAGGAGTTCTTGATACAACCATTAATATAACGCCAGGGGATTTTGTCCGTTACTTGGAAGAAAAAGATATGATGGTTACTTCTGTCCTTCAGAAATTTATTGATGTTGAAAAGCAACGAGGTGTAGGAAATGCCAAACCGTTTGAGGTGGAGATTCACCGTCGTACTGCGGAACCCATTACGATTTTGATTTTGACGCTGATCGGAGTAGCTGTAGCCGCTCGTAAAGTAAGAGGCGGAATGGGTTTTCACCTGTCCTTGGGGGTAGCCATCGGAGCCGTCTTTATATTCTTATCTAAGTTCTCTGTCACTTTCGCTACTAATGAAAGCCTTCCTGCTGTTTTGGGGGTTTGGCTTCCGAATATCTTCTTTTTCTTCGTTGCACTTTTTCTAGTTTTTAAAGCTCAGAAATAGCCTCCACAGCAAATTAGCGAAGTATCTGTTTCACTTTTATGGCCCTTTTCTTAAGTATGTATAATGAGCGAATGAGGCTTTTTTGCTACTTGAGTGTCTTACGTGAAACAATTTTCATTTTTTTTTGAAAGTTTTAAAAGTATAAGTAGTTTTTGCAAATAGCTAAAAATCAGATGTTTAAGTATAAATTAGTTTAAAAAGTGAGCTAATAATAGTTTTATGTAAATGTATTTGTTTAACTGAGAGTTGTTTTTTGTTTAACAAGGCCGTATATTTGTTTAACCAAACAGAAAGTAATCCAAAACAATCTAAAAACACCAAATTATGTCTACAATAGAATTCGATACTAAATTCAACAAACTCTCAGGGTTGTTACACTCATTCGCTTACAACCTAACTAAAAACGTAGAAGATTCAAGAGACCTTTTTCAGGAAACTGCCTTCCGCGCTATTACTAATAGAGAGAAATTCCGCCCAGGCACAAATTTCAAAGCCTGGACTTTCACCATCATGAAAAACATCTTCATCAACAACTACAGAAAGAAGATGAAGGCAAATACCATTATTGATTCTACTGATAACTTATACTACATCAATTCTGGATCAAACGTAATTTCCAATAAAGCTGATTCTAATATAATAATGAAAGAGCTAAACTCTATCATTGCTAACCTAGACGACGGCATTCGTATTCCTTTTATGATGCACTATGAAGGCTTCAAGTATCAGGAAATTGCTGATCAGTTGGAATTACCGCTAGGCACAGTGAAGAGTAGAATTTTCTTCGCTAGAAAAGAACTAAAAGATACGATCAATAAGCGTTATGATCAGGCATTCGATAAGAGTCTGCTTAACAAAAATTAGATCAAGAAACAAATAGATGAACACATAACTAATGGCCACCTTCTAGAGGTGGCCGTTTTTTGTTTGTGCAAGACTATTTGTTTAATAAAATTAATCGCCCTAATTTTGACCTGTCCTCAAAGAAATTATAAATCTCTTTAGGTCAACCGAAAATTCCTCCACTATGCGATTGATCACCCTGTTGATTTTACTGCTCACAACCGTTTGCTTGCCTGCCCAATCAGACAGCCTTTCTACTTCGTCTGCCGAGACAAACGAAGTAGACAACCTTAACTTAAATAGTCATTGGGGCATAGATACGACTGATCAGGTTGCACTGAATCAGATAGCTGAATTTGCAGAAAATGGAAATACGGAAGAAGCTCTAAAGCGATATCAACTCTGGTTGACGCAGCTACTGCCCGAATTTAATAAAACGGATATAGCTGAAAATCCGTCAGAAAGTGATCTGTATTATGCGTCTCCCTTGGTTTTGAAAATTTTGCTGGAGAAGGCAAGCCTCTTAGAAAAGCAAGCAGACCCAAAAGATAAATCAGGCAATAGTTTAGAACAGGTTTTAGAAATTAATGAACTGGTTATTGATGCCCTTTTTCATTTGCGGCAAAACTACCAGGGAGCTGCACTAGCTTATGAGAATGGGCAAGCCGAGCGTGAACTGGAATGGAAAGCAGTGAATCTAGCATATCAGCTTTATGAAAAATCCAACAATCCCTCATATTTACTACGTTGTTTTAGATTAGTGGAAAAAAGTAAAAAAGCAGGAATGTTGAATGCTTTGATTCAACCACAGACTGCTCAGTTAGCTAATGTTCCAAAAGAAGATTTAGAAGAACTATCCAATCGGAAATTAAAAGTAGCAGCGCTGAAATCTGAATGGGCCAACGTCCTTAATGATTCTAACAATAAAAATACAGAAGCTGCTAATCGCGCAAAGAATGATTACATCACCGCTCGAAAAGCATACAATCGAAAGGTCAGTGAATTCTCCAAAAGATTCCCGACGGTTTATGGACTGCGTTATAATGAGGCAATAGTAACAGTTGGTGAAATTCAGAATAGGTTGGAGAGTGCGGATCAGGTTCTGTTGTCTTACTATTTTACGGATGAGTATCTATACGGTTTTGTCATTACTTTGAATGGTCTAAAAGCCAAGCGACTGAAACGCCCTGCCAACCTAGATGCTGGGATCATGCGTTTACACGAAATTCTAAAAAACGAAGAAGAACAGAGTGACTGTACCACTTACGATAGCCTTGCTCTGCAAATGTATGAAACACTCATACAGCCATTCGAACCTCTGAAAAAACAAGTGATCATCATACCGGATGAAGGCATTGGTTATCTACCCTTCAATGCTTTGCTGTCTACTGCTCCTCCTGGTTCTTGCAACTTTAGCAACTATCCTTTCTTACTGAATAAATACCAAATTAGTTTGCACTATGACGCGGAGGAGTTTGCCAAAGAAGCTTATGCTAACAATACAGTTACAAACTGTGATTTTACGATATTGAATTCGGATGAAAAACAATCTGCTTCATTTATAAAAGGAGAGAACGTAAAGATTGGTTCTTCAAAAGAAAAGGAACTGGTTAGTAATATGCAATCTACGCCCCTGGTCTTATTGACGGATGATCTAACCGCGTACACGGGCAAAGAGAGAGGCAAGACTGAATTTTTATGGTACGCAGAAATCAACTCTGATGGAGCAAATGATGAGGACGCGGGGCAGTTAGTTGTACTGTCGGACAATCAAGTTTCCCTTATATTACCAACAGAAGGAGATCATATTCCTAGTACCTCCAGAGGTTTAATTCATTATGGCGCAAAGAGCGTGCTGACTACACTTTGGCCAGTACCAGTAACTACTAACGAAGAATTACTCCCTGTTTTTTATAAGCAATTAAAAAAAGGAAAAGATAAAACAACAGCTCTACACAATAGCAACAAAAACTACCTAAGTGGTACTTTATCTGCCGAGGCTGCTGCACCCTCAAAGTGGGCGGCGTACACACTGATTGGAAATGTGGACGTCATCTCTGAACAGAACTGGTACTGGTTATTACTAGGACTAATTCCTTTCTTTTATCTATGGTACTTTTTGCGAAAACGAAAAAAAGAAAGACTGAGAAAAGAGCGAGAAGTAACTACTACAATGGAATATTAAAACCTCTAAAATCTAAAAGGAGTCATAGCTTCTGTCGAATTACGTATTAAACATAACAATCATAACGCGAATTATCTGTTTTCTCTACAACTCAAATTACCGCTTTCTAAACGAAACCATCACCTACACACCAAATAAAAGTCCACTACCTAAAAGAGGCTTTTATTCGAGGACTTTGGCCTGTATATTTGTGCTGTGTAGTTTCTCATAGTATTTATTGTTTTAATTCTCCTATATCAACAGCCTCCGATGTAGGAGATTTTTTTTGTACATAGGTTAACGTTCTACTTTTCAACAATCGGCAACCTGATCTGAGAAGGATACCCCTTAGAATGATGAATTTCATTACGAGCAATCACCGCATCCTTTTCATTGTAATTATCTCCACCTGTATTTAAGTTTCGCTCAAAGCGAGGGAAGTTACTACTAGAGACTTCTATTCTAATCTGATGTCCTTTTGCAAAATAATTACTTGTTGACAAAGGCGAAAGCTCTACTTTGTAAACCTTTCCCTCTTCCATGAAAACTTCTTTGTCATAACCTTCTCGGTATCGAACGCGCTGAATCGTTTCATCCAAATTGTACGCACTACCATCAGGATGAACATCAATCAGTTTGATGGTCAAATCCGTATCCTTAGCACTGGAAGACAAATATAAAGTCGCTTCAATAAATCCACTCACCTCAACACCCTCTTCCAAAATTGGCGTAGAGTAAACCAAAATATCATGTCTGGTTTCCATCACCTGCTGATCGAAAGATCCTCCTTTTACAGCATTGCCGGTGCAGCAAACATTTCCACCATAAGATAAAACTGGATTCATCGGGTTGTAAACAAAAGCATCTGGAGTAGAAGTTTCTTTTGGAGTGGCCATAGTAAGTTCGCCATCGCCATATAAACTATTTGCTCTACCATTACTGGCTAAGTAGTACGTTTTCATCTGTGCGTTTTTAGGAGGCCAGGTCTCCGAAGATTGCCATTTATTCATACCCATCGTGTAGTACTGAACTCTAGGTAAACTTTCCTTTATGCTATTCTTTTCTCCTTTTAGAAAATGATCGAAGTAACCATAGATTTGTTCTTTATAATTCAATCTTGCGTCACCTACATTCAATTCTCCAACAATGGTATTTTCTGTCGCTCTGGTAAAACGACAATGCAGAGTCGGAGCAATCACGAGGTACTGATTGTCTCTAACAGATTTGTCTTTCGCGTTTTTTCTAACATGATTAAACAGTGCAAGATTCGGCCCTGTCGAAACATCAAACCAGGAAACAAACCAAAAGCTAGGAACACCAAAAGGCATATCCTCATGATACAATCCACCTTTGAACCATTCTGGATCATTCGGTTTGCGCTTTATCATTTTATCATAAATCCCTTTAGTTCCCGAAACGTTTTTAATAATATCAGAAACGGGTAAATGCTGAAGTTTTTCTGCCCAATCAACGGGCGGTGCTTCCGAAGCCAAGTCATAAAAACGAGACACTCGAATCAAATCTTCCTGAGTTGCACCCGCTGGAACCCTCGGTCGGAACTCATCATTCTGAACAGAGTACAACCAAGACGTAAACAACATTTGCTGCGCTCCACCTCTGTACCAATTGCCCTGCTCATTGTACGGTCCCACTTTTCCAACGCCTGCTCCAAAGCCCTGAGGAACCATTGCTGCGTGCGCTGGATGATCCTGCGCAGCTATCGCCATTTGCCACTCTGCGGTAGAGGAGCAACCGTAGGTTCCAATCTTTCCATTTGACCAAGGTTGATTTTGCATCCAGGTAAAAGCATCATATCCGTCAGTTGTTGGAAGACCGAGAATGTCCCATTTTCCTTCAGAGAAATAGCGACCTCTTTCGTTTTGTACCACGTAGGCATAACCTTTCTTAACTGCTTCAGCAGCTCTTTCTTTGGTACGCGTTCGCTCCTTTCCGTCTCCCCAGGAATTAAAATTATAAGGAGTCCTTGAAAAAATAATTGGAACTGGTTTATCCGTTTTAGGTCGGTAAATATCTGTGGCTAGTCTGATGCCATCGCGCATTGGTACCATGACCTTTTGTTCGATGATGGCGATGTCTTCTAGTTTTTCTTTTTTAGCAACTTGGCTGAAAAGAGAAAAAGAAATAGTTAATAAAAGTGTGAGGATGGTTAGAGAGCGGAGGCAGAAGTTCATATGTCTTTAATAATTGAATGGTTGAGTAATTTCTATATTTGCAATCTAAAACTAAGTATATGATAAAGGTAAACGCTTTCCGCAATTTTTTGCTCTTCGGTCTTTTGTTTTTACTAAGTAGTTGTAATTCTTCAGAATCTTCTGTTGCGAATAATGAAGCTCCAGTCATTGCAAAAGCAACTTTAGTGAATGCAGACAGTAGCATTAAAAAAGCGATAACTCAAAAACAGATGATTCGACACGACAGCAGTATTTCTACAGAATACCTCATGGGGAAATTTGATCCAGCCAAACATCCAGATTTTGCCTTGCTCAGTAAAGAGCACGCCTCTGGCGATGGAATGTATTTGCGTAAAGCAACTTATGAGCAGTTTAAAAAGATGGCCGCTGCTGCTAAAAAGGATGGCGTAACTTTTATCATAAAATCAGCAACCAGGAATTTTGCCAGACAAAAAGTAATCTGGGAAGGAAAGTGGAATGGCACTCGGCTATTGGAAGGCGGACTGAATGCAAAAAAACTCTTTCCTGATCCGAACAAAAGAGCTTTTAAAATATTAGAATATAGTTCGATGCCTGGAACATCACGACACCATTGGGGAACAGACTTCGATGTAAATAATTTTACAAATGCCTACTTTGAGAAGGGCAAAGGATTGAAAGAATATGAGTGGTTGGTTGCGCATGCACAAGAGTATGGCTTCTGTCAACCTTACACTCCAAAAGGAAAAGAACGCCCCGACGGATACAACGAAGAAAAATGGCACTGGTCTTATTTGCCAATTGCTGTCCCGCTGATCGAACAATATCAATTGCGTATTCCT
>JBGCDT010000510.1:0-3505 GCA_045105695.1 Saprospiraceae bacterium | reverse complement strand
CAGGTACTTCTCTGACCATTGAGCAAATCCAACTGGTCAAAAGAAACACGGACAATATGAAGATCCTCTACGATGGGGATGCTGCTGGAGTGAAAGCTGCACTCCGTGGATTGGACCTTGTGTTGGAGCAAGACATGAATGTAAGAGTAGTGTTATTGCCTGATGGACAGGATCCTGATTCCTACTTACAGGAAGTAGGTGCAGAGACATTCAAGACTTACCTTTCGGAACAAGCTCAGGATTTCATTCTATTCAAAGCATCTCTATTGATGTCCGAAGCCGCTGGTGATCCAGTGAAGAAAACAGCCATGATAAAAGACATCATGAGTAGTGTGGCTCGAATTCCGGACATGATCAAACGTTCTTTATACACTAAAGAATGTGCAGCCTTGGTACAAGTAGACGAGGAGATTCTAATTAGTGAATTAAATAAAATTCAAAAAAAGAATTTCAAACAAGAGCAAAAGAAAAAGGAAAGAGCGCACTCCGATTCTTCCTTTCCATCAGAAGAGCCGCACTTCCCTCCAGGTGATCCAACAGAGGCAGGCGGCTACCCTGGCGAAGAACCACCAACCCCAAAACAACGCCCCGCAGCTACTGGACATTCTTTTCAAGAGCGGGATGTTATTCGTCTGCTGGTAACCTCTGGCGGAGAGATATTCGATGAAGAGCAAAATCAAACTGTGGCTGCTTACATCCTTAACAACATAGAAGAGGTACTTGACGATTTTGATAATAAATTGTACGAAAGAGTAGCCAGAGAGTGTTTGCAACTCTTGATAGATAAAAAAGAAGTTTCGCAAAAGCATTTCATTAATCATTGGGATGATGACATTGCGCAGTTAGCCGTTTCTATTTTATCTTCTCCAGATGAGTATAGTCCAAATTGGAAAGACAAACATGAAATTGACTTGCGCACACAGCCCATGCCTGAAATGAATTTCACGAAGGATTCTATTTACGCTATTAATATTTTTAAACTAAAAAAGATAGAGAAGACGCTTGCCGCAAATCAGGAGAGAATCAAAGATGCGCAGTCGAAGGATGATATGTCGCTTTATATGAAGTACTTGAAAGTGCATAACAAACTGCTCGCTTTGCGCTCTGATCTAGCGAAGCTTACGAATACGGTTATTGTTAAATAGAGTTTTGTTTTGCTAATGAAAGGGTGACTAGTCTTTTATAACAGTACGCAAGCTCTGGATTCCTGATGAGGTAAGAATTCAAGGATTAGCATTTTTTACGTGTTCTTTTTCTTGGCAAAAAGAAGTAAAATCCAAGGCTTTATACCTTTTGTTTAAACTACGTAAGTATTAACAAAGCTCCCTGTAAAAGTATTGTTATATCCCTCTGTCAAAACAGCACCCTTTAATCACTCCTCCCACGTACAAAAAGGATTCAAAATTAAGTTAGAATTATAATACCGTGCATCAGCAGAAACCTCCTCCCCCACCCAATCGGGCAAAACCACTTCCTGATCCTCCGACTCCAGTTCTACTTCAGCGATAATTAAGCCTTCATTTTCGCCATGAAAAACATCCACCTCCCAAGCCAATCCAGATTCCATAACAATGTATCTACGTTTTTCGATCAGGGGTTTTATACAGAGTTCTAACAACTGCGCTGCATCAGAAACTGGGATTTCATATTCAAATTCTAAACGACTATTGCCGATGGTTTTTCCTTTGATGGTCATCCAGGCTTTGTCTCCGGCTATTCGGACTCGGACGGTTCTTTCGGGGGTGGTACTTAGGTAGCCTTGTTTGAAGATGGTGCCTTGGTTTGTTTTGGATTGCCAAGCGGTGGAAGTGGTTAGAAATTTTCTTTCTATTTCTTGGGGCATTTTTGTTTTTTAAATGAAGGTGGTTCTGTCTAATTAACAGCTTTGCAAATATGACTAAATAGTTTTGGAAGATGAATCTGTTTAAGAAGAGATTTCTTATAAAGGCTGTGGTTCTTCAGAGCTTGTGGGACGGTCGTTATATTTTTTGCTCCATGTAGGCTGTCCGCTGGAGTGTTGGTTTCAACATCGATTAGAGTCGTACAATATGGATTGAGCTCGGTTATCTGTTAATAACGCTTATTAACTTTCATGAATGGATAACGCTACAACATACTAGATTACAGCACCTTACGAAACATTTATTCTTTTTATAAGTATCAAGAACCTTATTGCTAAGCTTTTAGAAAAGGTTTTATATATTTGGGGAAAATTATATGTAATTATTTAGAGTGATTTATACAGGGGATGTAAACGCAACTCGTGCGTGTGTTGTATGTGTGTGTGTACAAATATTATCAGCAATTAGAATGGACAAAGACAAAATAAAATACATATTAGATCATCATTCTTTATTAATGACAAACGAAGAAAAAAATGCTTGGCGACATTGGTCATCTGTATACAAAATGGAAAATTGTACTCAAGAACAAAAAGCAAGTAGAACCAGGCTTTCTTTGAAAAAAGGTTGGATGACTGAAGATAAAGACATTCTTAAATTATTAGAAAATGGAATTGATGACTTTAGGAAAACAGTTGCAGAACGAATTGATACATCTAACAATATACAATATAATAATTGTCCTGAATGCAATAATTTAACACGAACACCAAAAGCAAAGCAATGTAGGTTTTGCGGTAACGATTGGCATTGAATAATGAATAAATATCAGAACATAGAAATTATTGACTTTGAAAACATAGATACAGTTGAAAAATTGCATGTAACATTTAAATCAAAACTCAATTTTCCAGAATATTATGGAAATAACTTTGATGCCCTTTGGGATATGTTCACCTCTGGATTTATTCCATCAAACTTATTCTTTTATAATTCAGCCAAATTCTCAAAATACAATAAAACTGCATCGAGTAAACTTAGAAATATCCGAGTTGCTTTTAATAAGCAATCCAATTTCGAGATAATACTAAATGACTATATACGAGAATCAGACTTATCAAATCTTTTTGCAGATGAACCATTTCAATTTGGACTGCGTGGTGATAAAGAATTATGGAAAGAACTTGAAAATAAATATTCACAATTCAAGTGGAATGACGAATCTCATATATTCATAGAACTAAAAACTGAAATTGAAAGATTATTGGAGTCGAATATAGATGAGTCAAAAATGATATTCATAAAACGATTTGCTAAAGGTGGAATGTCAAGTGGTAAAATTTCAACAAATTATTGGTTAAGAATAGGAATTCCAACATTAATGGCAAGGTTTAGAAAATTGCAAAAAGCTGAGAACACATGATGATCACCGCATACCTTTAGGGATACGCCGCATATCATAATTACGTTACCTGCAATTCAACAAATGCAAAACAAAACAGAAATATTCAAGAGTTTTCGATCTTCTATTAGATGTGGAACTGGCAGAGCATATCTGCTTATGAAGAAGTACCCGGATTTCAACTGGACAAACGAACTTTATATAGCATCAATTAAAAACTATTCATATGACGGACAATCTGAGGGAATGATATAGAACCTTT
>JBGCDT010000509.1:0-7462 GCA_045105695.1 Saprospiraceae bacterium | reverse complement strand
TCGCAGGAACAGCCTTTCGCTATGTAATATTTTGAATAAAGAGGTTGTGAAAGTAATGAGAAGGCATTAAGACTCAGAAATAGAAAGACCAATGGTAATCATCTGCACCCAATTTTCTAACAATACAATTCCGTGTTCCGTCAAAATAGATTCGGGATGAAACTGAACTCCCGTTATTGGTAGGTTTCGATGGGCGATGGCCATGATTTCTCCATCATCTGTTTCCGCAATGATTTCTAAAGAAGCAGGTAGGTTTTTTTCTAAAGCTAAGGAATGATAGCGCATCACGGAGTAGCGCTTTGGAAGGTCCCCGAAGAGCGGATGGCCCGTATGGTTGATAACTGAAGTTTTTCCATGTACCGGGACTTTAGTCTTAGAAAGCTTTGCCCCAAAATATTCGCCAATCCCCTGATGTCCCAAACAAATACCAAGAATCGGTTTCTTATCGTGATAATAATCAAGGAGTGGCATCAACAAACCCGCATCAGCAGGGCGCTTCGGACCAGGAGAAAGCACAAGTCCGTCAAAGTCCAATTCGCAAAACTGCTCAAGCGTAAGCTCATTGTTACGAACCACTTTACAGTCCATATTCAATTGACAAAAATAGTCGAAGAGATTATAAGTGAAGGAATCGTAATTATCTACGATCAGAATCTGCGGTTTCCTCATTTTCAGGTATGTCGAATACTTTATTATCTTCTGTTTTTTCCAAACTCATTTCTTGAAGGCGATCCATCATGTCGACTGATTGGTCATAGAACTCATGGAACATTGGTCTGACTTGATTGACAACGACCATGGATTTACTTGGGATTTCTTTGAGTACCGGGTAGGTTTTCGAGTCAAGTTGAGCGTTATCATTCACTACTCGTGCCTGTACTCCAAAGTTTAGCAAAACACTGTAAACTACAACCATGAATATAGCGGTAATAATACCACCGGCTAATTTATTAATTACATTGATGTTTGCTGTTTTCAAAGCACCTTCCAAGCCTCTAGCAAATAGCCGAATTGAAAACATTGCTATTGCAAAAGAAATGGCAGCTCCCGCCAAGAACATCAATGGATTGGTACTGTCAAAAGAAACTTCCAGAAAACGGGTCATCCCAGGTGCAAACTTAAAAGCAGCTAGACAACCAAAGAGTAGCCCGATCAAACCAAAAACAGTTTTGATTATCCCACGATTAAACCCCAACATAAAACCGCTCACAAGAGCGAGTGCAAACATGATATCTATTGCCATAATGGTTTCAAAATTATGCTTTTAATTCTAAATAAGCGTCTGACTTAGACGATTATATTAATTTTGACGACGTTTGTGCCTCTAGGACACAACTAGACCTCTAATCATATTAAGATACAAAGCTTCAGCCACTTTATAGTTTACTACAAATGGCTAAATAAATCGCAAGTCAATCTATTTATGGAATCTGTTACTTTGATCAATGAAATTTGGAAAACCGCTATAGAAATGGGCTTGCTTCAATGGTTAGCTTTTGTACTCAGCATCATTTATGTAATTCTGGCAGCAAAGGAAAATCCGCTCTGTTGGCCAATCGGTTTGGTGAGTGTGATCATCACTTTTGTCGTATATGTCGATCCAGCAGTACGTTTGTATTCTGAGGCGACCTTGCAAGTATACTATATGGTGATGTCCGTTTATGGCTGGATGGTTTGGACTAAAAGCAAAGGAGAAAATGCTGAATCCAAGAACACTGTCCCCATTCGGTATTGGTCAGTAAAAGAGCATGGGGCTGCTATTGCCGTAGGATTGGCGCTACTCTTTTTGCTCGGTTCTTTTTGGTCATGGATGGGCGGCGCGCTCCCTTATGTAGATGCCTTCACCACTTCCTTCAGCATCATAGCTACTTATATGGTTACCCAAAAAATTATAGAAAACTGGATATACTTTATCGTAGTTGACCTAATTAGCATTTTTATGAATTGGGAAAGAGGACTTTATTTATTTGCGCTGTTATTTGCAATCTATTGTATCATAGCGGTTTTTGGGTATATAGCTTGGCGCAAAAAAATGGAGGTTTCCTAGGTTTTTGATCTGTCGAATTTTCAACGTTCCCTCGTAGATCTCTAAAGAATTACTTCCTCAAGTCCTCAATGTACTGCGTCACCGCAACGATTTCCTTTCCTTTTAGTAGTCCTTTAAAAGGCGTCATCAGACCTCTTCCGTGATAGACCTGGGCCACTCGTTCATTCATTGGTAATTCAGATTTAGTGAGATCTGTTGCTCCATTTACATTCAGGTCCCCAGTGATGCCGTGACAAATACCACAGTAGTTTTTATAGATTTGTTTTCCATTTACTGTTGCTATATCTGCTTCAGATACAGAGGCTAGAATGGCTTCGGCCTTGGCCAGTTGCTTAGGGGAAGATGGTTCTCTGTTACTGACCGGTTTTTTGTTTTCTGTTTTAACTTTTGGTTGAACCTTGCTGTAGTCAGGTTTGTCAGATGGCTTTTTTGTTTGTTTTTTTTCAGGACTATCTGCACAAGCCGTCATTAAAAATAGAATAGCTACGAATATCAGGGATATATTTTTCATAATAGAAGAGATGATTTTAGTAGAAATACTTTCCATAAAAGAGCTGCAAAGATAAAAATCGCGAGTTAATAATTACTATTGTTACTCAACAGACAAATGGTTAGCAACTTTGAAAATTTAAGCTAGACTAAATTATCAATGTCTCCGAAGTTGCAATTTTTTAGTTTACCCCTTGAAATCAAGAGGGTAGAAGACTTCACTAATAATTTATCTTTTGTTTAGCCGTATATTGCTATCCTAATAACAGATTTATGAAAAAGTTTACCCTTTGCTTTATTTTTCTAACAATACTCTCACAAAGTATGTATAGCCAGCAAACCATTGGCCTTTTTCAGAATGAAGAAGAAAGCTTTGAAGGGTATACGCTCTTTGCCAGTACCTCTTACACCTCTCATTATTTAATTGACAACTGTGGGGAATTGGTAAACGAATGGCCCGGGCAATATCGTCCTGGTATTGCTAGCTATTTGGAAGAAGATGGTTTTTTATATCGTGCAGTGAGAAACCCTGGAGGTTCTTTCTTCGGTGGAGGACTGGGAGGAGAAATAGAAAAAGTAGACTGGGAAGGGAATATCGTTTGGTCTTATCGTTATGCTAATAATCAGGTTCACCAGCACCATGACCTAGAAGTATTACCGAACGGTAATGTTCTGATTTTAGCTTGGGAAGCCAAGGGTATGCAAGAAGCAATAGACGAAGGACATGACCCTAGTTTAGAGGGTGCTGTTTGGCCAGAACACATTATAGAGGTAGAACCAGTAGGTGTCGACGAAGGGAACATTGTCTGGGAGTGGCATCTTTGGGACCACATGGTTCAGAGTATTGATCCCCAGAAGCCAAACTTTGGAGCTGTCGAAGATCACCCTGAACTTATGGACATTAATTTCAAAGGAAATAATGCTTCTTTTGTACAAGCTGATTGGATACATGCAAATGCTATTGATTATAATCCAATTCGCGATGAAATAATTATCAGCTCAAGGCACCTTAGTGAAATATGGATTATTGATCATAGTACAACAACAGAAGAGGCCGCCGGTCACAGTGGAGGAAACGCTGGAAAAGGCGGAGATTTCTTATATCGTTGGGGGAACCCTCGATCTTATAAAAGAGGAAGTACCGCAGATAAAAAATTATTTGGCCAACATGATGCACATTGGATTCCGGAAGGACTTACAGATGCAGGTAAAATTATGATCTTTAATAATGGTTTGGATCGTCCGGAGGGCAACTATTCATCTGTTGATATTATTGTACCTCCCATAGACTCAGATGGGAATTATATTATTTCTGAAAATGAACCTTATGGTCCTGAGGAATTGGACTGGACATACTATCCTGCCGAAGATGATCCTTCTTTTTTTTCAAAGACCGTATCTGGTGCTCAACGACTTCCTAATGGAAATACATTGATTTGCCAAGGTGGTAATGGTATCCTCTTTGAAATTGATGAAAATAAAGAAAAGGTCTGGCAATACATCTGTCCTGTCTCTAATGGAGGCCCTATGTCTCAGGGGATCGATCCTTCCGGTAACGGTGTTTTTAGAGCCTACCGTTATGACGCAGACTATCCGGCCTTGATTGGAAAAGACCTAACGCCTGGAGAAGTAGTTGAGCTAGATCCTATGATTTCCGTTTGTGATTCTACGGTCTCAACAGTTGACGTTTTAAGTGAAAGTGTAGTCAAGCTATTTCCAAATCCTGTAGATTTAGAGCTCCATATTCAATCGGAAGGAGGTAATGTTGGTAAGCTAAAGATTGTAGATCCTTTAGGAAATGTCTTGCTCAATAAAGAAGTAAATTCACCTAGGTTCATATTTCCAACAATACACTTACAAGAAGGAATTTACTTTTTGATGATCAACGAAGGGGAAGTGCGAAAGTTTATTTGTAAGCATTAATCTATAGAAGTCGTACCGCCTAGGGTCCTTAAGTATTCATCCCAGTCATAAAATACAGTCTCTGTTTTTACAAAAACCATAGCATTACGTTCCTTGTTGTAATTAAGCAGCAAGGTATCACCACTACATTCGAAGTTAGAAACAGTATGCATCGCAATGCGCAGGCTGTCTAAGCCCCAAGCAGGCTCCCGCATCTGGCTATCTTCAAAGTCCAGTATTTCTAAACCTGCCTCTGTAAGTTTGTAACTTCCTGAAATGACATTAGAAAGAGATTGCCCTTCAAAGGTGCCACCACCAAGGGCTTCATCGTAGTCAAATTGAATAATCACTTCAAAAAACTTATCATATCGCCAGGGACGTTCTGTCTCCGAATTCGTAATAAGATTCTTATAGCTGACCAATTTCCACTTCTTGCTATCTTCAAAAAAGCAAGGTAGCTCTTCCTGATTTGTAGCAACGGAAAAGCTAAATAATAAGTAGGTACATAGGATCAAAAACCGCATGTTGTAGGGATTCTGTGTTTGATACTACAAATACGGTTTTTGATCAAAAAAGTTCCTAGTGACTATGACCATGTTCTAAAGCTTCTTCTTCCTTCTTATTGACGGCTGGTGCTCCTTCCGTTGCCTGGCGGCTAATGGTATGACCAAAGAAGAGCGCGTTCATGAAGACCTTGTTGGTCCCAAGCCAAAAGCCCCTGAAGTTCATGTTATCCGCTAGTGCAATTACTTTTCCTCTTCCGATACTCGTAACTATGATAGCGGCAGCATTGCTAATTTTATCAATGTTCTTTTGAGAAGAATAGCCAGCCATTAGCGGCTCGTCAGTATAGATTGAAGGACTACTGTAAGCGTTCTTTCCAGGTTTTATAGCCGTAGTGCCTCTGCGGAAAACAGGAAGTAATTCGTCTGAAATACCATAAGTCAACGGATGAGTAAGGTCCAGTTTGGTTTGATAAATCGCTCCGCCAATAACTTGTGCTCCACTGATGGCTGATCGTCTGGCGTAAGGCTGACGAACGGTTTCTTTTTTCTTAGAAGAGGTATCACTTTTGAAACTGATATTGGCTAAGCCTTTGGATTTCGCCCAGTTGATGGCAGAACCGGAGGCCGTAAGCACACCACCATCTCTTACCCAGGTCTTTATTTTTTCTACTGCGCTTTTAGAAACAGAACCGTAAGAACCATTGACCATAACAATGTTGTTGTAACGATCTAAGTTGACGCTTCCCAGCCTATCGGCAGGTACAATCACCGGAGGCATCTCATAACGCTGATCTAGCAAATGCCACACTTCACCAACATCATAAGAGCGAGTTCCTTCTCCACCGACTAGTAAAACTTTGGGCGATTTCAATAGTGAAAAATTACGACTCCCTAAGTCGCTACCATTTGGTGTAAGGCCGGTCTGGATGCTGTGGATATTTACATTGCTGTTTTTAGCGAAAGCAGAAAGTTGTCGAAATAATGTAAGACTATTGTTAGCTGTCTGTTGTTTTGTGAAACTCAGTTGGTTTTGAACAGGGATGAGAATGGTTCCTCTCTTGAAATTTTGAATGGTTCCTTTTACAGGAATGCTAAAAGGAACATTGGCTACTTTGCAACGAATGCCGTTTTGCAAAAGCTTATTTACAAGCTTCGGCGCATAGTAGTCTTCCCATTCCAGAAGGTAGGCGTAATCTGTTTGTTCAAACGGAGGTGCGTTGTATTCATGAGTTCCTACTTTTGATCCTTTTACAGAAAGTGACTTCGCATCCATTTCTGCAAAATCTAAGTTGAAAGCCAGCGGCAAAGTCCAGGCGGAAACATCATAAAACAAACTATCTGTAAAAGTTGTTCTTTGCTCAAAGATAGATTGAATCAACTTTGTTTGTTTTTGTAACAATGGTATTACGTAAGCTTTTCCTTTCTTAAATAGTTTACCTTTTCTACTCACATCCTCATCAATGGCATAGACTTCAATCTGATGACGATTCAATAATTCTACAAAATGAGCCAATCGACTATTGTCTGATTGTTCACCAACGATGTAGCCAGCAAACTTTAAACTCTTTGCTTCCTTCTTTGCGTTTTTGTAAAAATCTCTTTTGTAATTCAAGAGTTCTTTACGCATTTTTAATGCAGCTTTCTGAGTAGACAAGGAAGCCGCCACTTGATTGCGAATGGTATATCCAAAAGTCATCCGACCATTCTCTGTATCTCGAATATGCCCTCGGGAGCTAGCCTGCTCAAACAAAATTCCAATGCTACCATTCACATCCGGATAGGTAGAACCTTTCCCATAATAGAAATCATCAAAGGATTCTTCAGAGTAATACAAGGAGCCAAGTTGATTGAGCTGCGCCGCGTGGTAGTTACCAATTTGCTTTGTCAGATCTTGATTTCTCTGAGGAGTAATTGGATTCGTCCGCGAAGGAATACCAGGTTGGAAAAAGAAGGTCGCATCAGAACCCATCTCATGGTGATCGGTCAAAATGTTAGGATACCATTCGTGGAAAATTTTCAAACGACCTTGACTCTCCGGGTGTACCGCCAGGAGCCAATCTCTGTTTAAATCAAACCAATAGTGGTTGGTTCTACCACCTGGCCAGCTTTCGCTAAATTCTCTACTGTCCGAATTCGTAACAGGATGTTTGCTTTTATGCGTATTCACCCAAGTCGAAAAACGATGTAATCCATCAGGATTAAAACAGGGATCTAACAATATAACTACATTTTTCAAGAGGTCTTTTACCTCTGCGCTTTGGCTAGCCGCCAAATGGTAGGCAACAACCAGAGCTGCATTTGAGCCACTGGATTCATTTCCATGAACACTATATCCTTGTAAGACAACAGAGGGTAGATTATCAATGTCCACCTTGTCACTTTCGTCAGGATTGCTTAATTGTGAATGTTGTTTTTTGATGTTTTCAATATCTGACAATTTCTTCTTAGCACTTACCGTCAATACGCCTAGGTGTCTTCCTTCATGGCTTTTCGCGTATTCCCTCAGTTGTATGCGATC
>JBGCDT010000508.1:0-15919 GCA_045105695.1 Saprospiraceae bacterium | reverse complement strand
ACAGAACCAATTCATATCGGGAGGATATTACTCCATCCTTACGCTAAGTCCAAGTCCTCTCAATTCGTGCAATAACACGTTGAGCGATTCAGGAATACCTGGCGCTGGCATTGGCTCACCTTTCACGATCGATTCGTAAGCTTTTGCTCTTCCCATAACGTCATCAGACTTAACGGTAAGAATTTCCTGCAAGATGTGCGAAGCTCCAAATGCTTCTAGTGCCCAAACTTCCATTTCACCAAAACGCTGTCCACCAAACTGTGCTTTACCACCTAATGGCTGCTGCGTAATCAATGAGTATGGTCCGATAGAACGAGAATGCATCTTGTCGTCTACCATGTGAGATAGTTTCAACATATAGATCACACCTACGGTTGCTTCCTGATGGAATCGGTCTCCCGTTTCTCCGTCATGTAGGTAAGCCTGTCCTAAACTTGGCAATTCAGCTCTCTGAATATAAGCTTCAATTTCATCCGCTTTTGCTCCATCGAAAATCGGCGTACCGAACTTCATTCCTAGTTTTTCACCAGCCCATCCAAGTACCGTTTCGAAAATCTGCCCGAGGTTCATACGAGATGGTACCCCAAGTGGATTAAGAACAATATCTACAGGTGTTCCGTCTTCTAGGAAAGGCATATCTTCCTGACGTACGATACGGGATACGATTCCCTTATTACCGTGACGACCGGCGAGCTTATCTCCTACTTTCAGCTTACGCTTCTTAGCGAGGTAAACCTTCGCTAGTTTTAATACACCTGCTGGTAACTCATCACCAATACTAATGTTGAATTTCTCACGCTTGTAACGTCCGATTTCTTCATTCAGCTTAATACTGTAATTGTGTAGCAAACGAGCGATCAATCCATTAGTGTGATCATCATCAGACCAACCACTGTAATCAATGGTAGAGAAGTCCAACTTCTTAAGTATCGTCGGAGAGAACTTGGTTCCTTTTGGTACTAAGTCTTCGTTGTAAATACTCTTCACTCCTTGAGAAACTTTACCTTTTACTAAGTGTAAAAGTTTATCAACTAGAATGGTTTTCAATTCATTAACAGCGATAGCATGCTGGTCGTCCTGCTTCATCAGCAAGTCTTTCTCTTGTGCTTTCTGCTGCTTATCTTTCTTCGCTCTTGCGAATAATTGCTTGTTAATAATGATACCCTTTGTAGATGGAGGTGCTTTCATAGAAGCATCCTTTACGTCACCAGCTTTGTCTCCAAAGATCGCACGTAATAGTTTTTCTTCTGGAGTTGGATCAGATTCTCCTTTCGGTGTAATCTTTCCAATCAGAATATCTCCTTCTTTGATCCAAGCTCCTACACGGATGATTCCGTTTTCGTCCAGATCTTTAGTCGCTTCCTCACTTACGTTAGGAATATCATTTGTTAATTCTTCTTCACCAAGCTTTGTATCTCGCACATCCATTTCGAAGTGCTCAATGTGTAGTGAGGTGAAAATATCCTCACGTACAACTCTTTCAGAAAGTACAATCGCATCCTCAAAGTTGTATCCTTTCCAAGGCATAAATGCCACCTTCAGGTTTTGGCCAAGAGCCAATTCCCCTTTCTGTGTTGCATAACCTTCACAAAGAATAGACATCTTAGTTACTCGGTCTCCCTTACGCACAATTGGCTTCAGGTTAATACAAGTACCTTGGTTCGTACGAACGAACTTTGTCAGACGATAAGTTTTCTTATTGTCTTCAAAAGATACCAACTGGTCTTCTTCTGTTCTATCATATCGAATGATGATTTCGTTGGCGTCAACATATTCTACCACACCATCTCCTTCTGCGTTAATCAACATACGAGAATCTTCGGCTACTTTCGCTTCCAATCCAGTTCCCACGATTGGAGACGCCGGTTTGATCAACGGAACAGCCTGACGTTGCATGTTAGATCCCATTAAAGCACGGTTGGCATCATCATTTTCCAAGAAAGGAATCAGAGATGCAGAAACCCCAACAATCTGGTTTGGCGCTACATCCATGTATTCGATTTCATCCGGTGTTAGTACGGGGAAATCACCATGCTCTCTACACTTAATACGATCAGAAAGGAAAGCTCCTTTTTCATCCATTGGTGCATTTGCCTGTGCGATTTTCTTAAAATCCTCTCCCTCCGCAGAAAGATATAAGGCGTCGGTTCTCATTGCTACTTTACCATTCTTAACGATACGGTAAGGTGTTTCAAGGAAACCCATTTTATTAATCTTTGCGTGAACGCAAAGTGTGGAGATCAAACCAATGTTTGGTCCCTCCGGAGTTTCAATAGTACAAAGACGACCGTAGTGAGAATAGTGTACATCACGTACCTCAAAACCTGCTCGCTCTCTTGAAAGACCACCTGGTCCAAGTGCAGAAATACGACGTTTGTGTGTAATTTCAGAAAGTGGATTGGTCTGGTCTAAGAATTGAGATAACTGGCTCGTACCAAAGAAAGAGTTGATTACAGAAGAAAGGGTTCTTGCGTTAATCAAATCAATTGGCGTAAAGACCTCGTTGTCTCTTACGTTCATACGTTCACGAATCGTTCTGGCCATACGAGCCAGTCCAACTCCAAACTGAGCATACAATTGCTCTCCAACAGAACGTACACGTCTGTTGCTCAAGTGGTCGATATCATCAATCTCAGCCTTCTGGTTCATCAAACTTACAAGGTAAGTTACGATAAGGATGATGTCTTCTTTAGTTAGAACTAAAACATCCATTGGGATGTCATGCTCTAGTTTACGATTGATTTTATATCGTCCTACCTCTCCTAAGTTATATCGCTTATCGGAGAAGAATAATTTATCGATTATACCACGAGCTGTTTCCTCATCTGGTGGATCAGTACCTCTCAATTGCTTGTAGATATACTGTACCGCCTCCATTTCAGAACTCGATGGATCTTTTTGAAGTGTATTATAAATGATCGAATAATCTTCATCGATGTCTTCGCGCTGTAGAATAACAGTGTCTGTTTCAGCAGCTACGATTTGTTCGATGTTCTCTTCGTCCAGTTCAATATCACGTTCAAGAATAATTTCGTTTCTTTCAATTGTTACCACCTCCCCAGTATCCTCATCAACGAAATCCTCTGTCCACTTTCGTAGAACACGAGCTGCAAGCTTACGACCAATCGCCTTAGAAAGATCCTTCTGCTTAGCTGGAATTTCTTCTGCTAATCCAAATAAGTTTAGAATTGATTTATCAGAGTCAAATCCGATGGCACGTAAGAGTGTTGTTACAGGGAATTTTTTCTTACGATCAATGTAAGCGTACATTACCGTATTAATATCTGTAGCAAATTCCATCCAGGCTCCTTTAAAAGGAATGACTCTGGCGGAATATATTTTAGTCCCGTTAGGGTGGAAATTTTGTCCAAAGAATACTCCAGGAGATCGGTGAAGCTGAGAGACGATTACACGTTCTGCTCCGTTCACTACGAAGGTTCCTTTTGGAGTCATGTAAGGAATGTTTCCTAGGAATACATCCTGTACAATAGTTTCAAAGTCTACGTGTTCCTCATCATTACAAGACAAACGAAGCTTAGCCTTTAGTGGTACACTATAGGTCAAACCTCTTTGCATACACTCTTCAATGGTGTATCGTGGAGGATCAACAAAGTAGTCTAAGAATTCGAGCACGAAAATATTTCGGGCATCGGTGATAGGGAAGTTTTCCTGAAACACCCGGTAGAGACCTTCTATGGTTCTGTTCTCAGGTGTTGTTTCTAATTGGAAAAACTCCTGGAATGATTTTAGCTGAATTTCCAGCAGGTCAGGATATGCAGCACCGAGTTTAATCTTACCAAAACTGATTCGTTTTGATGCTGCACTATTAGAGTTTTTAGATGCCATTTCAGTATAGTTTAGTTATTTCTCCGGAAATAGTACGGTCGAGAATTCGGGAAGAAAAAGATCTTCCAATATATTGGCTATCCTCAATAAGAACTACGAAAGCATTTCTTCTGACTTTCCATTTGTAATTCTATTATTGCCTGCCTTGCCGTTAGGCAGGTTAGAATGTCTTCAATTTTGACGACAACAGGCCTAGCCAATTCTATTGAATTGACTAAGCCTCTTATCGTATTCAGTAAAAGAGCAAATATTGCGTCATGTAGAGCTAAAGGTGAATGAAGAATAAATTGTTTAAATGCGCCTCTCGGCAAACATTTACTTCAATTCAACTTCTGCACCTGCTCCTTCCAATTCTGCTTTGATCTTTTCTGCTTCGTCTTTAGCTACACCTTCTTTGATTGCTCCAGGAGCGCCATCGACTAATTCCTTGGCTTCTTTCAAGCCTAATCCTAGTAAATTCTTTACAGCCTTTACTACTTGTAGTTTACTTGCACCAGCTGAGTTTAGAATTACATCAAACTCAGTTTTTTCAGCAGCAGCTTCTCCGCCACCACCTGGTCCGGCAGCTACAGCTACAGCAGCAGCTGCAGGTTCGATACCGTATTCGTCTTTTAATATGTTTGCTAACTCGCTAACGTCTTTTACTGAAAGGTTTACGAGTTGTTCTGCGAAATCTTTTAAATCTGCCATGTGAACAGTTGTTTTTTAAATTGCGATTAATAATAAAATTATATCGTGCGGTTGTCTTGGAAGCCGTACTAATGTTTTGAGTTGAAAAACAAAGGGAAGTTCTTTCCTCTATTATTCGCCTCTTTCTTCTAATGCTTTCAGTAAGCCAGACAAGGTGCTTCCACCTGACTTTAGCGAGCTGATTACATTCTTTGCAGGAGACTGCAGTAAAGTGATGATTTCTCCAATCAAATCTTCTTTAGATTTGAGAGCAGCGAGCTCTTTTAATTTGTCATCTCCGAAGAAAACGTCTGCGTCAATGTAAGCTGCTTTGAGAATAGGTCTTTCACCATCATCCCCTCTGAATTCTTTCAGGATTTTTCCTGGAAGGTTTGCTGTTTCTGAGAACATTATTGCTGTGTTCCCTTTAAAGGCATCATAGATCTCTGCATAGTCTTCATCCTGTGCTTCAAGTGCTTTAATCGCCAGTGTATTTTTCACCACTTTGACTTGGACACCCTTTTCGAAACACAATCTTCTAAGGTTAGAGATTTGTTCAACAGTCATACTTGAAGAATCTGTTAAGTAAAAGAACGGGCTAGTGCTAAACTGTTCCTTCAATTCCTCAATGGCTGTCGCTTTTTCTGCTCTGGTCATTGTTTAATTATTTTATTCGATTACTTAATAGATTTTACGTCAATTTTGATTCCCGGGCTCATCGTACTAGCTACAGTTACAGACTTCATGTAGATGCCTTTTACAGTAGAAGGTTTCATCTTGAGGAGCGTCATCATCAACTCGTTAGCGTTATCTTTTAGCTTGTCAGCTGTGAAAGATACTCGGCCAACTGGAGAGTGAATGATTCCTGTTTTATCAACACGGAAGGAAATTTTACCACCTTTTACGTCTGCGACAGCTGCGCCTACGTTAGGAGTTACAGTACCTGTTTTAGGGTTAGGCATTAACCCACGAGGACCAAGTGTTCGACCGATTCTACCTACCTGAGCCATTACGTTAGGCGTAGCAATAACTACGTCTACGTCAGTCCAGCCGCCAGCTACTTTGTCGATATATTCTTTGAGACCGACATAATCAGCACCTGCAGCTTTCGCTTCTTCTTCTTTATCAGGTGTACAGAAAACGAGTACTTTCTTGGTTTTACCAGTACCGTGTGGAAGTGTAACCGTTCCACGCAAAGCCTGATCTGCTTTTCTAGGATCGACACCCAATCGGATGTGCATGTCCACAGAAGCATCGAATTTCGTTGTGTTTACTTCTTTTATCAATGCCATAGCATCTTGAAGGTTGTACAACTTATCCGGATCAACTTTGGCGTTAGCGGCTTTTCTTTTTTTAGAGAGCTTTGCCATTTTTAATATTTAATTAGGTTAATAACGTTTCGATCCCGAATACCGGGTAAGGGTCGAAACTCCCTTATCAGTAACATCCTCTGATGTCACGATTTTCTTTTTAATTATTTACTACTAGTTTTCAGATGCTTCATCCCATGGAGCCTTACCTTTAACGGTTAGTCCCATTGACCGTGCAGTACCTGCAACCATCTTCATTCCCGACTCTACCGTAAAGGCGTTTAAGTCATCCATTTTGCTTTCCGCAATCGTTCTGACTTGATCCCAAGTTACGGATCCTACCTTCTGACGATTAGACTCAGGAGAACCTTTTTTCAGTTTAGCGGCTTCCATTAGCTGAGTAGCGGCAGGAACTGTTTTTATTACAAAACTGAAAGATTTATCTGTGTAAATAGAAATTACAACTGGAAGGAGTTGACCCCGTCTGTCTTCTGTCTGCGCATTGAAACGCTTACAGAATTCCATGATATTTACTCCCTTTGCACCAAGAGCTGGTCCAACTGGAGGAGATGGATTTGCGGAGCCTCCTCTAACTTGTAGTTTTATAAAACCATCTATTTCTTTTGCCATTATGCTTTCTTTTAAAATTGTAAGTTATAAGAAATCCTCCAGTTCTAGGGAAGCATCCAGTTTGCTACTGAAACTAAAACTGAGTATAATTATGCTTGTTTTTCCACTTGCATGAAGTTCAACTCTACCTCTGTTCCCCGTCCAAAAATCTTTACGATCACCTTGAGTTTCTTCTTCTCTTCGTTCACTTCCTGAATATCACCAACAAACTCGTTGAACGGCCCATCAATGATTTTCACTGTTTCACCAACTATGTAGGGTTCAATCATTGCTTCTCCTACCTCTTGAGAATCATCTACGATTCCAAGCATTCGATTTGCTTCCGACTGTTGCATTGGTACAGGGTTTTCCCGTCCAAGGAAATGAATTACATTGGGTAAATTGGCGATGGCCATTGCCACCTCTCCGGTTAATTTTTCAGGAATAGCTTGTACTAGAATGTAACCAGGTAAAATATTTCTTTCTAGAATTACTTTTTTACCATTCCTGATTTTATAGACTTTCTCAGAAGGTACTAATATCTGAGTAACAAAGTCTTTCCAGTTTGAACGATCAATCTCAAATTCAATTCGCTCTTTGATCTTTCTTTCCTTACCAGAGATCACTCTAAGGGAGAACCAACGCTTTGGATCATAAACATCTTCTACCTCAGGTTCTTCTTCTTCAATAGAAGTCTCTGACTCTGGTTCGATTTCCACGACGTTTGCAGCAGCTTCATCTGTTTCCTTTACAAGATCGTCCCAAGAATCTTCTTCTTCGGCAACAGGGTTTTCCTCCTCTGCTCCTTGTTCTTCCATGCTTGTTGTCTGTTCAGATATTTCTGAATTTTCTAATTCAGTGTTCTCTTCTTCAGTTGGGCGATTATCTTCAGTCATCGGTGTAAGTTTAGCTCTAGCGAAAAGATGATGTCTGCAAATATATGTTTGCGCTACTATTATAAATAAATAAGATCAAGTACCTGCTTAGAGATTAAGTCCATAACAAACACAGCTGCGGCAAATATTAAAGAAGCAACTAATACTAGAGTAGTGCTACTTTGCAGTTCTGCCCATGTTGGCCAGGTTACTTTGTTAATCAATTCGTAGTAACTTTCTTTAATGTATAATGTTATTTTTTCCATAATTCCTTTTTGGATAGATGATATAATTACACATATTCCATTTGCACGGGCACTAGGATTCGAACCCAGATCAAAGGTTTTGGAGACCTCTATTCTACCATTGAACTATGCCCGTTTGAAGCATTTAATTAGCTTATGCTTAGAAGCGAATAAGCCCCGCATTGCGGGGCGAAGTATTATAAGTGCCTACTTTTCAGTAGGCACTTATATTTCTTCCAGATTTCAGTCATATAGAATATAAACCGGAAATCCTTTATTTATCGTTTGTATTACTCGAGGATTTCAGTCACCTGACCTGCACCAACAGTACGTCCACCTTCACGGATCGCAAAACGAAGACCTTTCTCCATCGCGATAGTGTTGATGAGCTTAACTTCCATTGTTACGTTATCACCAGGCATTACCATCTCAACACCGTCAGGTAGTTTACAATCTCCAGTTACATCCGTTGTACGGAAGTAGAACTGAGGACGGTATCCGTTGAAAAATGGAGTGTGACGTCCACCTTCATCTTTAGAAAGTACGTATACCTCACATTTGAAATGCTTGTGTGGCTTAACTGAACCAGGAGCACAGATAACCATACCACGCTTGATCATTTCTTTATCGATACCACGAAGTAAGATACCAGCGTTATCACCAGCCTCACCACGAGTTAAGATCTTACGGAACATTTCCACCCCTGTCACTACAGAAGTCAAAGGCTTTTCACCTTCTGGCAACATACCTACGATTTCAACAGGATCAGAAGTATTAATTACACCTCTTTCGATACGACCAGTAGCAACTGTTCCACGACCTGTAATAGAGAATACATCCTCAATAGGCATCAAGAAAGGCTGATCTACCAAACGCTCAGGAGCTTTGATATCTGCATCTACTGCAGCCATTAATGCTTTGATTTGAGCTTGAGCAGAAGCGTCATCTTCTAATGCTTTTAATGCAGAACCTGCAATAATAGAAGCATTGTCACCATCGAATTCGTACTGATCTAATAATTCACGTACTTCCATCTCAACCAATTCCAACATTTCTTCATCATCAACAAGATCAACCTTGTTCATGAAAACAACAATACCAGGTACACCTACCTGACGTGCGAGAAGAATGTGCTCACGAGTTTGAGGCATTGGGCCATCAGTAGCAGCCACAACAAGAATAGCTCCGTCCATCTGAGCAGCACCCGTAACCATGTTTTTTACATAATCCGCGTGACCAGGACAGTCAACGTGAGCATAATGACGGTTTTCCGTTTCGTATTCAACGTGCGCCGTGTTAATTGTAATACCTCTTTCTTTTTCCTCTGGAGCAGCATCAATAGACGAGTAGTCCATTTTATCAGCTAGACCGTCCTGAGACAGTACATAAGTGATCGCAGCCGTTAATGTTGTTTTACCGTGGTCAACGTTGCCGATCGTTCCAATATTGAGGTGAGGTTTATTTCTTTCAAATGTTTCCTTAGCCATCGCTTAAAGATTTTAGAGAATGATGAATGAAATTGGTTAGATAATAATTTGATTAAAAATTTGAGCCGATGGGGAGATTTGAACTCCCGACCCCTTCCTTACCATGGAAGTGCTCTACCCCTGAGCTACATCGGCTTGATGCATTTAAAAAACCATTAAGCCGATGAAAGGGCTTTAAGCTGTGATTGGATTAATCCAAACTAGCTTAGTTTCTTTTGAAGTAAATTGATTTTTAATAAATACTAAAATTTCAACGAACTCAAAAAAAATGGAGCGGGTGATGAGACTCGAACCCACGACCCTCAGCTTGGAAGGCTGATGCTCTACCAACTGAGCTACACCCGCATGTATCTGTCGAAGCTGTTTAAGAGGAGAAGATGAATCTTGAAAACAAGAATTCATCATTAGTTCTACATCGCTACGATGGACACGGTTCACTGAATTTAATCTAGCGAACACAGTGGGGGTGATAGGATTCGAACCTATTCAGCCGAAGCACTGGATTTACAGTCCAGCCCGCCTCTCCAACTGCGGCGCACCCCCTTTTATATTGATTAAGCAGTAAACTTGCTACTAAAAAGGAGGACTTAAAAGCATAAAATAGAGCCGATGGAGGGATTCGAACCCCCGACCCGCTGATTACAAATCAGCTGCTCTGGCCAACTGAGCTACATCGGCTTAATTAAGTCTTCTCCTTTGCAGTATTTTGGTACAAGTTTAAAATTACTGCTGCTTTGATTTCAAGTACAGAAATTAAATGATTGTTTCTGTTTTGCGGGCCGTTTAGAACTTTATAAAGGTATTACGGAGTTTCCATATACCAATGTTTCAAAAAATGGTTCAAAAGGCCCTTAGTGAGATCATTTTCTCCAAAGCGATTGCAAAGATATATTTTTTTAAATTAAAAGGGGAAGAAATTTTTCTATTTTTTTTGAAGAAATTCTCTAACACAGGAAGTTAAGCTCAAAATGTTGTTTTATCAGCCTGTTTCACACAAAAAAACGACGATGTAAATACATACATCGCCGCTTTTTGTTTTATTTTAAGGTCGGAGTTATAAAATTACAGCTCTTGACCATAGCTTTCACTAAGACTTTAGTCGATCTTTATATTTAATGATTTGGCGTCTGATACTATTAGTTGCTCTATCAACAGAAAACTCGAAAGTCTTCGCCTGCTCTTTAACCACTAGTACTCTGCCAGGTAATTTGATTTTAATTTCCGCAATTTTATCCCTGATTTTACCAGAATTCTCCAATTTAAGTGATACATCTGCTCTAATAATATTATCGAACAGTGAATCTACTTTACTCATTTTCTTTTCTATAAAAGCTATTAGTTTGGCATCTGCTGAGAAATGCACTGCATTAATATGAACTTGCATAATGTGGTAAATTTTTAGGAGTTAATTAATATGATTTTTATTCTTTGAGAAACACTTAGATCTCTCATTTTACACTCGTTTTTACATAGGCACTGGTTTTAAATGGTTAAAAATTTGGTTTTGCTATAGCTCTTCTACGAAATTATTGCTTCGCATTTGGATGAGCTTGTTCGTACACTTTCTTCAATTTTTCAATAGAATTATGAGTATACACCTGAGTAGCGGCTAAGCTGGAGTGCCCCAATAATTCTTTGATGGCGTTCAAATCTGCTCCGTTATCTGAAAGATGGGTTGCAAACGTGTGACGCATCACATGGGGGCTGCGCTGTTCAAGAGTTGTGACAGCGGAGAGGTATTTCTTAACTATGTTATAAACCAGCTTGGGATACATTTTTTGTCCCTTACTGGTTAGAAATAATCTTTCTCCATCTGGAAAATACTTTTCTCTAACAATTAGATATTCCTTAAGTACCTTTTCAATTTTCCGACTCATCGGAATCAATCGTTCTTTATTTCCCTTTCCTTTTACTTTCACTAGATTGCTTTCAAAAGAAATATCCTTAACTCGTAATCCCATCAATTCTGAGCGGCGCATTCCAGTTGCGTAAAGCAATTCCATAATATTCTTATTTCTAGCTCCATCATAGCCCTCTCCAAAGTCTACTCTATCAAATAACAATTCTATTTGATCCTTGTTGACAAATACAGGGAGACGCTTACCACTTTTAGGAGCTGTAATTTTAGACATTGGATTAATCTCCAGTTGTCTTCTCTTTTTCAGAAATTTAAAGAATGTCTTGAGGGAGGATAGTTTTCGATTTACAGAACGGGAACTGACCCCATCTTGCATTAATTGTACCATCCAGGAGCGGATGTGTTGTGGAGTAACGTCCTTGGCTTCGGAGATTTCGTAATTTACAAAAACGTATTCCGTAAACTGGTTTAGATCACCTTGATAAGCCGTAAGCGTATGAGAAGAGAACCGTTTCTCGAATTGGAGATATTTAAGGAATATAGTTATGTTCATTAAGGCTGTTATATAGTGAGCGTCTCATTTGGCTTGAGTCTATAAAATGCATCGACTAAAGTATCACAACTTGTACTAAAATGCAAATGTGAGGGGCCTTATTCTTAACGACAAAAGGAAAACATTATTTGGTATTTTAAAACAATAGCAACTAAAACTCCATAAAACAACAGCATTTACTGAAATTCTATATGCCATACTAAAGTTAACAACAAACTGCCGAATCTTCTATTTCAGATAAACCGTAAGAGATTTAGAATAACAAAACAGAATAATTTACCTTAGTGAAATGAGCAAAGAACGGAAAGCAAAACATTTTCTAAAGAAGCCTCAATACAAAGGTGGCACTGCTGCTATCAAGCAATTCATAGCAGACAATATTAAGTACCCTAAATCTGCATTGAGCGCTAAGTTGGAGGGTAATGTCCAATTGCGATACGACATCAACCATAAAGGCATTGTGACTGGCGCGAAGGTCATATCAGGAATAGGCCACGGCTGTGATGAGGAAGCTATTCGGTTGGTCAAATTGCTAAAGTTTGAGATAGGAAAGAACCGAGGCGTCAGAGCTGTATTTCACAAGACCATTAGGATTCATTTTCGTTTGCCAAAAGAAAAGAAAAAACAAGTACCGGAGAATTCTAACTCGTTTCAGTACAACTATACATCAAGTTCCAGCTCCTCAGAAAATAAAGGTCAGCCTAATTCTAAGTCAAAAAATTACAGTTATACCGTCAGCATTAATTCTAAGGAGAGTTGACTCACTAAAGCTCATTCTTCAATCGATGCAAATACATCTGAACTGTATTTTTCAAACCATAGTACAGCGCATCACAAACCAGTGCGTGACCAATAGAAACCTCTGCTAAAGGCATCACATTCTCCTGATAATAGCGGAGGTTTTCCAGATTAAGATCATGTCCTGCATTCACGCCAAGTCCTAGTTCATCTGCGAGCTTTGCACATTCTGCATGCTCTTTCACCGCTACCTTTGGGTCTTTCAAGTAGTCGTGCGCATATTTACCGGTATAAAATTCTACTCTGTCTGCTCCAACGTCTTTTGCACCTTCTACAAGATGTTTTTCTGTATCCAGAAATAAAGAAACCCGAATACCTTCACTCTTCAACTGACCAATAATATCTTTGAGGTGATTTGCATGCGTTACCGTATCCCAGCCACCATCAGAGGTCAATGCATCTGGCGCGTCTGGTACGAGGGTGCATTGATCAGGTTTATTAGCCAAGACCATTTTCATAAATTTTGGAACGGGGCGCCCCTCTATATTAAACTCAGTTTGAACCACTTCTTTTAGTATGGGTATATCAGAGTAGCGGATGTGTCTTTCATCTGGCCGTGGATGAACGGTTATTCCATGCGCGCCAAAGGATTCGATATCTTTTGCGATCTGAGTTAGATTCGGAAGGTTACCTCCTCGGGCGTTACGGATGAGCGCTATTTTATTGATGTTTACACTGAGTCTGGTCATAAAGTATTTGTTTTGCGCAAAGCTAAATAAGTAATTTGAATTGAGTAGGTTTGCCTAGATTTAGCATCCAAAAATAATTAATGGAATCTGAACAAAATAACTCACTATTCTCTTCATCAGAACGCGTGGAAATGCCGTTGGTTGTTTCGATGCTCTTATTGTTTTTGACAATCTCTGTCTTCGGCTTGGTTGGCTTTGGACTGATCCGACTGCTAGGGATGTTGTTTGATATTGATATTGCAGGTTTGATGTCAGGACTTTCAGATAACAGCACTTCTACAGATCGTAATTTTTTGCGTACCTCAATATTGATTAATCACCTGACAATGATTGTATTGCCAGGTATCGTCTTCACTATTTTTAGTTATAGAAAAGGCTGGTTGTCATTTTTAAATTTAAACAAGTCACCACAGTTCATTAATCTTTTTGGCGGTGTAATATTATTGTTAGTATCCATGCCTTTTGTGCAATTTTTATTTTGGGTAAACAAAAACTGGATTCCCCTCCCCTCCTGGGCACGCACCATGGAAGCCAGTACCGCTGATACTATTAGCAACTTACTCACAGTAGATGCATCTTACGAATTTTTCTTTAACGTGCTTATCATAGCACTCATTCCCGCACTAGGAGAAGAGCTGATTTTCAGAGGAATTATTCAAAAAGAAGTCACCAAAGGTTTCCGTAATAGTATTGTTGGAATTTGGGTAGCTGCGCTAATTTTTAGTGCTTTTCATTTTCAGTTTGAAGGTTTTATGCCGCGCTTGGTACTAGGCGCTTTGCTTGGCTATTTGTACTATTGGTCGAATAATTTGTGGGTTCCTATTCTAGCTCATTTTATGAATAACTTCCTTCAAATTTTAGCACAATTTCTATTTCAAAAAGAAATATCAGATATGGATCTAGATAGCTTAGAGATGCCTCCTACATGGCAATGGCTATTCTCACTAACCCTGATTTTTGCCTTAGGCTATTACCTCCAACAATACAATTACAAAAACTCAAAAACTTTTTCTAACCCGTCTGCTGACACAAGTCAGTCTGACGATACAAATACAACATCATGAGCGGACTAATGCAACGAGCAATCACAGCCGTATTTTTTGTCATCGTTATGGTCGGATGTTTATTTACGGGACCATATGTTTTCACAATCGTATTTGGGATAATAACTGCTTTATGTCTCTGGGAATATTTAAGCATGAGCTTAGAGTCAGAAAATGGATCTGGAAATCTTAGCCGAAAAATAATTGGGTTGCTCCTTGGCCTATTGCCTTACGGAATTATCGGAAGTTCTAAACTGGGACTCATCGACGGCTCCGGAGAACTATTGTTAGGACTTGCCATTTGGAGTGTGCCATTAGTATTTTTGTTATTTATTTATGAACTATTTTCTGCTGCTAAGAATCCGTTTTCAAATGTTGCTCATATTTTGCTCGGTGTCATTTATATCGGACTTCCCTTCGCTATCCTTATTTTAGTAGCGTACCGAACGGGGGCATTTGACACCTCTGTGATTCTAGGTATGTTGTTGCTTACCTGGGCCAATGACACAGGCGCTTACCTTGTCGGATCTCAAATTGGAAAAACACCGTTACTCCCTCGCATCTCTCCTAAAAAGACCTGGGAAGGGTCACTAGGAGGCGTAGCGCTTGGCTTATTTGTTGCCTATTTGCTGAGTCTGTTTTTCACAGATTTGAGTTTGATGCAGTGGATGGTTTTAGCAGTAATTGTGATTATCTTTGGAGCCATTGGAGATTTAATTGAATCTATGCTCAAAAGAAGTAAAGGGGTAAAGGACTCCGGCACTCTATTACCAGGACATGGCGGTTTTTTAGACCGATTTGATGCGTTCTACTTTATGTTGCCCTTTGCGGCTGCTTACTTATTGTGAATCAGCTAGTTAGGGATATAATGCTTGTTTTTGGTATAAAAAAATCCTTTTCAAAGTGTTAAAATATAAGAAAGTCCTCTTAACGATATTTGACGAAAAATAGAGAATACTGTATTTAACAACTTGATAATCAGTAACAATAGAGCTTTTAAAGTCGTCGACTTGTAATTCTTACATCCAACTTTGTCGAAAAAATAGCGTTCTACTTACTGAATTGAGAAAATAATAGGGACGATTTTGTAAATTTGCCCTTACGCTTAGAACAAACTACATTTTATGATAATGAAAATCCATAAGGAAGGACTAAATATCCTACTCGGCACTCTAGCCTTCTTAACGGCTGTAAACGTGCTTGTTTTCTGGTTTTGGCCAGCAGCTTTCATAGCTTCCGAAATCATCTCTTTGGTTCTATTTTTAGCCGTTGTACAATTCTTTAGAAACCCTCAAAGAGAGATTGTTATCTCTGATGATAATCTAATATATGCTCCTGCAGATGGTAAGATTGTCGTTATTGAAGAAACAGAGGAGAATGAATATTTTCAAGACAGACGTGTTCAGGTCTCCATCTTCATGAGTCCAACCAATGTACACGTTAATAGAAATCCAATTAGTGGTACCATCAATTATTTCAAGTATCACCCTGGTAAATACCTCGTTGCTTGGCATCCGAAGTCTTCTTCTGAGAATGAACGTACGACTGTCGTTATCGACACCGGAGATGCAGAAATTTTGCTTCGACAGATCGCTGGTTTGATGGCTAAGAGAATTGTCAACTATGTAGACGTCGGACAAGAAGTGGTTCAAGGTAAAGATATGGGCTTCATCAAATTCGGATCGCGTGTAGATTTATTCTTACCACTTGATGCAGAAATCATGATTAAGCCAGGAGAAAAAGTGAAAGGTAACAGAACAATTATTGCAAAATTGCCACAGCGATAAAATCGTACCTTTTCAAATAAAAAAGCCTCATCGGAAAACTCTGATGAGGCTTTTTTATTTCTTATTTTGATAGTGCGAGTTTCAACGAAAATTGATACGCTTAGAATAGTTAATCATTCCGAACTACTTTTCTTTCATAGGCAAAAACGA
>JBGCDT010000507.1:0-8303 GCA_045105695.1 Saprospiraceae bacterium | reverse complement strand
ATAGGGTCTATACCTATTACCGTAAGATTCAGGCCTATTTCTACAAATTGATTGGATTCATAAGAATTACTATAATCCCCTCCTGTATTCAGTGTTCCCCAGGGAGGCGCGGGGCTGAAACTATTATTCCCCAGAGCACAGCCAAAGAAAGTATTCAATGGAATTTCTACATCTGCATATCCAAAAACTGCTGCGTTTCCATCTCCATCAAAGTCATTTCCAAAATTAAACGTAACTGGATTTGTATTCAGAAAATCATAACGACTGACCCAGACTCGTAATCCCAGTACAGGGGCATTGACTGTCGAAAAATCACAGGTCACTACTAGGTCTCCTACGGTTATTACATTTCCATCTGCATCGAATTGCCAGGCAGTGTGTCCATCATCTGGCCCTCCTGATCCAAAACCTGTAGAGGGACTGTACACTGATGGTTGTACATATAGCTCTGCATCAAAGTAACTACTTCCTGAGTTTGCAATTCGAGAAAAACCTAAATACATCCAGAGTGGGTATTGTCCTGTAGCTCCATCTCTTCGTAAGTGGCCATAGCCGTCAATCAAGTCGTTTTTACCTAAAACATTATGTGGTCCAATATCCCAATCTGCAGGATCTTCTCCGTTTTTACTAGCCTGAGTATAACTTGTAAGATCTGTTGTACCACTTCCACCGTAATAGTCTCTCGCGTAAGCAGCATCGTGCAAGAGGTAACCGTTGACAACACTGTTCTTAGTATAACCCATTTCCTTCATCCAGACTAGGTTTTCTCCATCTAATAAATTTTGACGAAATTTCCATCCGCCAATGGTATCTATGACACCTATACCGTTTCCATTTGTTCCAAAGAACCAGTCATCTGTAGTAGTCGTCGATGAAGTTTCACTACCAAAATACGAGATACCAGAACGGTTATCTGCATCTACTCCAAACCCTGCTTCTGCACAGCCATTTCCTAATCCCTGCGCACTAAGTTGAAATAAGGACCCCATTAAAGAAAACCCTATAAGAAGAAATTTCTGTAAGGGTTTATTAATATCTGTAAATACTTTCATAAAGCGATAGCTTAAATCATAAATACTAATAATATAAATTAAGGGTCTTTTAACTATGGATTTTCTACCATAGCCTATGGATCAACAAATCAACATGTATACCAGAGAATGTGACAGACCAAAATACTGGATAGTAATTACAGAAACTGTGACAGTGTCTTCAGCCTTAGCTATTTTTTTGACAGAACGTCAAGATTGTAGTGGAGTTTTATTTTGATTTGAATGAGCCCGACAAAAGGTGAGATATAAAACAACTGACTAGATTCAATCAATTATAAATAAAATAGACAAGAGAGAACAGATTTATCATCGAAGCTAATTCTAATGTTTTCTTATCATACCATTTAAATATCTCTCTTCTTCAATAAGAAATAACTAGCGCTCAGATTAATAGTCAGCCACCCAAAGACAATGGCTAAGGACCGAAATGGTACGTAGTCTAATGTATTCATAAAAAAGTACCGTTTGAAAGGAAGTGGGACCAAATTTCTCAATGATTGTACAGGAAAGAAATCAGGTATCACATGAAAATACTCAGGAAATTCGTCTGGGCCCGTGTAAAGGATCAAGCTTAAGAGCGGCTCAAAAATCACTGCATACATCAGCAGACCTACGATCACTAACCCACCTCTACGAATGAGCAAGGTCAGCATCATTGCAAAATTGAGGAAGGTAAATACATCTAGAAAGTACACTAAAATAAACTCTACATTTAGGAAAACGGAATCGTAAGCATCAGGGTGTGAGTAGATAAATCCGAGTATCAAGCCATTGACAAACAACAGAATAGCAGCTCCAGCTGAAATGGCTCCTATGAAAAGAAGTTTTGAAATAAGCCATTCTTTTTTGCTCAATCCGTCAATGACATTTTGCCTTACAATTCTATTATTAATTTCATTATAAATCGATAGGACGACAATGAAGGCCAGAAGAACTTTTAGGTTGGAGGCAACATAGATGATGTTTTGCCAAATGTCCGGGAAGTCATAGAGCGGAACCATCGTCGGAGAAAAGCCTCTAAAGTCTGCTCCTTTGCTTTTTAGGAATTCCATAAAAAACATCAGGCCCGAGCAAAGTACTGTAGCAAGCAGCGCATACATTCCTGTCAAAAACCAGAAAGGTCTATAGTGCCTGAGTTTATACCATTCTATCTGAATCAGTCTAATCATGTTGCTGCAATATGGTTAAGAATTCTTTTTCCAAGCTGCCCTCTTTTTCTACCAGGTGGTTGATTACAATTTTTCTATCGAATAAAAACTGGCTGATATCTGCAGCTTTTATTCCATCCTCGGTATTGAGTAAAAACAAATCCTCTTGTCGCTCTAAATCTTTCAAACCATTAAACTCTTGCAGAGCAGAAGCCAGTGCCTGGGCATCTTTTGCACCAACCTCCAATCGACGCTGCTGCAACAAAGCTTCTTTTACAGAACCCTGAAAACGTTTATTACCTTTTTGTAAAACCATAAAATCGCTACACAACTTTTGGACTTCATCGAGTAAGTGACTAGCAAGAATAATCGTTTTTCCGCTAGAGGCAATCTCCCGAATCAGCTCTCTGATCTCCACAATTCCTTGCGGGTCCAGGCCATTGGTTGGCTCATCCAAAATCAGAACTGGCGGATCAGACAAGAGTGCAGCTCCAATGGCTAACCGTTGTTTCATCCCTAAAGAAAATGTTTTGAAAGGATCATTGCGTCGCTCAAACAAACCAACTTGCTTCAGCACCCGATCAATAGCCTTAGGATCACATTCTTTGATTTTAGAAATGACTAATAGGTTCTGAGCAGCAGACAGATAAGGAAAGAAACAGGGAATCTCCAGAATGGCTCCGATGTTTTTACGACTCGCCGCGGATGGTTCTTGACCGAACCATTTAAAAGAGCCTCCGGAGGGAGTCAATACATTGAGGAGTAATCCAAGAGTAGTTGTTTTGCCAGAGCCGTTAGGACCTAGCAAACCAAAAACCATCCCTTTTTCAATATCAAAATTGAGATGGTCCAGAGCCGTTATTCGGCTATACTTTTTAGTGAGGTCGAAGGTTTCTAATACTTTCATCTGGTGAGATAAAATTAGTTGTTGTTTTCTCTAATCCAATAAGGTGCTGTCTTTCTGTAGTTCCTGCTCCGCTTCTTTCTTAGCGTTGGCTTCTTCACGCTCTTTTTTTCTTTGCCTTCTACGCTCCTCTCGGTTTGCGTCCTGAGATATCTGGTCGAATAAAATACTATAGCCATCCATTGTCGTACTGTCCCTTTCAGAAAGTGAATTCATGATACCAGGCAACTGCATATAGTTTACTTTTCCAGTAATGTCTACAATGTAACAGCGCTCCTCCTGAGACACTAATGCTATAGATTTATCAGAAGACGCTTTACCAAGAATGTAGTACTGCTTATCTGGCCCTTCTACCTCCAAGTACAAATCGTAGGCATCTTCTTTTTGTAACGCTGTTGCGTAATTTCTAATTTCTTCTGCATCCATAACCGCTGGCTTCATGGACAGAAAAGACAACTTACGAATATCCTTGACGAATGTATTGATGGAAGAATCACTTTCAAAATTCAACATGCGCAAAGTACTCGGAGAAAAATGGTACGCCGCTTCCAGTTTATCCTCTTCTCTCAACTCTTCGTATAGCGAGGTTTCTTTGCCACAAGACAAAGCACCTAACAATAGTATTACAAAAAGCATTTTAGACTTCATTTCTATTTTTCTTTGAATGGGGCTTGCAGGGTATTAGCTTTTTATTTTTGGTTTCTTAGAAAATAGCTTGCAGTGCCATTTTGAAGTGGCACCGCAAGCTGCGCTTAGGATTTTACTTCTTCTCCAAAGCCTGAAATTGTTCCATGCCGTCAATCTTCATAATCCTAGAAAGCTTAGCTATCTGACTCAGGTCAATTTCTCCAAAGAGCGTCATAACCATGAAGTTATTGTTTCCGCCTACGATCATGAGCAGTTCGTTTATTACACCACCATTGTCTCGAACTAAAAACATGATGTTTTCTTCTGCATCTTCTACGGACATTAACTCTTCATAGCTTCTGTCTTTTCCGACTGTCTCAATAGCCTTGTAATAAAGATCCGCGCTATTTTCTGTTTTTTCGTTTACAACAGCCTTGATACCTTTCAGTTTAGACATGGCTTCTAACAATTCTTTTTCATCTGGGTCGTCCATGTCGATTTCGGTCATCAAAGAGAACATTTTACTTGTGACAGAAACCTTTGTAAAATCTTTATTTTTTTGATATTCAGAAAAGTGCTTCCCGATGGCATTGTCTTGAGCGAATGTAAATGTTGACACTAAAATAGCTGCTATTAATATTGATATTTTTTTCATTATTATTGATTTTATTTTTTCGTAAATGTATTGTTATATTTTTTAAGACCTGATCATAATCACCCTCTAAGGTTTAATTATTCTATAATTTTTGAATGCACCTTCCGCATTAGTTAGTCGTACAAAGTAAGCACCAGCTGGAAGGTCCGCCAATTGAATTTCGTAAGGTAGATTTACTTTACCTAAGTTTTTGATAGGTTCTCCGATGCTGGAGAAAAACTGAACTTCGTAGGATTCATTAGTCTGATCTTTAGCTTCCAGACGCACATAATCACTAACTGGATTTGGAAAAACAGTTATAGCCATCTCCTCGTTCGCTGTAGTATTAGTTTGTTGATTTTTCTTATTCCTAGCTTTTGCTTTATCAAATATCAATTCTTCAGAGTCAATATTTTCAAAAACATTAAACCAGTCTTTTCCTTGCTTTTGAATAACCTTAGTCAGTCGGGAAATACTTTTTAAATCAATATCCCCATAGAGTGTCCCCATGAAAAACTGCTCAGAACTTCCTGTGATAACCGTGAATTCTTTTACCACACTTCCCTCTTCACGAATCATAAAAACGAAGTCTCCATTCTGTGTATTTACCCGTGCTAATTCTTCATAGCGCTCATCGTTCAGTATCGTCATCTCTGCATCTTCGTACAAAGCAGTTCCGTTCTTTACTTGTTCCTTATTGACGACTTTTACGCCAGTCAATTCTGCAAAAGCACTAAGGACTCTTTGTTCATCGATGTCCTCCGTTTCAATATCTGCGAACATAGAGAAGGTTTTTTCACTGATATTAATAGTAGAGAAAGAGGGGTCTTTTTCATAGTCGGAATAATACTGGCTGATGAAATTGTTTTGTGCAAATGCTAGATTTGCAAAACAAGCCAGTGCGAAAAGTATCATTATTTTTTTCATATCACTTAGTTTGTCGAATTTTAAAATTTAAAATAGATGTATGTAACTGTACAATTACTAAAAACACTAATTAGGTTCAGAATTAATTTTATCATGAGCGTCCTCAAATTTTTCTAAAGCTCCAATATGGGCTGCACCCTTATTCATCTTTTGAGAAATGAGCAACAAAGATGCTTTCGCAATTTCGAATGCTTCGTTAGGATTTTCCACTTCTTGCTTCACTTCCGCAAGGGGTTTCTCCTCTACAGTTGTAAGTTGATAAGTTCCAACCCCAACTGCTAATAACAATGCTATTACAACTGCTACTTTTTGGAATCGATTGTAGAAAGGCATAGCCACTACCCTAGCCTCCGCTTTTGGTTGCTCGTCAAACATAGCCATATCAAATTGTTCCTCAGACTGTAATTCTACGAAAGCATTTAATTGTTCGAAGTATTTACGCTCTTCTTTAGTTAGCGGATCAGCCTTTGAGATATTGGTTCTTAGCCATTGCTCTTCCTCTAAAGTTGTCTCCCCTTTCCAATATTTTTCAAGAAGCTGTTTTTTCATTTTCCATTCCATAATCTATACGTTGATGTAATTGAATTCTAATTTTTTTACGAGCTCGAAATAAATTCACTTTCACCTGAGAAGCATCTAATTTCAGCATTTCTTCAATTTCTTTATTGCTGTAGCCCATCAAATCTCTGAGGCGAAATATCTCTCGTTGTTTCTCTGGCAAATGTTGTAACAAACTGTGCACGGTCTCTATTAAATCTTGTTGCTCAGCCAACTCATCAGGGACGGTGTCTCGGGTCGTTTCTTTATTTGCCAGTTTCAAAGAGACCACTTTGTTTGCATGAAGTTTCAACTTATCATAAGCCTTATTTCTCGTCATCCGAACGCACCAGGCTTCTAAATTCTTCACCTCTGCTAGTTGTACGCGCTGATTCCAGAGCTTCATTAAAACTTCCTGTACAATATCTCTCGCTAACTCTCGCTCCTTCACGATACTTAGTGCGTATCTGAAGAGTTTGTTTTGGAGGCTAAGGACTTTTTTCTGGAAGTGTTCTTTCGTCATTTCGGTTGGAGACGGTTCACAAAGGTTTTGGTTACAGTTACAAATAAAAAAAGTGTACAATCTACTTTTCAGCAGAAGGTACACATTTCCTAAAATAAAAAAGCCCCCTCCACACCGAAGTGCGGAAGAGGCCATCCCAAAAACCGATTTCAAAGCATTTCTTTGTTAAGAGTAGCGCGACATCTTTTTGCCACGCTACTCATAAACTGGCTTTTGAGCTTTATGATAATTCAATATTGATTAATCAACAATGATCATCTTCTTAGTAGCAGAGTCAGTAGCTGTCTCTAGTGTGTAATACATTACACCAGTTCCAGAAAGGTCGCTACGGTTCAACGTTACTTCGTTGTAACCTTTGTTACCTTCTACTTCTACAGTTCTCAATACTCTACCTGCAACATCGTAAACCTTCAAAGAAGCGTTACCAGCTTGTGGCAAGTTGAAACCAATTACAGTTTCTGCTTTGAATGGGTTAGGAGTGTTTTGGTATAGATCGAAACCAGCAGTTGCAACAGCTCCGTTTTCGTTGTTGTACTCAACAGCTACACCCATAAGCTCAAGCTCAGCATTGTAAGCTTCAGCAGCAGTGTAACGAGAGTTAACAGCTAATACGTCGCTCAACTGAGTAGCAGACTTAGCTCTGAAAGTTACTGTGAATACAACGTCATCGTTGCTCATTGCAGTAGCTTCAGTGTTGTTCCAAGAAGTTGTGATAACACCTTCTTCAACTTTGTTCAATCCGAAGTTACCTTCAGACAACTGAGTCAAGTTACCAGCAGTCATGTCAACAAATTCAACAGCGTCTGTATCGAAAGACATTGTGAACTGGTATCCCATGATGTTGTTGAAGTCGTTCGCTTTGAAGTTAACTGTGTACTCTTCACCAGCAACCATCTTCTGGTTGTCTAGGTTGAATACTAAGTCATCAACAGTTGTACGATCTTCGCTACCTACAAGGCTGTTAGGAATCGCAGATCCGTTTACATCTCCAACTTTGATACCTACGTAATCAGCGATTTCGTTAGCAGTTAAGTTGTTGATAGCAGTCATCTCTGGGAATACAGTAGCCCAAGGGTTGTTAGCGTTATCGAATACGAAGTCAGCTTCTACAAATCTCCAAGATTCGTTATTCTGGAATTCAGTATCGATGAAAAGGATCAACTTACGTAGTTCAACCATATCGAAAGTAGTGATACTTCCTGATTTGTTTACGTCAGCAGCGATCTGCTTGTAAGGAGAGTCAAGAGCAGTGATACCTAAGATGTGCTTGCTAATTAAAACAAGGTCATAAGTAGATACACCGTTCAATGGATCAAGGTTTAGAGATGGAGTAACTTCGTAGTTATATCCAAATGGTAAACCGATAGTGTTATATGCACCAGCATTGTTTGTGTAAACAGATGATGGAAGACCTGGAGCGTTACCAGTTACAGCAATCTCAACAGACTCTACAGATTCAGTAGACTCAGTAGCGATTGTACCAGTTACAACTGCAGTCTGTGGGTTGTTACCGTCACAAACACCTGCGTTATCTTCTACTAATACATAAGTAGAAACGTAAGACCAGTTATCAGCACAATCCTTAACCCATAGGTCAACAGGAATGTTAGATCCGTAAGCAGCTATGTCATCACAATCGAATACATAGTTGTCAGTAGTTGGAGGAGCAGTTTGTCCTGGTCCACCTGATGGTACACCAATTCTGTAATCGCAGATTCCAGAACAGTTGTCGTAAGATCCTTGATCTAAATCAGTAGCCCAAACATCAGCTTGGTCAGCCTGACCTAAGTCTACAGCGATTCCGTTAAGAGCGTATACAGTTGGTCCGTCACAATCTTCAACAGTGAATAAGTACTCACATACAGTGATGTTTCCACATCCGTCTTCAGCAGTCCACTTGATGCTGTGAACACCAGCTGGGATCTGAGTAGAGAAGAAAGAGCTAGAGTTA
>JBGCDT010000506.1:0-3426 GCA_045105695.1 Saprospiraceae bacterium | reverse complement strand
GAGTAGAATACGATGTAGCTGATTTGCCCGCAGGTATTTACTTATTGCAAATTAATAATGGAAAGGAAAATGGTTTTGCGAAGTTCGTAAAGCAGTAGTTATTCCTCTTCTGTGTTGGTTTTAGTTTGCGCTTTATCTATTGCTGAAAACAAAATATCATTACTATAAGAATCAGGAATGTCTTTAGGTGAAATATCTACAGGAGCTTCAATTGGAACCACAGATTCTACTACTGTAGGTGCTACTTCTTGATTTGTAAGAGTAATGTTATCAGGATGAAAAGGGGATTGATTTTGTAGTATTATAACCATTCGGTAAGCTAAGTATCCGCTAAAAATCAAGACCAAAGTAGCAAGCGCTCTTAGCCAATCTGCATAGGGTTGAATGATGAAAAAATCATATAATCCATGTAGAAAAGAAGCCAGTCCAAGTCCGTAGAGTATCAGCTTCCATCGTTGCTTTTTATCCGTTTTACTCAAGCCAACATAATAGCCCATAACCACCGCAAATGCTCCATGAGCAGGCACTGCCGTGAAAGCGCGAAGCATAATCGTAGGTACTCCAAATTGATCTGCGTAAAAGATATTTTCAACGGTAGCAAATCCCATTGCAATTAACACTGCGTATACAATTCCATCCAAAGGTTCATTAAATGCTTTATGAAAATAAGAAGCACCAAAGCAAATAAATTTAAAGAACTCTTCTATTACACCAACAAAAAGTAAGGCAAATAAAAATACCCGAAAAACATTGCGGGATTCCTCCCATCCCAAGTCTACGAATAGACCTTCCACCAACATAGTAGGATAAGTGATCAAACCACCCAATATAAAAGCAGAAGCCATTAATAACTTGGGCTCCCGCTCATATCGGTCTGCTCTGATAATCAGAAAACTGATAACCAATCCTGGTAAGATTGCCAGAAAAATTAAGAGAATATTCATCGGCAATAAGTAATAAAGTCGTCCATGATTTTGCGGCATTTTGCAGTAGCCTCGAACATGCCCATGTGCGCTACTTTAGGTAAAAAGTGCATGGAGCAAACTTTAGGAAAAGCTGAAAACGCCAGACTCTTTTCCATAGGAATTACGCCATCTTCCTCTCCAGCAATAATCAAAACTGGACAGTCTATATTTTTTAAAATATTGCTTCTATCTGGTCTATTCATCATAGCGACCAAGCCATCTTGTATGCCCACGTGTGCATATTGTTGGGCGCGTTCGATGAGTTGTTTAGTAATCTTTGAGAAAGCGTATTTTTTTGTGAATAATTTGGGAATTAGCTCAGCGATGTATTTTTCAGAGCCATATTTAGAAATGAATTTTTTCTCTTTCAGTCGCTGTGCTTTTTTCTTTTTATCATCTGCAAAAGGACTGGAGTGAACAAGCCCTAAACCCATCAACATATGGCTGTATTTTTCAGCAAAAGCCAAACCGATATAGCCTCCCATTGAGTGTCCGATGAGTATACATTTTTCAATATTTAGTTTTTCTAACAATAAGACTACAACATCTGCCATGTGTCCCAGATCAGGAACTGCTGCTCTGGTAGAATGTCCAAAACCAGGAACATCAATATAAATCATCTGGCAATCTTTAAAGGAATTATAGAAAGGTTCCCAGACACGATGATCCTCGCAAAAGCCGTGTAAAAAAACAACAGGCAGTCCCGTCCCATTCGTTTGATAGAAAACAGCAGGAGAATGAAAAGTAGCTATAGGCATTTAGAGCGGATTTAATAATTCGGAAAAAGCAGCATCATACTGCGGAGCTAAATTACACCAATTATATCGTTTTACAAGTTGCCTCAAATTATCAGTCGAAGAGTTGGATTCAAAGTTCAAAATGACTTGTTTGAGGTTTGTATAAAAATCATCAACTCCTTCATAGAGATATTCACTTTTTGTTACCTGAGGGAGATGCTCTGGATAAGCAAGTCGATTAGGAAGCAGAGGAATACAACCAGTATAAATGGCCTCCACAATACTACCACCAAAGAAATCCTGAATACTAGTGACGGGAAGTATATCCGATTGCCAAAGCAAACGAGCATAGTCCGCTCTGTCTGTTGCATAGCCGAAGTGAAGTAATTCTTTATCAAATGTTTGTTGTATAGTTTTGAAAACGTCTGGCGATTTTTTGTAGGACTCTCCAAGCACAATTAGTCTAAATTCGATCTGCTCTTTTTTCAATTTACTTAGTGCATTAAAAAACGCTTTCGGATTTTTATCATACTCCCAACGGTGATTCCACAAAAGGACAGGAGGCCCATCTCTGCGATCAACTTTGTGATTATCAAAAAAACTCAAATCCAAACCTAAGTGCAACACCTGACTTTTATTTTCTAAAGCTGCTAATTGATCTAAGGTTTTAAAATCCGGAAACTGCTTCAGAAACTTCGGCAGCGCATTCAAAAAAGAATCTTTGTGATAAATAGAATTAAAATAAACCTGATCTGCTGCCAATGCAGAACCATATTGGATGAAAGCATAATGATTATCTCGTTTCAGTTTTACATCAGGGTCGGTAGGAGACCAGGGATAGGTCAGTTGGTTTTCATGAAAATAAATACCTACCGGAGTATCCTTTGTTTTTCTTCTGGTCAAAGCCAGAAAAGTTGTGAGATCCAAAAGGTCTGTGGCGAGTATGAAATCGTAAGTTTTGTCTGTTTCCAGAAATTGTTTTGCCAGAGTAATGGCTGCGCCGTGCATTCGCCATTTCCAGTGTTTTCCTGGAAGCGAAAGGATATCCACATCATGTTGGGAATGTTGTTGATAACCTTCTGCCCAAGTCTTATGACTGCCAGTGAAGAATGGTTCTATAAGACAGATTTTCATGGAAATGATTTTGAATTCAGGTCTACGTAATTGTATTGTTATTTTTTTGCTAAAAAAGATGAAAACCCAGTTATATATTTTTATGAACTACAGCTTCACGACCAAGAAACAAATTATTACTTTTTCCTATCTTTACCAAAATAGTAATCACAGGTATGGAGCACGAAAAAGACCAACTCAAAGGATATTCCCCAAACTGGGAAGCCTGGCTACGTTTCAAAAAAAACAAGCCGGCGCTTATTGGTTTAGGAGTGATCTTTTTTGCGGGTGTTATTGCTGTACTTGGTTACCTGATTTCTCCTGATCAAACCCCTAATGTAAACGAACAGATTCCTGAAGTATCCTTAAAGGCACCTGGTTTTGAAATTACGCTACTAGCTGTTCGCAAAAACAGAACTGTTCCAAAAAGAAATCTCCTGGCAAAAATGTTCTACGGCCAGGAAAACCCCTACAAGTTTATTCCAATCAATAATTTCGAAATCAAAGAAGACATACTATCGTATGAAAAATACGAAGGTGAAGCCATTGACACTGGCGAGCGAATAAAAGGCATTCAAAAACAAATCAGTTTAGCAGACATAGCTTTTCCA
>JBGCDT010000505.1:0-4349 GCA_045105695.1 Saprospiraceae bacterium | reverse complement strand
GGATACGGATTCTGATAATGATAACATTCCTGACATGCAGGAGGCTTGGGATAATTTAGCAGATGGTGATTCTGAAGTAGATAGTGGTGTCGGAACCTGCGACGGTTCAGATGTAGACAACGATGGATTACAGGATTGCTTCGACAGTGATACCAACAGTCCTCTGGTGACCAGCTATCAATCTCCTGTAGATGATAATGGAGAAGAAGGAGCTGGAACAACAGCTAGTACAACAACTAGTGGAGATGATCCTTCGGAGATTTTCCCTAACAATGATAGTGGAGATGGACAGCCAGATTTTAGAGATGTTCTTGTTGATTGCGGAACGCCGCGTGTCTACTATGCAAGTACAGAAGCGTCACCAGGGACAATTACTGACTATGAATTCGATGGAACGAATCACGTTGATGAGGCAGATACTAAAGTGGTGAGAGCTACGACTTTCTGTACGCCAGGAGATGGATGGTTCTACTTTTATAATCCACTAGAACCAGAAAACTATCTCTTTGCTTTGAAGAATTCTGCAGGTAGTCCGAATACAGTTCCGATTAGCGAATTGGTAAATTTTGTAGAATTGAAAGTAGAAGAAGATCGTACAGATCGTCATAAGATTGCTGGTTCAGAGGCAAACCTTGTTCTGGAACGTGACTGGAATGTATCGCTAAAAGGAACACCTACGCCAGGAAGTACTTTTGATGTGAAGTTTTATTTCCCTCCTGCTGAAATGGACTCTTTATCAGCTGCAGCTGATGATGTAGAAGCAATGGCTAATGGAGCCGTAACTAGAGAGTTTTATTGGTTTGGGAAAAGTGGTGGAGTTTCTAACAATGACATTACATCTTCGACAGTTACAGGTATGAGTGATATTTCAGCTAATGATCCAGACAACATTACAGACGCTAGTGCTAACCAAATGGACGGTACCGTGAGTACATCAGGTAATGGTAAAAACTACGTGACCTTTGAAGGACTAACTAGTCTGGATGGTGGTTCAGCAGGGATTAAAATGACTTATGCTTCTTTGCCTGTGGAGTTGATTCGCTTTGTAGCTAAAATGAATGACTGTAAGGCAGTGCTTGATTGGGAGGCTGGAAGTGAGGAGAATTTCAGTCACTATGAAATTGAGAAAAGTAGTGACGGCCGTAACTTTACTCGTATTGGACAGGTTGCTAGCTTAAACAATACAGCAGAACTAAAATACAACTTTGAGGATGCTACTCCGAATGCGAGAAACTACTATCGTTTGAAGATGATGGACTTAGATTTTACTTTTGAATATTCCAATGTAGTAGTGGTAGAAGCGAATTGTGGAACAGCGGAAATGAAACTGTATCCGAATCCAGTTACTTTCAATGATGTTCTAACAATAGATTTACAAACTCAATTTGATGAAGCAGAATTAGTAATCACTGATTTACGAGGTAAAGTTGTTCGACAGTTTACCGCATCTACTCAACGTGGTCCTAATACACTAAGATTAGATATCTCTGGTTTGCCAACAGGTCAATACTTTATGTATAATCAACTTGAGAGAGAAGTTGTACCAGTGAAGTTTGTAATAATGAAACAATAATACGGAGTTGTAAGACTCTTGTTATGTAGGAATAGAATCGTATTCTATTGAAGCTTTAAAAGTAGAGGCCGTCTCGTAAGCAATGACTTATGAGGCGGCCTCTTTAATTTGTATCTGGGTTTTACAAATTTACTTCAGTACAACCATCTTTAGAATTTTTCGACCGAAAGGGCTGCTTACTTCGTAGTAAAACAATCCTGTACCCGGTAGATCATTTCTGCTGACAGTAACTTCATTGTATCCTTTAGCAAACTGACCTCTAACTGTTTTTACTTTTCTCCAGTTCGTATCATAAATACTAACCTCCGCTTCGTCAGCTTGTGGCATTGTAAAAGCAATAGTCGTTTCATCGAAAAATGGATTAGGTTGATTTTGTATTACCTGAAATTCATTTTTTGTAAGACCATTGTTATTGAAACGAAGTTGAATATCTAGAAGTTCTACCGAATTGTTGTTGGAACGGTAAGCTTCTGCTGTCGTCTTCTTAGAGCCAATTCGAATCCAATCACTAATTTTCCCTGAAGTCGTTGCGGTAAATTGCAGCTGGAATAAATCAGAAGAACCCTGACGGCTGATGGCATTTTGATGATGCCAACTACTTGTGATCAATCCTTTTTCTAAATGACTGAATCCAAAATTACCATCAGATAAATTCGGTAAATCAGTATTCATAACTTGAACGAAGTCCAAATTGCTTTGGTCAAACGCCAAGGTGAACTGGTACCCTGACATATGATGAAATTCAGAAGTAGAGAAAGTAACTTCAAAAGTTTCGCCAGCTGAAATTTCACGATCTTCGATTTCAAAAATAAGTTGATCTTCGAAATGTCGGGAATTACTACCAGCTAAATCGTTGGCTACAACAGTGTTGTTTACATCTCCTGTTTTGACGGCCACAAAGTTATGCTGCTCTGTAGTCTGTAAACCATTTATGTAAACTTCCTCTGGGAAAATACTAGCAAAAGGGTTAGATGGTTCTGGAAAAGTATAGTCTTCCGGTACAAAACGCCAAGAGCTATTGTTTGGAAATTCATCCTCAATGTGTAGAATTACTTTTCTCAGCGCTACTAAATCCATAGTTGTTATACTACCAGAATTATTAACATCTGCAGCAATGATCTTGTAAGGAGAGTCGAGCGTTTCCATCTGTAAAATATGTTTGCTAATCAAAACCAAATCATAGGAAGAGACTCCGTTGAGGAGGTCTTCATTGAGCGATGGAGTGATGGTGTAGTTTTGATTTTCCGTAAGGTTGTCAAAGCCATAATACCCGTCCTCTGTCGTTTCCATCATATTTGTAAGTGCATTGTTAGCGTTTAGTGTGACAGCAACATTAGAAACGGATTCTTCTGTGGGGGTGGACACTTCGCCAGCTAAAACAATACTTAAGGTCGTTGTCGTTACGGTGAATGATTTGGTGATAGAGGCCTGGTTGCCACAGTTGTCTGTTGCTATGAAAGTGACCAGTGTTTCAGCATCGCCAAGGATACAATCTGAATTGAATGGAGTGTCAATAGCCTGAATACTTACATTATCATCACAAGCATCTTCAGCAGCTAATCCACTTTCCATGTAGTCAACCCAGAAGTCAAAAGAGGAACCTAAATCATCGGCACATTCAACCACGTTGAAATTGTCAGAAGGTATAGTCGTGAACACTGGAGCTTCCGTATCCTGTATACTAATCGTTGTTGTGCAAGAAGCGGTTCTGCCACAGTCATCTGTTGCAACAAAAGTTACGACTGTCGTGCTGCCACAAGAAAGAGTGTTGAAATTTTGAGGAGAATAATTCAATGTATATCCAGAGCTACAAGAAGTATTTGCTGATGCAATTCCAAGGTGTGTGTCAATATAATCCTGGTTATTAAGGTTACCACATTCCAGAATTAAATTGAATGGAGGACAATTGATAGTAGGGCCATCGTTTCCTACAATGAAGTCACGAGTAACAGGTACGGAACTACGACCACAATCATCTATGACGGTGTAGCTATATCTGTAAATGGTACCAGGGCAATTGGCCTGTCCGATAACTGTCGGTCCTTCAATGCTCACTTCTGCTCCAAAGGAACAATCAGTTTCATAAGTAATATCTTCTTCTAATGGATTATTTAGCGAAGCGCAATACTTGTAGCAAGTCGGTAAAATTGAAGTGATAACAGGAGCCTGTGTACTCTCCAAATAGGTGAAAGTCTGCGTGCAAGTTGATGTATTCAAACAAGCATCTTGAACATAGTAGGTTCTGGTTATCGTTCTTGAATTCCCAGGGCAGTTGTCTCCATTGTTCGATTCATTAGAAACAAAAACAGTAAAGTCAGCAAGATCCGTCGTACAATCATCTGTAATGATTCCACCTGCCGCAATGAAGTCAGCGGCGTTGGTGATCGGAGTCGGAACCGTTTCAAAACAACTAAGCGTTTGGTTTGGAAGACAAACAATTACAGGCGATTGAGTATCAGATACAGTTATATTTTGTATACAAGAGCTGGAGTTTCCGCAAGCATCAGTAGCAGTCCAAGTACGAGTGATACTATAAGTTGATGCACTGCATCCCGAACTACCTTGAGTAGAAACATCAGAGAAAGTGATTTCGATATCTGCGTCGTTGGTGCAATTGTCACTAGCGGTAGCATTACCTGTGTTTGCTGGCTCAGTAGAATCCGTGCAAGTTAAATTTTGATCTGCAGGACAAGAGATAGTAGGAGGCGAGTTGTCTACAACGGTTATAGTTTGCATACAAGAGCTGGAGTTTCCACAAGCATCAGTAGCAGTCCAA
>JBGCDT010000504.1:0-14296 GCA_045105695.1 Saprospiraceae bacterium | reverse complement strand
TTTCGTTCTCAATACCACATAATCTTTTTACCTTATCAACCTTATCAACCTTATCAACCTTATCAACCTTATCAACCTTATCAACCTTATCAACCTTATCAACCTTATCAACCTTATCAACCTTATCAACCTTATCAGTATTTGAAAAACCTAAGAGACCATATCAGCGGTGGCTTTGGAGCCCGAATAAAATTAAAGCCAGAGGAATACCTTCGGGTAGCTTTCATTCTTGTGGCTATTCTGAGTGTTGTGGTTTTAATGGCATTAGAGATCAAGCAATTCAGCAATACATTTGGAGCGAAGCAGTTGGTTGTAAGAGCATTGTTATTTGGGGTGTTGTTTGGTATTGGATTGAGCTATTATTTGACGAGGGACAAACTAGATCAGGTGCCGATGGAGACCTTTACCAAATTTCAGTTGTCGATAGCGGTTGTTATTTTTAGCGTTTTGTTAATGCCTTTTTTTGTTAGCTTTACCAATAGAACTTTGTCTTTCAGTGGTGTCGAAGAAGTACCTGTTACTTTTGTAAAATCGGAAGGTATTTATTCCGACCGTTATGGTTTGTTGAACAGTGAGGAGCCGGATGAGTATTATTTGTTTGTGCTGAAGGAAGGAAAATTAGAGCGGTTGAAGACGGAGGCTGATATGTTTCCGGAGGCGGTAGAAGGGGAGCAGGTTTTGTTGCCGGTGAAGAAAGGGCTTTGGGGCTTTGAGGTTTTTGTCCCTTGATTTGGATGAATAGAATACAACAGCTAAGTTGATAATGTCCTGAAGTATAGTTAAACCTGTTGTTTATAAAATCACCAGACTATCTGTAAAGTCAATGTTCAATTGCCAGACGTCAGGCGGACCGGCCTTATAAAATTTGCCGTTAAGAAAATCAGCAAAGGGCTGACAAAAAGAGCAATCCAGAGCCTCTTGGAGGCGACCTCGGATTGCGAGCGGGAAAGCTGTTGGTTTTTAGGCAAATTTTATAAAGCCTAGGGTTTTTGGTACTTTTTTGCCAAGAAAAAAGTACACGTAGAAAATAACCAATTCAGCACCAATGCTTTTAGCTAGCTACTGTAGCAACTTTTAAACTTTGTATATTTTGTCGATCAACCTCCCTCCAAATTTCCAAATCAAAAAAAACCAAGCCCTAAAAAAGTATAACACTTTCGGCCTCAACGTAAAAGCCAAAGCCTTCCTCCCCATCTACTCAACAATACAATTGCAAAAGTTATTAAATGCCTACACTGGCCCGCTCTTCATCTTAGGTGGCGGTTCCAATATGCTCCTCACCAAAGATATCGAAGCCCTCGTCCTTCACAACCAAATCATGGGGCAAGAGATCAGCAGATCCTTCAAACACAGCGTGTACGTAAGAGCAGGTGGAGGAGAGAACTGGCATGAATTCGTGCTCTGGACCATCAGTCAAGGATTGGGAGGTATAGAGAATTTATCGCTTATTCCAGGGACCGTAGGTGCTTCGCCGATTCAAAATATCGGAGCTTATGGAGTAGAACTCAAAGATGTCTTTCATCAACTCAAAGCCGTAGATCTAAAAACCGGAGAACTAAAAACCTTCCGCCACAAAGATTGCAACTTCGGATACCGGGACAGCATCTTCAAAAGAAAACTCAAAGGAAAATATTTCATCACAGAAGTCATTTTTAAGCTTTCGCTAAAACCAAAAGTCAATATCAGCTACGGCGCGATCCAACAGGTACTCAAGGATGAAAAAATAAAAAACCCAACCATTGCCGACGTCAGTAAAGCTGTCATTCAAATTCGCTCTAGCAAATTACCTGATCCGAAAAAGATTGGCAACTCTGGCTCCTTCTTCAAAAATCCTGAAGTTTCTAACAAAGTGTTTACAAAAATACAAAAGCAATATCCTAAGATGCCTTTCTATGATTTACCAAACGGAAAAGTGAAAATTCCCGCAGGCTGGCTCATCGAAAAATGTGGCTGGAAAGGTAAAAGAGTAGGGGAGACCGGCTGCCATAAAAACCAGGCGCTGGTACTAGTCAATTACGGAAAAGCAAAAGGCAAAGACATCTGGGCCCATGCAGAACGAGTAATGGCTGATGTGGAAAAACAGTTTGGAATTAGACTGGAGGCAGAGGTTAATGTGATTTCCTAAAGGCCCGCAGCCGCACCCGCTTTCCCCGCTCCGTCAAAACAAAGTCCTCAAAACTTAGTTCTACTCCATCCAGTTCTTCGAGCGCTGGTCGCTTATGCGGTGTAATGATCACAACCTGTTCCGTCCTTTGGAAAAGCTGATGTACTAAAGGATATAGTTGCTTAGGTTCGCAAAGGTGCATGGCAAAACTACAGATGACTGATGAGTATTTCTGGTCTTCTAATTTTCCTTTGATGACATCTTCAAAAGTATAGCCCAGACAGGTTTTTTCCATCTTTAGACTATAAGCTTTTTGCGTGTAAGGATCACAGCCCGTGCTGTCCTTGTAGCCCAAGGTTTGAAGAACCTGACTCACCTCTCCGCTACCACAACAGAAATCCAGAACTGAGCTGTAGTCAATTCTGGATTCGTTTTGCAGCAGCAACTGCTGTATGTATTTGAAATGTGGATTCTTATAATGCTTGCCGTTCTTCAGGTAATAGGCATCGACTCCCATATCTGCATAGCTATTGCGAATGGCCTTTAGTGGCGACTGTGAATTTCCACCTTTTACTCGCTTTCCTTTTCCTCGTCTTTCTCTCTCCATTTAGTTACTCGTCTTCTGGATTTTAAAGGCATATAATTGTAAGGATGATCTTTGAAATCGACCAGCAGTGCGTCTAAGTCACTAACGGTAGCGTTTAGCTTTTGCGCAAATTCAGGATCATTTATGAGCATGGCCATTGTGCCATCACCTTCGTTTATTTTTTTAGCAACGCTGGCAAATTCTTCAAGAGCCTGGTCTGCTTTTTTCAAGCTTTCCTTCAATTGAATAATCGCTTCGTCTGCACTCACCATTGCTTTATTTGCCGAATTAACTGTTCCATCAATGTCAACTTTATTCAATTTGTCCGTGAGACCTTCTGCATTAGCCAATACATTATTGATGCGCTCGTTGTTGTCTTTTATGTTACCAGAAATGGATTCGAGATTACTCATCGTTCTTTTTACAGAACCAGAAGAAGCAGCCATCAAACCGTTTAGTTGGTCTGTCGTCTGCTTAAGGTTTGCCATCGTAATCTGTAGATCCTGCATGGTTTTACCAATTAGATTTTCAGCTGAAGTATCTCTTAAAGATTGATTCAGCGAGTCATAAGCAGGGCTGATGTTTTCTGATATTGTAGCTAAGTATTCTGATATTTCTCCTTTCGGAACCATCGCTTCTAGCAGTCCCAGCGTTCGTCCTTTTATGTAATCTCCACTCTCTACACAGCTTTCTCCTGAGCAAGGTTTGTTTTCTACAATCCGAATGGCCTTCCCACCCATCATGCTTTCGCTAATAATTTCGGCAACAGCATCTTTGTGAATTGGGACATCTGCTTCGATATCTAACACTACTATTACATCTTTCATTGTCTCCGGGTTTAGGTAGATATCTGTAACAACTCCCACTTGTAATCCATTGATCATTACACCGGAAGAGACGGACATCATATCCACCTGATCGTACTTTACGTAAATGACATTGGAAGAGGAGAGGAGGTTCTGTCCTTTAATAAATTTAAAACCGAAAATAAACAGCGCTATGGTAACCACTGATAAAATTCCGATTTTCGTTTCGTTAGACATATGTTTTTTTTTAGAAGTCTTTAGTAATTAGTCTTTGATAAGCTTAATTCGCGGGCGAAGGTACTAAAGACAAAAGACTAATAGCTAAAGACTTTAATGAATACCCAAAGGGTCGAATCAATCTATTCTAATTCCATCCCGATATTCTACTACGAAAGCTTCCCGAAATCCTTTCTGTCTCATTTCTTCTTTTACTTTTGTGGCAGAAGCCCGATCTCTAAAACCTATAACGAAGTACTTATAGCTATTGTTCTCCCGGACGACTTGGATCGAGTAGTCGATGTCTTTCCAGGGGCTTATGGAAGTATTCGCTGCATCTTTGGAATGTTGTAATAATATTTTGTAAGTGCTTGAGGTCGCTTTTGATGACTTTAATGTAGATCCTTTGCTATCGCTAACCATAAGTGTAGGAGCCATCCCCTTGCTGGCCTGATGAACGTATTCTTCCGTAGTTCGATTGTCGGGAGATTGGTTAGCTGGTTTTTGATTGAGCTGAGCGTTTGAACTTTTTACGCGGACTGTCTTTGTTAGGTTATCATTTTTTGCAAAAGCATTGTTATACGCACTGCCACCTTCCAGTTCGCGCTTGTAAGCAGAGAAGGCATCGAGGATGGAAAGTGCCATGGCAGATTGCCCATCATCACTAGAGAGGTAGGCTTCATCTTCTGAGTTACTGAGGTACCCTGTTTCTATTAAGACGCTCGGCATTGTCGTTAGTTTCAAGACAACGAAGCCAGCCTGCTTTACACCAAGGCTATTTCTACCAGCGTAGTTTGCAATTTTATTTTCTACCTGATCGGCCAATAATATACTCTGTCCGAGATAAGCATTTTGATACATAGACAAAATAATATGGCCTTCCGGTGAATTTGGATCGTAACCATCATATTGCGTTTTATAATCTTGCTCGTAAAGGATAGAGGAGTTTTCTCTTTTCGCTACCGCTAAATTTTGCTCCGCAGTGTGCAATCCCATAACGTAAGTTTCTGAACCTTTCACTCTTTGATTGCCTGGAGCTTTTGGAAGAGAGTTGCAATGGATAGAAATGAAAAGGTCCGCATCATTTTCGTTGGCGATACGTGCTCTGTCATTTAGAGGAATAAAGCGATCATCTTTTCGGGTGTAAATGACTCGGATATTTGGATAATTATATTTCAAATTGACACCCAGTCTTCTGGCGATTTTCAAGGCAATATCTTTTTCAATAGCATAACTTCCAGAGGTACCATTGTCTCGACCTCCATGCCCTGGATCGATGACGACTGTTTTGATGCTGAAATTATTTCCTTTCCCAAAATTATCTTTAATATATTTGCCCATCTCAGCGCCAAAATCGGGTGTCTCGAACACCTGGGTTTCGGCATCGAGCTGTGGAATGAAACAGCTGTGTTGGTGCTGCGTTTGACCAACTGAAATGTTAAGGTTGTGATCTGTACAAAAGTGATCTACAGCAGACGGTCTTACCAAATCGTTAAAGTAAATGTTAACAAAAGGCAATACTAGAAGAACGGTCGTTAATTTTAGGAAGTTTGATTTTGTCATTTGGATAGATTGGTCGTGTTTCTAGTGAAATTAGTTTTCAAATTTCAAAGCCAAATTTAACTATTGGTAAAATGTAAATTAATAGAAAGGCTTAGTTTCATCTGAGAGCGGTTTCAATTTTCATTTTAATTTAATAGAACATATTATCAAACTTAAAATACAATGCCAAGCTGCCACTACTATATAAAGAACTCAAAACCAGCCGCAAAGAAAAACAATTAATTAGTTGAAAACAAAACTACTCATAACAATTTTACTTTGCTTCGGCTCCTGCTTCGCGCTCCTCGCGCAGGAAAGGCCGGTGTTAGACAGCTTGCCGTCTACTAGTTTAGATAGTTTTGGTTTCCCAATTACAGCTCCTGAGTTTGATATAAATGAAGACTCCCTTTTCCAAATCATGGAAGAGTCCGCAGCCCTTTTGGATACTTCTATTGTAGATAGCCTTTCACTTGGGATGGCATCTGATTCCTTGTCTGTGCAAACTTTTACCTCTACTTCTACAGTTGCTTACTCTAAAGATTCGCTCGATCAGGAGGTAGAATCCTTTGGTAGAGATTCTATGCTCTATGATATTGCTAATAAAGAGATTCACTTGTGGGGCGAAGCTTATGTTACTTATGGAGAGATAAAATTGGAGGCGGATTACATTGTCTACAATTGGGTAGATAATATCGTGACTGCTTCTTTCCGTCAGGACAGCTCAGGTGTTAAAACAGGCTTGCCTAAATTTACAGATGCAACTCAGGATTTTACGGCTAAGAAGATGCGCTTCAATTTCAAAACAAAAAAGGGAGTAGTCCTCGAAGCAGTCTCTGTATATAATGGTATGAATGTCCTTGGTGGTAAAACGAAGTTCTTTGGTGAGGATTCAGATAGCTTGGATCAGCATCAGCATATTTATAGTAAGAACGCTGTATTTACAACTTGTAATCATCCGGAGCCGCACTTCGGGATTCGCTCTACGAAGCAGAAAGTTGTTCCAAACAAAGTCGTTGTCGTAGGTCCTTCTAATATCGAACTGGGTGGTGTACCAACTCCAATTTGGTTACCCTTCGGCTTTTTTCCTTTGAAATTGGGGGAACGGACAGGTTTGATTTTTCCAAGAAATTATGAATACTCAGATCGCCTTGGTTACGGACTCAGGGGAGTGGGCTGGTATTTTCCAATCAATGATTACGTGAATCTTACGGTCACCGGAGATATCTACACTAGAGGAACCTGGGGATTGTCGGCTCGTTCTCAATACAAAAAACGATACAAGTACAATGGTAGTCTGAGCCTGAATTTCTCTGACCAGCGAGTGGAGCGGGGAATTGATATTGTAAGTGATAAATCCTTTTCTGCCGTATGGAGTCACAGCCAGGATGCAAAGGCTCATCCGACTTTGAAATTTAGTGGAGGTCTTGACTTTCAAACGAATAATTACCAGAGTCGTAATTTCAATGATGCGGAATCTGTACAACAAAACAACACTCGTTCTAACATTAATCTTACAAAAACATTCTCAGACAAACCTTTCACCCTTACCGCAAGTGTAAATCATTCTCAAAATACGAATTCAAGAGAGGTAACTGTAAATCTCCCAAATTTGACTTTCGTCACCAGACGAATCGCGCCTTTCGAAAGTAAAGACCCAAACGCAGATGAGAAGTGGTATGATAAAATTGGTTTTACCTACAGAGGTGAAGCAAAGAATACTTTCAAAGCGGCAGATACAACGGTCTTCACCCAGCAAACATTAACAGACGCTCGCTTCGGTGCAAAACACAGAGTATCAACAGATGCAAGCTTCCGAATTCTGAAATACATCAATGTAAACCCAAGTGCTTCTTACACAGAGGTTTGGCATTTTAAAACACTGGATCGTGTCTTCGATCCTACACCTGTTATTGATACCATTGTTATAGATTCTACAGACGGAGTTATTGTTTACGATACGACTCAATATGGAACAGTGATAGATCAAACGAATACTGGGTTTGAACCCTTGCGTTTGTTCAATGCAGGGGTTAGCATGAATACCAAGCTGTTCGGTACAATGCTTTTCAAACGAGGGCCAATCCGTGGAATCCGACATATTGCGACTCCTAATATTGGTATCAATTATACGCCGGATTATACAACTGATACTTGGGATTATTTTAGAAAAGTACAAAACTCTAATGAACTCAATGTAGATAATGAAGATTTTGATACCCAATTTGATACCTATTCGATTTTCCAGGGAGGAGTCTATTCTGATCAACCGTCGAGTAGCGGTCAACAGTTGAATCTAACCTACGGCGTCACCAATAACTTTGAAGGGAAATACTATTCTAAAAAAGATTCTACAGAGCAACGCTTCAAGATTTTCGATAGTGTGAATCTAAATGGTAGCTACAATTTAGCTGCGGATACTTTGAATTGGAACACGATCCGAGTGAATAGTCGTGCTACGATTATTCCTAGTATTACGAACTTTGTATTCACCGCCACTTTCGATCCTTATCTTACGGAAAACAATAGAAGGGTTGAGGAATTTGTATGGGATGACCGAAAACGTTTGGCTCGTTTTGTCAACGCAAATGCCACCCTGAGAACTCGATTCACGGTGAAGAAGTTAGCGGAAATGATAAGTGGGAATAAATCTAATAATAAACGTCCCAAGGCTGGCGGTCCAAAAGGTGTCAAAAACGAGAGCTTCCTTAGCTTGATAGAGAACTTCAGTATCAGTCATGATATTAAGTTTGATCTGAGGAGTATCGGCGAAGGTACGTTGGAACGAGATACTTTTAGCATCACGACTCACTCCATCACAGTTCGTGGAAACCTGCAGATTACAGATAAAATGAGGATTAACCTTTCGCAGCTCTCTTACGATATCAAGCGTAAAAACTTAGTCTATCCGAGTATCACCATCTCTCGTGATTTGCACTGTTGGCAAATGAGTATTGGTTGGTGGCCTGATAGAAATGTCTTTTCTTTTTCTTTGGGTGTGAAACCTGGCGCACTCGACTTCATCAAAGTGCCCTATGGGCGGAATCAGTTTGATGGGGTAGGCGGAGCTGGTTTTCAGTAATCTTTCCTAGGGATACCTATGCCTGCTTTTCTCTAAGTAGGCTGTCAAGAATAATGATAGGCTACTAATTATTTTGAATGATTACTTATCTTTTTCATTGGCTTTCTGCTTTTCAAAATTAACTTTGTGTTCTTGAAAACGATGGTTTTAGAATCGATTTTTCAAAGAAGGAAAAGCCTACATTACAGTAGGTTAGAAAAAAATAGTGAAAACCGACTACCTAAGAGTCGTATCAATTTATGAATCAACTCCACAATGTTTACCTCCACCTCGGATCCAATATAGGAGACCGTGAAGCAATGCTAGCAGAAGCGGAAAGACAAATTGAGGAACGTATAGGTTCTGTCTTAAAAAAATCTGCCTATTACGAAACGGCCGCTTGGGGCAAAACAGACCAACCCGATTTTATCAATTATGCGCTTTTAGTGGAAACGAAATTGTCTGCTTTGGAAACACTGGAGGCAATTCATCAGATTGAAGCTTCCTGTGGTCGAGAGCGCCTAGAAAAGTGGACGGCTCGTGTCTTGGATATTGATATCATTTTTTATGATGACGAAATTATTGAAAATACAAAGCTGACTGTCCCACATCCGCATATGCAAGAAAGAAATTTTGTATTGATTCCGATGATGGATATTGCTGCTGATGTGGTGCATCCGATTTTAGGATTGAGTGTAGAAGAATTATATGACCGTTCGGAGGACGGACTGGAAGTAATACGTTTAGACGTTTCAGGAACTAAAAATAATCCAATGACAAAAGCAGAACAACTACTTCAAGAGTTAAGGCTAGAAGCCACTGTTACTAGGAAATTTTTAGCAGTCGTTCCTTTCGATCAAAAGGATTTTAAGCCAGCGGAGAAATCTGAGGCCTTGGGTCGCCTCGCTATTCACGTTGCAGAAATACTGAGCTGGTGGACGGCTTGCATAGAAGCAGACAAACTGGACTTCTTTGGCTTCGAGCCAAAAGACATAAAAACAACAGAGGAGCTACTGAATTATTACGACGAGTTATTAGCTTCCGCAAAAAAATCTTTAGCTTCGGCACCTGATGAGATAATGACCGATGACTGGTCTATGACTTATGGAGAGGAGGTTCTATTTACTTTGCCAAAGGAGCAGGTGTTACGGATATTCTGTATGAATCATTTGGTGCATCATCGGGCACAGTTGGGCGTTTATCTGAGAATACTAGGTGTTCCGATACCTGCAACTTATGGCCCTTCTGCGGATGATGAGGAAGTGATTTTAGTAAATCCTTATTCCTGAATTGGTCATTTAAAATATGCTTGAAGAACCTGTTGATTATTTCCAGTCAATCAAACAATTACATACTAAAGAAGAGACACACAAAATGACAAATCCATTTCCACATCATTTCATAGCCATAGAAGGAAATATCGGCGCTGGTAAAACGACTCTTTGTCACCGTTTGCAAAAGGACTTTGATTGCCGGTTGATATTGGAGCAATTTACAGATAACCCATTCCTACCTTTTTTTTATGAAAACCAGGAACGCTATGCTTTCCCAGTGGAATTATTTTTTATGACGGAGCGACATAAGCAGTTGCAAGAACAAACACAGCGGGATTTATTTCAGGATTTAATTGTCTCTGATTATTTCTTTTTAAAGACATTGCTTTTTGCAAAAAATAACTTGAATGCAGAGGAGTACCGTTTATTTCAAAGACTGTTTCATATCTTGAAAACGAGTTTTCCAAAACCGGATTTAATTGTCTTCCTTCATCGCTCGGTTGATAACCTATTGGAGAAAATAAAACTACGTGGCCGTGAATATGAGCAGGATATTACTGCTGAATATTTACAAGGTATTCAGGAGACCTACTATGATTATTTCCGAACGGATAATACGACTCCCATTTTAATTATTGATGTAGAGCAATTGGATTTTCAGAATGAAGCGGCAGATTATGAAATGATTGTGGAGGCGATGAAGAAGAAGTACCGGCCTGGAGTAAATTATTTGAGCTTTGTTTAATTGATCTCGCAGAACTGGAGAGGATGCTTTGTCTTTATAATTTGATTAATAGCGGATCTGATATTAGCGTTTTATTATTTTATTAATATCAATTGATTGGTCATTTTTATCAATTAGCTGTAACCAATAAATACCTTTTGAAAGAGTAGTCAAGTTAATGTCTCTATTTAATATTTCTCCTTCTGAAATTAATAGACCACTGAAATCATAAATCTTATAGCTAGACAAAAGGTAAGTTTTGTCACCAGACAAATGGATGATATCATTTACAGGATTGGGGTAGTAGTCAATGCTGTGTTGCCGAACCTCTGTTGTATTGTTAAATCCTGATTCACATGCTATTGATACTGGCTGGTAGAAAATATCATTGTCCGAGTAGCACCTCAATCTCCCTGACCATCCGACAGTAAGTTGCATACAAGATTGGCCAAATAGCCCATTCCTACTACCTAATCGCTCATGTATTGCTCCATATCTAAGGCAGTTCTCATTGTCAGGACTGAGAGACTCTCTGGTATGCAACGTTTTTAATTCTACATTTTCTACCGTCAAATAACTTATCGAATCCACAATCATCTGAGTCACCTCAACAGAGCTGGGCGCAAAATTATTCGTTGCAATGTCATAATAATTCCTATTGGTTGGAATATTAGAAAACAAAGTATCTCCAACTTCTAAATTGAAATCATACAAAAGATGAAAATCATTCTCTTCAAAGAAATAAACTTTGTCATCAGTTTCGTGAATGAAGAGCCTCGCCTCAGGAATGTATTCTCCATTTGCATACATTTCTAAAATGGTTACATACTTATTGTCAATTGTCGTATCTCGATCTGCTACAACTTTGAAGAAACTATCATCTATTTCATCCCAGGACCAGTTACTGAAATGCCAAGTCGTATTTACAGCGGCAAAGTTTTGAGCAATCATTGAAGTACTGAAAAGCAGAAGGACTAAGATTAGATTGGTCTTTTTCATAACGTCTTTTGTTGAGTTATGAAGTTAGTTTTTCGCACTGGGTTTTTATTTTTTTATGAGGAATTGTTTAGCGGCTGGATTGCATTTGGGCTTAGAAAGCTGCGGCTATTTTACTGTGAACCTGTTTAAATTTTATTAATTAATCTGCGAAAGCATCTTTTTCCTTCACTCTTCCGCTTTTTCTTCGCCCGTAGCTAAGGCTACGAACTCAGAAAAAATCTAGCTCTCTCGATACAAAGAACAAAACTTCAACAGGTTCTGTGTGTTTTATATCCCATGGAAATCGCAGAGTGTGCTGAGGAGGGTGCGTGTGCGTATTGTTAGGTTTTGCTCTGTGTTTACTGTGGGATTCACTAGCGGTTGAAGTGCATCAAGCTCAAGGTTTGTTTCTCAGAGTCTCTGTGAGGTTCCCTTCGTTGCGAACCATACGCTAGAGGCCCCTTTAATTTTCATTTAAGTTTTCATTTTCATTTTCCTCACCTGTACCTGCCCTTCTTTAAAATCCACCTTAATCCGTTGTCCTTCTAAACCTGGATTCTTCAACATCCAATTCGCAACAGTCCCAATGACAGATTGGTCGATAGCGCGCTGCAAAGGCCGCGCTCCAAACTTTTTATCAAAACCAATAGTCGAAATGTAATCCACCAAAGCTGGTGTAAAATCCAGCGATAGATTCAGTTTGACAAAGCCCTCACGTTTCTTTACTTCTTCCAATTCTTTTAAACAAATCTGACGAATATCTTTAGCATTCAAAGCATTGAAAGGAACAACGGCATCTATTCTATTGACAAATTCTGGGCGGAAGTGCTTTTTGATAGCAGACAACCAAACCAATTCCGGAGACTCCGTTTGCGAAAAGCCAATAGCCTGATTACTACTCGCACCGAGATTAGTGGTGAGTATGATAATGGTATTTCTAAAGTTGGTAACTCGTCCGAAATTATCAAGCATTACGCCCTCGTCGAGCATTGTCATCAGGGCATCGAAGATGGCGGGATTCGCTTTTTCAATTTCATCTAACAATACAACCGCAAATGGTCGCTGGCGAATATTCTGAATCAATTGCCCTGGTTCTCTACCTGCTCCGATGAGTCTCGAAATCTGATGTGGATATTGAAATTCACTCATGTCGATTCTGATCAGCGGTGAATCACTATTCCCTTTTCCAAAGAAATAATCCGCTAATGCTTTTGCGCAAGCGGTTTTACCTACACCTGTAGGACCAGCAAAAATCAAAGTAGAAATCGGCTTGCTGGGATTATTCAATCCTGCTTTGAAAATCTTTACGACGGAGCTCATCTTTTCCACTGCTCCGGACTGACCAATAATTCTACTCGTAAAAAACTCATTCAATTCATTAGTGTCCAACAACAAATCGTCCCGAAGAAAGAGTTCAGGTAGACCACTGCGCTGAATAAACTGCTGCACTACAGCCTCCAATCCAATTTTTGAACTGGTACTCATTTTAGCAACATTCACACATTGAGTAAGAAAAGGAATGAGTTTTCCAGGGAAACTTTGATAGGGATAATAACGATTCAATAAGCGATAAGCCATTGTCAGTGCTTTTTGCGTAAGCTGAATCTTATGACTTTTAGAAACATACTTCGCAAAATGCTCCATCACTTTATGAACCCTCGGTTCGGGCATGTCTGCAATTTTTACAATCTGAAAAGAAGCCGTAAAACCTGGCAACATTCGTCGCATGCTCTCCAATTCTTTGTCCGTCACTTCGCCAATGATTTGTAGCGCACCCGATTGTAAGAACGGTGTTAGAAAAGCAGCGACACTAGTCTCTGGTCCTTTTCCACCGATTTGTAACAATCGAATTACATCAATGACCCAGAGCGTACCATTGGCAGATTGTAACTCCTCGACCATGACCTCGCAGTTCTCTTCCCACTGTCCCAAAAACTTTGCAGAGGAGGTGATCCGGCGAGGGAGGAGTTGCCAAAACGACTTCTCGGCTTTGAGTCTTTTTGTATGTTGATTGATTTTGCGCATGGCCTGTTTGAGGACTGCGCTTTTGCCGACGCCATGATTTCCAACTACAAGTAGATTGGCGTTGGCCGTTGTTATTTTTTCAATAACCTGCTCCACTTTGTCTTCCATTTCCCAGGCCACATCTGGGATGATTTGCTTTTGGCGTTGTTGTCCATTTGTCTCTGGATAGCGCACGGCCAATCGACTAAGCATCTCGAATTTGCGTTCGGATTGTTGTCCCCAGGCTTTCCACTCGCGGTCTTCATTGATGCGAAGTTCTACATATTCCAAACTAGGTTCTGGATAGCCCATGTGCTGATAAAGCGTTTCGGGAGGTAAGTCATTCAGCAGATAAGCGGCAAAATGTTGTACCAGCGAATTGAATTGCTTAGGATCATAATAATAAAAACTTTCGTCAAAAAGCGGCAAGTAACATTCGTACAATCCATCTTCCGTTTGGCCATAGACTACAGAAACGGGGATTTGAAAAGTTTGCGAAAGCGGATACCGCCCAGAGTCGTCCTGATAAGTCGGTCGTATTTTTACACTGATGGTTTTCAGTTTGGTTTTCTCCAATTCGATGTAGGGGTAGAAGGCCTCTTTCTTATACATGCGCTGAAGGTGATCGGTCAGAACGGACTTCACTTGCTTCATCACGGGCTGTACGACTTGATACTCCGTACCGACTAAAAGGCCAAGGACGGCATCGTCTCCAAGCGGATAACAAAGGATGGGATAACGAATTGTTTTCATGGCCGTAAAGATAATGTTTGAGATTTTATTAAAAGAAGGCATCTTTGTGGGGAGGAAAAGGGAGAGGAGGTTAAGAGGGTGAGGGGAGAGAGGTGGGGCGGTGAATCTGCTGGTGTATTAATCAATTTATGGAGGTTGATGGGGTTTCTTTTAGTGTATTGAACGTGCTAAAGACTAAAATCAAAAGACTTAATTATGGCTAACAAAATATTATTGCTTCATGGGCCGAATTTGAATTTGCTTGGAACTCG